>JAKSLR010000032.1 GCA_024401095.1 Bacteroidaceae bacterium
AAGGCAGCGAGCTGACATCCAAAGGCTCTGCAGAGGATACTCTGTTGCTGCATGACCTCCACACAGCTTCCGATATGGAGAGGGAAGCCACGGGCGAAATCATTCTTTATCAGCCCGATGAAACATTATCACTACAAGTAAAACTGGATACTGCACATGATACGGTGTGGTTAAATCGTCAGCAAATGGCTGAATTATTTGGTCGTGATGTAAAAACGATTGGTAAGCATGTGAATAATGCTTTAAAGGAAGAATTAGCTTCCGAATCAGTTATCGCAAAATTTGCGACAACTGCATCCGATGGTAAAATTTATCAAGTGGATTATTATAATCTTGATGTTGTTTTATCTGTAGGATATAGGGTTAAGTCTAATCGTGGAATTCAATTTAGAAGGTGGGCTAATCATGTACTGAAGGAGTATCTTCAAAACGGCTATTCTGTCAATCATCACCTTATAGCCCTCCAGCAGCAGATGGACAGCCGCTTTGAAACCTTGGAATCCCGTGTGGATAAGCAGCAGGAACAGCTTGATTTCCTTGTAAAGACGCATTCTACTCCAGAGGAACAACTCTTCCCGAATGGTTGTGTGTGGGATGCCTATTCCTATGTCAGTGCCTTGATTCGAAGCGCTAAAGAACAGGTTATCCTCATCGATAATTTTTGTTGAAAACCAATCTTCTATAAACTTGAGGTGCCAAAATGGCACCTCAAGTTGGGGTGGTTTAAGATATTTGCCTTATGCTTTCACAGAACAAGGGTGTTTTCTTACTCTGAGGCTCCAATTTCTGCAGAGAAATCTCCTTTCTGCAGCTTGATGGACTTGCCGTTTCTGGCCATCTGTACGATGTCTGGAATCTGGGCTACTACTGCAAAGGCAAGCAGTTCACCTACCGCAGAGAGCACGCTGCCATCGATGATGCCGGTAGGAGGGATGAGAAAACCTCCTACAATGAGGCTCACACTGATGGTTACCAGAATGTAGAAGGTTTTCATAGCCGTTAATCACCCATGTCGTCATCGCCAGTAGGTGGTGGGGTTACCGTACCGCCGCCCTGGGTCTGGTTGCCATTGGTCTGGTCATTGCCCTGGGTCTGGTTACCGCCAGTCTGCTGGTTGTCACCTGGTGTAGTGCCACCGCCATCGTCTGGATTCTCGTTCTCTGGATCCTCCACATCGCCATCATCGCTGGAGGTGACACGCTTCACGATTTCACCGTTGCGGTCGTAGCAGGTGATGTTGATTGAAGTTCTCTTCAGTTCATCCTTGATTTCTACAGAAGGAGTGAAGATGACACGGCGGCTGGTGATAAGGTCGGTGCCTACCTTGTTCACGTTTGCCACAGAAGTGGAGCGGATGCCGAAACGCATGGTTCCCAGTCCTGGAACTGCCACTGCATGACCCTCGGTAGCCCATGCTTTGATTACCTCACCGATAACATCCCATGCTGCATTGATGCTGCCCTTAGGAATACCCGAACGGAGGCTGGCTTCCTGAATTACCTTAGATGCTGAGAGCTTGTTGTAGAGGTCTGTCTGGAGCACGAAAGCCCACTTCTCTACGCCTTCCTGGAACGATACATTACGCTCCACGGCCTTGATTTTGATTGCCATTAATAAAAAGAGTTAGATTACACATGTGATCGAAATCACAGTGCAAAGATACGGACTTTTCTACGTAAAGCAATGGCTTGTCCCGAGTCTTGAGAGGAGTTGTCCCGAGTCTTGTGAATCTTGCTCTCTAATGAAATGAAAAATCGCAGAATTAACAAATTAACAAATTCACATTTTGAGAATCTGGGCTTCTTCTTTGGAGTGCTGATTTTTGCAACCACGAGGAGGTTGCAATTGCGAGTACCTCGTGAAACTAAAAATGAAGTCCCGAGAGAAGGTGTATGATGGATTCTGATGGCTGACGCTGTTCTGCTGACCCAAAAAGTTAATTTGTTAATTTGTTAATTCATCACTTTCGGCATTGCCCAACGTCTAACTACCTCATCCTCTAGAGACTTACTATCTATTCTATTTCTATTTTATATTATTTTAGTTATATATATTGTTAATATGCGCGCACACGCGAAATAAGAGGTAAAATCACTTATTCACGTTTAAAAACCGCAAAACAGAATCTCGAAAACTCACAAATTAACAAATTCACATTTTCCTATACAGCCTTGAAGAGATTGACCATGTCTGTTATGATGGCTTGGTCTGGAACCAATGGGAATTTAGGATTAAGGTCCTTGAAAGTCTGTGCAATATTATTAGCAACAAGACTGTTCTCTATATCGTGCATGGCTCTACCAAAAGCAATCTTAGCTGTATCAGCAGCTATAAAATCCAGACGAGGATCTTTAAATGCGTAATAGACATGTGGCCAGCGCCATTTTTTATCTTTTGCCCCTTTTCTTTCTGTCACCCTTGGAATAATGTCCTTCCTGATAATGTTAAGAAGCAGCTCTGTTCTTGCAGGATTGTTTCTGAGTGAATCCTTGAAGATTTCCGGCAGAAGAATGTCATTTACTACTTCTTGCTTATTCTCATCCTCAGTATTTGGTCTTTTAAGACGGCCATTTCTTTCATTCTTTATGTTATTAAAACCAATCCAATGGAAGAGGTGGATTAGAAATTGATTGAGATAGTCTGGTTTATTTTTAAACAAGTCAAGGTTTCGGTAGATATATCGTCCGGTTTTTACAGTCTCTATTATCATGAGATTATCATACATCTTAAAAAAATCATCCCATGTCTCACCATAGAAATTTTCATTAATTTCTTTACGAAGGTTTGTAATCTTCTCGTCAAGCAGCTCCAGAAAGTTCGTTTTGTCTTCATGATCTTCAATCCATTCTTCTTCTTGTCTGTCACAGTGTTTCAATCCTCTGTTTTCGTAAAATATGCAACAGAAATGCACATAGATTTCATGAAACGCCTCTTTTGTTGGGGTTGTAAGTAACTCGATTATATCTTCAATAATTGTTGTGAGCCATCGGAACTTGGTTGTAAGAATAGATCCTATTTCTAATTCGAGTACTTTTGTGCGGGCATCAGCTATCCTGATGGTGTTATTATCAACTTGAACTCTTTCAGCTGGTTCCAAATAAGGAACAAAGTTTTTTAAATTGGCAATGTTTTCTGCCAGCTGCTCGTCTATGAATGACATTGGAACGGATTGTCCCGTGTCCATTTTATCTGTTTCTGCCATTGAAAATGCTTCCTCGATATCATGATCATCATCTTTACGGTTTTTGAAATAATTATTGTTATAATCCTTAATGTCTTTTAGAATGTACATCGATCTAATTTCGTCTAATTTTTCTGCCCATTCCTCAAAGTCCTTTACAGTAACATCCGTTGGCAATTGAGTCTTAAATCTTTCTGCCATTGATCTATATTTTTCTATGGCATATTCCACTTCCATCAGAAGTGCCAGCATACCTGCACACTTGGCAGTAACGGTATTGGCATTTTTTATGGAGTTGCACCAGAGTTCTATATTCTGGAGTGCGCTAAATGCGTTTTTATTATTTTGCATATTCCGGTAATTTACAGCGTTCAACACAAATTCATGTACTCAACTTCCTACCCAAAAACCTACTTTCCTACTTTTTCCCTACTGTAAAACCTACCTCATGGCTAAAAATTTTTTCCTGCCCTGGAAAAGTCGGAACTTCGTCATGTGAAAGTCAGATAGGGCAGTGTCCATAGGCTTCACAAAGATAGAATTATTATTTCAAATATCATTAGTTTTTGTCATAGAAAATTAACGCAGGCATCAGCGGTGGGCGGCCGGCTTTAGCCCATCTGTGATGATTTCCAGCTCCGGAGCTTCCTGTTTTTCAAAATTCCGAAAAACAATGGAAGCAAAGCTCAAGCCAGTCACTCTCAGTGACTTCAATACGGCAACCCTCCGAAAGGCTGCCCGTGAAGGAAGACTGTTTATCCAGCCTTCAAGTCTATCACCCGAAGAGGCGCGCCAGCGTGCCTTGAATGACATCCTACAGTATGTGGGACGGATTGATGCGTGTGCCAGCCAGCAGTATGCCGGTCACATTCGGGCGCTCTGGCAGGAAATCCTTGTGCATGCTGAAATAGCCGACAGTCTTATTACCACCCGTGGCAAGCATGAAGGCCAGCCTAACTGGTGCCGAGTCACAAGCCTTGTGGCTTTTCTGCTGGACAGGGGGGTGTATCGCATACAGGAGTTTACCACCGTTGACCTCCACCTGAGAATGGAACAAGTCACCAGACGTAACAACCACTATACGGGGTCGGGAACCGTCTGCCTGACTCGCGAACACCGTGTCATGCTCAACCGTCTTTTGAAGGAATTCAGCCTAAAGTCAGAAGAAAAATGAAGAGTAAATTTCAGTTCCAATTTTACCCGTACGGACCTTCCTACTTTTGCATCAGGTTTTAAAAATCAATGAATTATGATTACAGCAATTTACAAAGTCCTGGGTTGTGGTGACCTTACTCAAGCACCCAGCAGGAGCCAGCAGGGAGGTATCTTCTACAAGAAGCAAATCCGCTTGCAGGAGTTTGCAGGTTACAACCGCAGTGACGTTCCGGATCGCCAGAGCAACAGCCTTCTGGCTACCTTGTTGGGGAATATGGCAGAGGGTAATTTCTATGCCAATGAACTGGTAGTGTGTTCTCTCCGTTTCAGTATACGTGAGTATGAGGGGATGTGGTATCAGGATATAACCGTAGTGGATATTCAAAAACTGAAATAAGCGATGAAGAAGAATTTAAACTTATGTGTTGACTTGAAGACCATTCTTCAGGAAGACGACCTTCTTACCGAAGGCCAGTGCTACCGTGGTTGTCTTACCCGTAATGCCGATGACCTTTTCCTTTTTGAGGAAGAGACCCACACCAACGGACACAGGCACAGACGTAATCCTAAGCTATATGAAGGCAGGTACGTGAGCCTGGTACACATGCAGAATGGTAAGTATCAGGTACACATGCGTACCATAGATGCTACATCCTGCGAAGACCGCAAAGATCTTGCTTTCAAGGTTTACAATGAACTGATTCATGCATTTAACATTATTGATTAAGATGGCAAAAGACGTTACACTTTTTCCAGAGCAGGAGGTTCAGGACCTCCCTCTGGCAGATGCACCTCCGGTGGATTTAGAGGACGATGAGGATGACGACATGGTGTACAATCCCAAGTATAAGTGGACAAAGCTACCGATTCCCGAAAAGGACCTGCCGCCTATTCTCCGGGAGAACGTACAGGCAGCACCTCCTAACCGTAAGCATGCCGTACTTATGGCAGCACTGAGTCCGCTCTGTGCATTGGCTACCAGAATCCGCCTGAAGTACCCCTTTGACAAGCGCTTGCATTCTCTTTTACTGCAAGTCATAGTTGAAGCGCCCCCCTCTACAGGTAAGGGTTTTACCGATAATCTGGTCACTCAGATCATTGATCCTACACTCACGGCTCACGATGATGCGGAGCGCCTCAGAGAACAGATCTACAGAGAGACCAAGAATGCCAAGAAAAGCGGAAACTGCGGGGAACCTCCTAAAACCACTATCCGATGTCTGCCTGCAAACACCAGTAAGACGGTACTGAACAAGAGAGCTGACATGTACAAGCGAATCCTGGGCGACTATACTACTTTCTGGATGTATGCCGAGGAATTAGCCCAGTTGACCGAAGCCGGCAAGCAGTCGTACAGTAACCTGCGTACCATCATGCGAGTAGCATACGACCTGGGGTCTAAGTTTGGTCAGGATTTTGCCTCCGAGAATTCCTATTCTGCGGTATCAGACATTAATATCTGTTCTCTCTTCTGTGCCACACCCAACGATGTGGACGACTTCATGGACAAGAAGAGCATCCTGGGCGGTAACGTGACCCGAAACATCCTCATTCAGCTGGACGATGAATTAGGTGCCGATCCTGCAGAATTCAAGGAGCTGACCGAAGCTCAGGAACAGCTTGTGAGTGACATCCTGCAGGAGATGATGGACGACTGCTATACCAGCGAAGGTGCTCTGCAACCTACCATACTGCTTGACATGAAGTGGCTGGAGAAAGACATCCGCCGCTGGTGCAAGAAGAAAGCTGAAGAAGCGCTAAAGTCGGGCAACAATGCCTTGGATGTGTTCCGCAAGCGTTCCAGCGTGAGTGCCTTTCGTGCATCGGCCCTCTGCTATTACCTGTACCTGCTGGAAAAGGGGATTGACATACACCGGTTCTGCAAGGGGGAGGTCACTCTGCCTGAGAAGGAGCTGCTAACCGTACAGCGATATGTGCGCAAGCTCTACAAGTACTTCTGTGAGAGCATTCTGGGCAGCATGATGAACCGCTGGGGTGCCAAGTACAATGAGCTGAACAAGAAGCGCATGGAAGGGGTGGAATACAAGACAGACGAACGCCTTATTGACCAGCTGACCACCCTCTTCACCAGACAGCAGATAGACCTGCTGATCAAAGAAAACGGCAACCTGACCCAATCGCGTTTCTTCATCAGCCAATGGAAGGCCAAAGGCTGGATAGAGAAGATAGCCAAGAACCAGTATCGTAAATTGATTTAATTAAGATGTTAGACAAATTTGATATAGAAAAGCTTCAGGACCTGCCCATAGAGCAGGTTGCTGGGGCACTGGCAATCCGTGTGGTGCGCCATAAGGCCGTGTGTCCGTTTCATGATGACACCCGTCCTTCGTTGACCTTTAACATAAAAAAGAACCGCTACCGCTGCTATGTATGTGGTGCCCGTGGTGGCGTGATTGACTTGGTGATGAACACCCAAGGCTGGAATTTCTACGAGTCCTGCCAGTGGCTTGCCCGGGAGTTCGGGATTATCCTTTCAGAGGACGGTAAGGACTACCATCAGAAGCAAGTAAAGCAGCAGACCCGTGTCATCCAAAAGAATAATGTTCAAGAAAGAACGCCCGACATCCCATACCTGACACGCCTGATGGCACAGCCTGTCTTGAATGCCGAAGCAGAACATTTCCTGTTTTGCGAGCGCAGGCTTTCCCGTGAAGTCATCCGTGAGTTAGGTATCAGCAGTATTTCCTACAGTTGCCCCATGAGCAGCAGCCCACGGACAGCCTATTTCGACGGTCCTGCTTTACTGATACCTTACAGGGATATAGAAGGCAATCTGATGAGCGTACAGAGCCGTTATCTGGGTAAAGAGGGCAAGCCAAGATTCCGTTTTCCGAAAGGCTCCACCTGTCACATCTTCAATCTGCCGGTTCTGAAGGATCTTCCCAAAGGTTCCAACCTTTATCTGGCAGAAGGTGTCAGTGATTGTCTGGCTTACCTCAGTAAGGGTTTGTATGCTGTGGCCATACCATCTAGCACATTGCTCAAGGAAGAAGATGCGAAGCTCCTCAACGGATTCACGCTTCATATCTGTCCAGATTCCGATGAACCGGGAGAAAGACTTTTCTTTCAGTTGCGAGCTATTTTCCCCAAGATTATCCGTCATCAGCTTCCTGCAGGCTTCAAGGACATTGGCCAGTATTGGGCAGCTATAAAATGTTAATTTGTTAATTTGTTAATTTATGGATATCATTATAAAACGTTACCTTCAGAAGACCGACACAACCAATGGAGAACTCTTTATAGACAATCATCACGTGTGCGATACAGCTGAAAACACCCATTACATGCTGGAAGCAGGTATCTATCCTGTGCAATTAACAGAAGACCCCATCTTTCATCGCAAGTTCCCCCATCTTGGGGCCGGTTGCAACATCCGTTTCGGGAATGGGGTGTATAACCTGGAAGACAGCACCATCCTTGTAGGGACTTACATTGCCCCTGGGTGCCTATGTCGGTCACGCATCGCCTTTGATACACTGTATGAGCGCATTCGCAAATCGGCCGAAAGAGGCCATCAAATCACTTTAACCATTGAGTAAATAAAAGAATATAAATTATGAATTTACGTTTATCAGAACATTTTATTCTTGCAGAGTTTGAACGCTCTGCCACTGCTAAAGTCCTTGGCATTGACAACACAGTTCCATCGCAGTTTATCCCTCGTATGGAACAGCTCTGCAAGGTATGCCTTGAACCACTCCGTGAGTTTGCCGGTCAGCCCATCATCATCAGTTCTGGCTATCGTTGTCCGGTGTTGAACCAGAAGGTGGGTGGTGCGTATGCCAGCCAGCACACCCTGGGTGAGGCAGCCGACATCCAGCTTCCAAAGACCGCTTATTCCGATTGGGATGACAACAAATCCCATACGGATATGGAGTTGGCCAAAAGCTGGCTCTCCTTTCTGGAGTTCCATACTGATTATGACCAGCTTATTCTTGAAACCGTGAATGGACGCGATTACTGGATTCACATCTCTTGCAAGAAGAATCGCTCTAAAAACCGACATCAAGTGATCCGTGAATTACATAAAAGTGCAGGTAAATGAAAAACATCTTATTATTGATTCCTTTCCTTATGTGCTGCTCTTGTGGCAGCACCAAGGTTACTACACAGCTGGTTCGTGATATCCATACCGATACGGTTTATCTGAGCAGCATGCAGTATGACAGCATTTATATCTATCAGGATAAGCTGGTTGACCGTTCTCGTGACACTCTCTATATAAAGGATAAATTCATAGAGTACAGGTATAAGCTTTTAAAAGATACGGTAAGGGTAGTGGAGCGTGACTCCATTCCATACGAAGTCACCGTAACAGAGGTAAAGGAAATTACCCGTCCTCTCATTTGGTTCGACCGCACTTGTAGAGCCTGCTTCTGGATCTGCACAGGTGGCATGCTCATCATCTTGTTAAACCATAAAGAGCCGTAGTATTTCTGCGGCTTTTTTTGTACTAATATATGGTCATGCGTCACAATAGTCACAATAATCACAGTTTAAAATGAATACCCACATGCAATTCACACAACATTTTCAGCCTAGAAGGATGCTACAACTTTTTTGTTCTTTAACGACCATACGAATAATCGTGGTGTCCCGCTCGGAATAGAGTAGTCTATGAACAAACAGTAATCTTCATTTAAGTTATGCCTTTTGATAACCTTCATTGCAGAATTTGCTCTTTGCTCCATATTTTCATAATAATTGTTATCCGGCATCTCTGGTAATAGATCACCATAGTATTTATATGCCCAGTATCCAACAAAAGAGAGTGAGGTTGTTATGAAAACTAATACTGTTAAGAGTATAATCTTTGTTCGTCTGACTGCCATAATATTCAATTTTTACGGTGCAAAATAACTAACATTGCTCGGCCTAAAAGAAGAAACTGGCGTCAGTTGTATGAATTACCTTACTTTTTGTATGAAAATACCTCTTGTCATTTTGGTAAACTCGCCTGCAAAACCTTACCCTAGAATATACCGCTCGATATTGCGTGTCTGGCTACTGAAGTTCATGCCTATGCGGATAATCTGCTGACCATCCATTTCGAATGGTAATGTGTAGTTCTTGTCTGTGATCTGCTCCAGTGCTTCCTCGGCTGTACCATCCAGTTTGAACTCCATCACATAGCAGAACTTTTGGGTCTTGATGACCATATCAATACGGCCCTCTGAGGTGTGGTATTCAGCCTGAGTGTAGAAGCCCATAAGACGGGAAATGATAAAGAGTACATTCTGATAATGGTTCTCCAGGTCTTTCACCAGTTCATAAGGCGTTCCGGCAAAGAAAGATTTCAAGCGGTTGATGAACTGCTCGGTGCGTCCATTTTCCACATCATCCACAAAGCACTGGATTTGGAAAGCACTCTCTACCGCATTGATGCGGGTATAGAATGGTATCAGGAATTTCAGGAATCCTTCTTCCACTTCCTTGTTCGGGAAATCCAGTAAATAAGTGCCAAAGCGGGAATTGTAACTTTTTATGGTCAGGTAGCCACTTTGGAAGATAACTGGAATAGGATTTGTATCGTGTCCGTCTATTGAATTCAGTACATCGGCCGATGTCTGAGTCTTGGCCATGGCCTCCAGGTTATAATGATGCAGTTGGAGAAGAGTGACCAGATAGGTTGGCGTACCCGTCTCGAACCAATAGCTGCCGAATTTCTTTTTATTCAGTGTATTGAGTACACTGAACGGGTTGTATACTCCCGGTGAGTTTTCCTCAAAATGATATCCGTCATAACGATGGCGAAGTGTCTCTACGCATTCGTCGTAGGTCATTCCGTTGGCCTTTGCCAGAACATCAATCTCTGCAGGGAAAGATGCCTCTATCTCTTGCTCTGTCAGACCACAGATATCCCAGTACTCGGCATCCATACTGATGTCGTTCAGGTTATTCAGGTCACTGAACACACTCACCTTGCCAAACTTGGTCACTCCCGTCAGTAGGGCAAACTTGATGCAACCGTCCATGGATTTCAGGGCTCCGTAGAATCCCTTCAGCGTATCGCGGAACTCTTGCTGGAGGGAATCATTGCCAATAGCCTGCAGCATGGGCTTGTCGTATTCGTCAACCAGAATAACTACTCTATGACCCGTTTTTTCATAGGCTCTCTTGATAACACCCTGGAAACGACGTCCAAACCCAATTTCCACAGGATTCCGGCCATAGAGTTGTTCCCATTCTGTCAAGGTTTCATTTAATACATTTTCAAGCGCTTCAATACAGTCATATTTTTGTGTATTTAAATCCAGATGCAGCACAGGATGGACCTGCCAGGTAATATCCGGTTGGTCTGCTATGGCCAAACGCTGGCCAATGGTACCGTCAAACAGTTCTTTCTTTCCATTGAACAGTGCATGGATGGTGGACATGAGCAGTGACTTTCCGAACCTTCTTGGACGGGATAGGAAATAATAGCACCCTTGACTTACCATCTGGTAAATCTGTTTGGTCTTATCGGCATAGAAACATCCCTCTCTACGCAACTTTTCAAATTCCTGTATGCCAATAGGCAATTTTTGAAGTGTACTCATATTCTAAATACTTTGGTTGCAAATATACTTTTTTTTCTGAAAACACATACTAGATAATTGAAAAGATTCACGTCAACGTTTATCAACGATGGTGGCACCGGGGTATTTCTGGGCATTATAAGCAACCAACTGGGCCGGGATATTCGTCTTTATATTAGAATAGGTTATAGTGGTGCTGATAATACCGCTCTTTACGTGGATGGTCTTCGGATAAAAGTTCTGAGTGCTGACAGTCATTTCTGCCGATGAAGGTGCATCCTTGGTCTTGTTTCCTTTCTGCTTCTTGAAACGGAGTACATAAGCATCTTTGGCTTTTTCTATGGTCAGGTCGTATCCCGTGGAAAAGGTGGAGCTCATGTCCATCTGCATTCTCTCTTCTTTTTTTCGGGTAGAGATGGTAACCGTGTTTTTCTTCTTGTCGTAGGCATAGGTATTGGTGCCATTGACATACATGTCACCCTCATCTGTCTTGAAAAGAGACTGTTGTCCACGAACCGCCAAGGCTACCTGGAACTTCAGGCCCATAGCTTTGATCTGCAGGTCTGCACTATAGCCTTTCTCCTTGTTTAGTACATCCATGGTTTTCTCTAGCACCTGCCTTGCTGTCATTTGGGCAGACAAAGGCAGGGCCGACAAAACCGTGCACAGAAAGAACAATATGAATTTCTTCATCGGCTCAATCTGTTATAAGAAAGCGTATTTCAGCACGAACAGAATGGCCAGGATAATCATACCCGGATTCAGATCCTTGTACTTGCCGCAACCCAGATGAATGAGTACCCAAGAGATCAATCCCATGAGAATACCGTCGGAGATAGAATAGGTGAGTGGCATGAAGGCAATGCAGATGAAACAAGGTATAGCCGAGATGTAGTCTTGGAAATTCACCTTGCGGATGTCGTGCATCATCATGACACCTACCAGCACCAGTGCAGGAGCTGTGGCTTCGCCCGGAATGGACAGGAACAATGGTGCCAGGAACAGAGAAAGAGCAAAGCAGGTGGCAGCTGTGAAAGAGGTGAGACCGCTTCGGCCACCTACGTTTACACCTGAGGCACTTTCCACGTAGGTTGTAACTGTAGATGTACCCAGAACAGCTCCTAAAGTGGTTCCGATGGCATCGGCCATGAAGGCATCCTTGAGGTGAGGAATGTTTCCGTTCTCATCTACCATGCCGGCACGGTTGCTCACTCCGATGAGGGTACCTATGGTATCGAACATGTCAATGAACAGGAAAGTGAGCACACAGATCACCATATCTACGCTCAATATACTTGCCCACTCAAACTGGCAGAACACTGGAGCCATGCTTGGAGGGGTACTTACAATAGAGGTGAAGTGAGTAACTCCCAATGGAATACCCACTACGGTAGTGACCAGAATACCGATGAGCAGTGCTCCTGTTACTCCGCGTACCAGCAGCACTGCACTGAGCAGAATACCCAGGCATGCCAACAGGACAGCAGGTTCATGCAGGTTGCCCAATGAAACCAGTGTAGAGGCGTTTGACGTAACGATTCCGGCATTCTTCAAGCCGATGAAGGCAATGAAAAGACCAATACCTGGTGAGATGGAGCGACGAAGCAGCAATGGCATGCAGTCTACAATCTTCTGGCGTAAGCCGGTAAGGGTAAGCGCAATGAAGATGAGACCTTCCAGGAAGACGGCTGTGAGGGCAAACTGCCAGGTGTACCCCATGGTAAGCACGATGGTATAGGCGAAGAAGGCATTCAAGCCCATGCCCGGAGCCAGTGCAAAAGGAAGCTTGGCATAGAGTGCCATGACCAGTGTAGCTACCACAGCAGAAACTACGGTAGCAGTAAATACGGCACCACTGTCCATACCGGCATCGCTCAGGATGCTAGGGTTCACGGCCAGAATATAGGCCATGGTAAGGAAAGTTGTAATACCACCCATGATCTCCTTCTTGAGCGTCATGGTCTTGGAATTAAATCCGAAAATCTTAGTCAACATAGGTTTGGTTTTTTATAGTATTTTTTATTTGTGAATAGTTTTCATGATCTTGCTGGACACGGCCAGCGGCACGATGCCGGTGGCAATGACGATGACAAAGAACACCGGATAGCCCAGTGTCTCCTGCAGGAAACCAGCTATGAATCCTGGCAGGGAAAAACCTAAGGTGGCATAAATGCTGCACCAGGTATAGTAATGTGCCTTTCCTGCACAGAAGAAGCGCAGAAAGCGCACGTAGGCAGCAAAGCCAAAGCCGTAAAAGAAACGCTCTGCAAAGACAAACAGGCTAACCAAGGCAAAATGCTCTATGGATAACAGACTGACCAACAAATATCCCAGACAAGGGAAACTCATGCAGAGTGCCATGGTTTTGAGGTGTGTAGTAAGTCCTTCTTGCTTGATGGTCTTTATGCCGATGATGGAACCTGCCGATAATGCTATAAGGCCTATGGTTCCGTAGCAGAGACCCAGCTCCTGTGTACTGAGGGCTGCACCTCCACGACTTACCGGATCCAGCAGGAAGAGTGGAGTGATGATGGTTATCAAGGCTTGTGGCAGCGGATAGAACAAGAGGAAGAGTAGGGCTGCATTGGCTCCCTGCTGTTCAGTCAATTCACGGAAGGTGGCAAGTATACCTGCACCTCTGTTTTTCAGACGTTCTGCTACGCTCTCTTCGGGAAGAAGATCTGTGGATTTCCGAGGTGGCAGTGCGAAGGCATGATAGATCAGACTTGCCAGAAAGCAGCCGGCCAGAATGAGGAATACCATGCTCCAGGAACTGGTAACTTTCCTACTCATGGTTTCCATGCCGCCTACAAACATGACCAGAATGCCGGCAGCTGCCAGGGTTCCCAGTCGGTAACTGGCATTACTCAGGCTCTGGAAAAACTTGCGGTCTACTGTATTCAGTGTGGCATAAAGTACCTGTGTGGCGGTGGCATGAAAGATGTAACCTATAGAAATAAGACAGAAAAGTAAAAGGCTGGTGGTCTTATACCAGCTTCCTGCCGTGAAGTATAATCCCAGCAAACCTGTAGTTATACAAGCCTGTCCTAATAGAATGAAATAACGGGCGGCACGTTTCAGGATGCGGCTTTCTGCCACTATGGGCTTGATGAGCCAGGTAATCAGAATCAGGCTGGCCATACAGGTAATTTCTGTGTGGGAAATACCTGTACGCTTGTAATAAATAACGCACAAGAGGGTCAAGATGACATAGGGCACAGCATCTGTAAAAAACAGTGTAGGTACCCACAGCCAGGGGCTTTTCTCTTTCTGCGACATCCGGTTATTCGTAATCTTTTATCAATTCTGAGGTAGGATAGTAATGCTGTAGAATGGCATCGTACTTGTATCCCTTGGCTGCCATGAGGGCAGCGCCTATCTGGCAAAGTCCCACACCATGTCCCCAACCGGCACCTTTCAGCACAAACTTTCCGTTTTCCTGATCTACCACGAAGGCACTGCTGTAGAGATGACTCTCTGAGAGGGCATGGCGGATTTCCAGTTCCTTTCCGATGATTCGTTTCTTACGGCTTCCTACAATGCGCAGGCGGTCAATACGACCGGATGTTCCACGGTGTAGCGGTTCCAAGACCTTAATCTTACCGTAGTTCATGCCTGTACGACGCTTGATGAGGTCACTGAGTTGTTCTGGGGTATATTCCACCTTCCAGCGGAAGAAATTATTTGTTTCCTGGTCGTAGTTGTTCAACACCTGACGCAGTACATCCTTGTCCTTGGTGTTGCAGAAAGCTTCCGGTTCAGCTTCTATCCATGCTCTGGCACCTTCCTCGGTAGTGAGGTCTGGTACGGTAGCCTCATTCATGCTGTCTAGCTTTCCTACCAGATAAGGGAAATCCTTGTTTTCCCAGCAGGTGGAGAATTTCTCCATCACACCACCACAGCACTTGGAGAAACGGGCGTCGCAGATCTGACCGTCGTATTTCATTACAATGCCACGGGTAGATTGTACGGCAGCATAGACATTCGGGTTGCTGGCGCGGGTGATACCTTGATAGCGTTGGCAATGGTCGTCGGCACAGACGTCGAAGAGGGTATGGTCATCGTGATCCTGCCAGCGTACCAGTTCTGCCGATGTATCCATGGCACCTTCGGTGCTTTTGCTCTTGGTAAAGCTGCTGCGGTGCTGCATCTGAGCCAATAGCCAGGAACGACTGATGATGGCATGAGCCTTGAGGAGCTCTACGCCTGCTGTAGCGCTCATCTCAGAAGAGATGACGCTGCAGAGGTAATCTTCTACCGGAAGTTGATTAATAGCCACAACTGAGTTTGCTTCTTCACGGAAGGTCAGGCTTCCGTTGAAGGTTTGGTTTTCACGTCTTTCCCAATGGAACTGCACGCCAATGGTCACGTCTTCCAAGGTAAAATAGGTTCCCTTTCCCTGTGGAATGAAAAACAACTGACCGTAACGTACACCTTTCCATTCCACTCCACCAGGTACCCATTTGACAATCTGGTTACCGCTTACCAATCCCTGTGCACTGACGAAATATCCGCGCAGGTTAAAGTGGATTTCTTTGGAATGCATGATTCCCACACTCACTTGTGGCTCTTTGTTCATAAGCTTCTTTTATTTCAGTTTTTCTACAATCTGTGCAAATGTCTCTGGGTTTACACCGCACTCGGCGATGATGCCTTGTACCTGAGCGGTCTTCAGCTTCTTGAAGTCCTCTTCGCGTGGAAGAATGACAAGACCTGCCATATCCAGTGCTCCTGGACTTACCATTGCCTGTGCTTCGCCTTCGGCAAAGTAGCAGTCAGGACGGTGCTTGGCGCGTGGAATAATTACGGTGACGTGAATATCTCCATAAGGCGTGTAGCGTTGTGTCCATCCCAGAAGGTTCATACCTGGTTCTGCCTCGCCTTCCTGCAGTGGAAGTGCTGCATAGATCTTCTGGAAAAGCTGGTTCTGGCTGTGCTCCAAGGCGCTGATCATGACCAGACATGGTGCACAGCTGTCGGTTACCTGGTAAAGGGCTATCTTTTCTTCGTCAACCAGCAGATCCTTTGCCTTGAGCTGCTCGTTGTCTATTCTTTCTTTAATAAGGTTGACCAGCGGAAGTGCTGCTCCGTTACCCATCTGGAAATGCAGGTGATCGGGTGCCGATGCGCCGCACTTAGGACCATTGTAGAAGACCACCATCTCCTCGGAGTTCTCAGAGCTGTTCATGGCAGCCAAGCGCTCAAAGGCAACAAAGTTGTGCTGGATGAGCTGTAACTCGTGTTTCAGGGATGGTATGGTGTAATGGTCCTTCAAGATAGGGAATGGATTGACCAGCAATTCATATCCCGGAATGGTCATTTGGCTGTATTGTTCTGCAGGACGGTTCTTGTCGCAAAGGAAACAAGGACGTTCTGCCAGTGATTTTTTATCAAGTTTTGCTCCAGTTGAGCGAATGCGTGCAGGGTTGAACTGCAGAGTCACCGCTTTTGCGCCAGAACCTTTCTGCTTGGTCTTCACTCCATAGAGGTCAGATACATGCTGGTCGAAATCTTCCCAAGTCATGCGTTGGATGAGGTCCTTAGGTGCCTGTTTGTTGTAGGCTATACGTGCCTTAAGCTCAGCAGTACGGATGCTGTCCTTGTAGAGATTGTTTGCATTTACCTTCTCACGGCTCAGGGCAGAATCGGAGTTTCCTTCCCATCGGCGGCACAGGTAAAGCTCGTCGTAGATACGTCCAATGCGGTAGTGACGGCTGATCTTCAATCCCATGAAATAATCTTCGCCATAGCTGGTGTTAGGGAACTGAATCTCACGTGCAATAGGGGTATAGAAAGCGCGAGGAGCACCTAAGCCGTTGATGCGTAATGCATTGTTACGTCCATTGTCTTCAGTCCACTCTGCATGGGTAATCATGCCAGGAGGGAGTGTCTCCAATGCGAAGTTGCACATGCGGTAAGAGCCGATGACCATGGCGCAGTTCTCCTCGTAGAACTTGTCTACAATGGTCTGCAGGGTGTTTGGAGAAGAATACAGGTCGTCACTATCTAACTGTACGGCAAATCGTCCACACTTGCTGTGCATGATGGCCATGTTCCAGCAACCGCCAATACCCAAGTCGTTTCTTTCAGGGATGATATGGATGACACGTGGGTCATTCTTGAACTCTTCAATGGCTTCTGTAGTACCGTCGGTAGAGCCGTTGTCTACGATAATGAGGTTGAATGGGAACTTGGTTTCCTGAGTCAATACACTCTGGATGGCATCGCGAATGGTACGGACACGGTTGCGTACAGGAATGATGACTGATGCTTCTACCGGGAACTCATCAGCAGTGATGTCCATAGGGTAGTAGTCGCCAGGTTCCAGATAACCGTAATGTTCCTCTTCCTGCAGGTACCAGGTGCAAACCTCTTCCATTTCAATCTGACGGTCACGGTTGCGAGGATCCACATAGTCAAATTGCTTCTCACCGGATTTGCGCAGGTCAAGTTCCTGTTCGGTATAGATCTTCTCCTGGATGTGGAAAATATGATCGGACATCTCCAGGCGGATGGCATACCAGATGGCATGTTTCAGTTCTGTAATGAAAGAATCGGCTGTAAGCAGGAAGAACTGCTTCAGCTGGTCGGTTTGATAAAGGAGAACTGATCCGAAATCGAAATCATCGCGAAGGCTTCCCATCTGGTAATCGATGCAAGGTGCAGGTTTTGTCTCACCTCCCTCGATGCTCCAGTGATCGGCATAGGTGAGGTAAGCCTGTGCGTCGGCAGCGTTATTCACAAAACGCTCCAGTGCAAGGTAGGTAAATGTTACTGGCTGTTCCTTGAAATAAACCAGTGTATAAGGCGCCTTAGCCTTCTGGGCGATGGTCTGTGCTGCCTCGTAAGTGTAAAGGGATGGAATATCTAATCGTTCACAGCCTTCAATCTCTTCCTGAGAGGATTCAGCTGTGCAAAGGAGGAAAATATGATTTACCTCCTTGCTTTCCTTAAGACTGGAAACGGTTGCCTGTGCCTGTTCTGGGTTCAGGTAAGGTATAAAGCAATCAATGTTCTTACTCATAACTTATCCTTTTAGTTTAATAGTTGTTTAAAATTACTTGCAAATATAACTAAAGTAAATTGTTTTTTCGCTTTAGTCGCGTTTTTTTTGTAAATTTGTAGCCGATTTTGACAAAGATATGGAGAAAAAGAAACTTTTAGGAATGACGCTTACAGATTTACAGCTTGCTGTAAAATCTTTAGGAATGCCTGGATTCACAGCTAAACAGATAGCACAATGGATCTACGGCAAAAGGGTGCGTTCCATCGACCAGATGACCAATTTGAGTGCCAAGAACCGTGAAATATTGGCTGCATCTTTCGAAATAGGTGCAACAGAACCGGTGGATAGCATGCACTCTGTGGATGGCACCATCAAGTATCTTTTCCATACCAGCGACAAGCAGTACATAGAGAGCGTCTATATTCCCGATGATGACAGAGCTACACTTTGTGTATCCAGTCAGGTGGGATGTAAGATGGGCTGCAAGTTCTGCATGACAGGAAGGCAAGGTTTTCACGGCCACCTGACTGTTACCGATATCCTGAATCAGATCTATTCACTGCCAGAAAGCGAAAAACTGACCAATGTGGTATTCATGGGACAGGGTGAACCTTTCGACAATCTGGACAATGTGCTAAAAGCCACAGAGATACTCACAGCCGATTACGGCTGGGCATGGAGCCCAAAGCGCATTACCGTTTCTTCTGTAGGATTAAAGAAGGGCTTGGAGCGTTTCTTGAATGAGAGTCAGTGTCATCTGGCTATCTCCCTGCATTGCCCTGTACCACAGGAACGTGCTGCACTGATGCCAGCCGAAAAAGCTTTTTCCATTCGCGATGTGGTATCTCTATTGCGTGAATACGACTGGTCACATCAGCGCCGACTCTCCTTTGAGTACATTGTCTTTGGCGGCCTGAATGATTCATTGGCATACGGTAAGGAACTGGTAAAGCTATTGAAAGGATTGGAGTGCAGAATCAACCTGATCCGATTCCATCAGATACCAGATTCTGACTTGAAAAATACCGAACCTGAGCAGATGGTAAAGCTCCGCGACTACCTTACACAACACGGAATATTTACGACCATACGTGCCAGTAGAGGAGAAGATATTTATGCTGCCTGCGGTCTCTTAAGTACTGCAAAACAGCAGAGTGAACAAAATGGTAACACAGAAGCAGGGTACAAGTAAACGAATTGTGAACGTGCTTTTTGTGGTGCATACAGTTTCTTCAGCTATATTTGCTGTTAGAAACATATAAAACCTAAAAATATGAAGAAAGTAACTTTTATACTTTGTGTGGTATTGACACTGTTGTCTTCCTGTAGAAACAGCCAAGGTGAAGTAAGTTTCCTGCCTGTATCAAGTGGTCGCCCTTATGAGATGCTGCTTGTCATTGACAAAGATATGTATGAGCGCCCTGTAGGTCGTGTGCTCCACGATGTACTCTGCAGCGATGTGCCAGGTCTTCCTCAGCATGAGCCACAATTCCGCGTCAGTACCACGCCAATGTCAGGTTTCGACCGTACCTATAAGATTTTCCGAAATATCATTGTTGTGAACATTGATCCAAACCGCTTCACTACCACCAAGTTTAAGTTTGTGCGCGATTTGAATGCCACTCCACAGATGATCATGACCATCAATTCCCCTTCAGAGGCAGAGATGGGTGAATACGTTTACAAACACAAGGATGTCATCCTGGATTTCTTTGTAAAGGCAGAGCTTAACCGTATGATCAAGCTCCTGGAGCGTAATCATGCCGAGAATGTGGCATCGGTAGCCAAGAACATGTTCGACTGTGAGGTATGGGTACCTACCGACCTGAATGCCATCAAGAAAGGAAAAGATTTCTTCTGGGCATCAGAACAAGGTAATAACCTGTTGAACTTCTGCATGTATTCCTATCCTTATACCAGCAGCAAAATCTTTACCCCAGAGTATTTCATGCACAAGCGTGATTCAGTCATGGAAAAGAACATTCCAGGTGCCAAGGAAGGCATGCATATGGCTACACAGGTGTTTAAGGGACAGCCACTCATTGAGAGCGAACACATAGTGGTTAGACATGCATTTGCTCAGCAGGTGAGAGGATTGTGGGAAATTACCAATGACAACATGGGTGGTCCTTTCGTTTCTCATGTCCGAGTAGATACTGTAAACCAGAAAGTTATTGTGGCAGAGGGATTCTTGTATCTGCCAAACGAACCAAAGAAACGCGACCAGATGCGTAAGCTGGAAGCAGCATTATATACCCTTCAGCTCCCTGCAGAAAAGGTAACTGAGCTGGAGACAGAGGGCGTAGAAGAAACCGACAGCACAGAAGTGAGCGGAAAATTAAAGAATGTATCTAAAGATAAACAAAAATAAAGAATGGACAGAAAAATCAGAGTAGGTATTACACAGGGTGATATCAACGGAATTGGTTACGAGTTGATTCTCAAGACTTTCTCTGAACCAATGTTGATGGATATGTGTACTCCTATCATATATGGTTCGCCAAAAGTGGCAACTTTTCACCGTAAGGCACTGGAACTGAATACTACATTTGTAACCATCGAATCGGCAGAAGATGCAGTAGAAGGAAAGCTTAATTTGGTGACTTGCTTTGAAGAGGAGGTAAAGATAGAACTGGGTAAGGCAACCCAAGAATCAGGTGCTGCAGCACTCATTGCTTTGGAGTATGCCATGCAAGATTATGAAAATGGTCTCATCGATGCACTTGTCACTGCACCTGTGAATGCCCATGTCATGCAGAATGACAACATTCATTTCCAGGGTCATACTGAATACTTGGAAGAGAAGTTGGGTGAGGGACAGAAGGCACTGATGATTCTTTTGAAAGATCAGTTCCGTGTAGCATTGGTAACAGAGCACATTCCTGTCAAGGACATTGCTTCTACCATCACCAAGGAGCTTATTATGGAGAAGGCTACAACCCTCTTTGATTCACTTCAGCATGATTTCCTCATCAACAACCCACGCATTGCAGTCTTGGCATTGAATCCTCATGCAGGTGATGAGAATCTACTGGGTATGGAAGAGACTGATAAAATCATTCCTGCCATAGAAGAACTTCGAGATAATGGTATTCAGTGTTTTGGCCCATATGCGGCTGAAGGTTTCTTCGGTTCAGATAACTTGACCAAATTTGATGCTGTACTGGCTATGTATCATGATCAGGCGCTGATTCCTTTCCGCTCACTGGGAATGTACGAAGGTGTGAACTATACTGCTGGTCTTCCACTGATACGTACAGCACCTGCACATGGCACAGGATATGACATTGCCGGCAAGAATGAAGCCGATGAAACTGCATTCCGCAATGCAGTTTATGCAGTTATAGACATCTATCGTTGCCGCAGATCTGATGACTATGCAAACCGTAATCCGCTGCGTAAGTTGTTTACTGCAAAACGTGACGACAGTGATAAGCTGAAATTAGACGAGGAGGAAGCATCATGAAATTTGCAATCATAGCTGCAGGAGAAGGCTCACGTTTGGCTCAGGAAGGCATTGAGCTGCCAAAACCATTGGTCAAGATCAACGGAGAAGCATTGATTGATCGTCTTATCCGTATTTTTACTGAGCAAGGTGCCGAGGAAATAGATATCATCGTAAACTGCCTGCATCCTCAGACTAAGGCACATCTGGATGAACTGGTTACCAAGGTTCCACTGAAGATTGTCCAGAAGACAACTCCAAGTTCCATGCATAGTTTCTTTGAGTTGAGCAAGTTCCTGGAAGGTGAGCGTTTCTGCCTGACTACAGTTGACACCATCTTCCGTGAAGACGAGTTTGCCAAGTATATCCAGGCTTTCAAGGAGAGTGATAAAGACGGTATGATGGCAGTGACCGATTTCATTGACGATGAGAAGCCTTTGTACATCTCTACCGATGATGACATGAACATCAAGGGATTCCTTGATGCCAATACTGACAACTGTAAATACATCTCCGGTGGCATTTATTGCCTTGGACCTAAGGCCATTGATACTTTGAAAGGATGTATGGAGAAAGGCATGGCTAGAATGCGTAATTTCCAGCGTCAGCTGGTATTCGATGGCTTGAAACTGGAGGCTTATCGCTTCGGTAAGATTCTAGATGTGGATCATGCCGGAGACATTGTCAAGGCCGAGAATTTCGTCACTGGCAAAGAATGAAAGCATTAGGCATTTCACGTAGTATAGAGTTTTCTCCCAATTCGGTTGAGAAAGATGCCCGTATTCTGCATGCCGTTGGCAATGAATTGCAGAAATTTTTCGATGTGTCTTACCTGACCGAAGATAATCTGTCCATAGCCTCTTTTGAGGGTGTGGATATTGTATTTTCTATGGGAAGAAAGGTAAGCACTGTGAATTGCCTGCAACAATTGGAGCAAAATGGAGTCCTTGTGGTTAATCCCGCAAGAGGCATCCAAAACAGTGAGCGTTATGCCTTGTCTTCCCGTTTCCTGGAAGCAGGATTGCCTTCACCCGAAACCATACTCTTGCCTCAGATTCCTTCTGAAGCCGTAAATTGGCCATATCCTTGTTGGCTGAAACGTGCAGATGCCTGTGCACAAGTAAAAGCTGATGTCCAGTATCTGAACAATGCGCAAGAAGCTGCTGCTGCCTTGAAGGATTTCAAGGACAGAGGTATTGGCCGTGCTGTGGTCAATGCCCATTTGAAAGGTGACTTAGTAAAGTTTTATGGCGTAGAAGGAACGGATTTCTTTTTCTGGAGCTATCCAGACATTAGCAAGACAAAGTTCGGCTTGGAAGAAAAGAATGGGGCAGCCGTAGGTTACCACTTTCAGGAAGAAGAAATGAAAAAAATGTGCGATGCTGCTGCTCATGCCTTGTCTATACCTGTCTATGGCGGTGATTGCATTGTGGCAGAAGACGGCACATTCAAGATTATAGATTTCAACGACTGGCCAAGCTTTTCTGCGTGTTGTGAAGCAGCAGGAAAGGCAATAGCCAATTTTATTATAAAGCATTATGAGCGAAACTAAGAAAGGTATGAATTCGACTTTGAAGTCGAGTGATACCGAAGAAACAATGGACATTTATTTTACCCGTCCTATTGGTTATAGGTGGGCATTATTCTTCAATTATTTTGACATTCATCCCAATGTGGTAACCATTTTATCCATCATTCTGGGATTTGCAGCAGGTATCTGTTTCTATTTTACCGATTTCTGGCATAACTTGGCTGGTGTATTGCTCTTGATGTGGGCTAACTTCTATGATAGCTGCGATGGTCAGCTGGCTCGCATGACAGGCAAGAAAACCCAATGGGGTAGAATGCTTGACGGATTTGCTGGAGACATCTGGTTTTTTACCATTTACATTGCACTGCTGCTGCGTATGTGGAACCAGAACATTCCATTCACCGATATAAACTGGGGTATCTGGCTATTCATCATCATGGCATTCAATGGTTTCATCATGCATGCCAGACAATGTGCGTTGGCTGATTATTACCGTAACATTCACCTGTTCTTTCTGAAAGGTAAGGCAGGAAGTGAACTTGATAATTTTGTTCAGCAGCGTCAGATTTTCCATTCACTCCCTTGGAAGGGTAATTTCTGGTGGAAGATTTTCCTTTATTTCTATGGCAATTATACCCGTGGACAGGAAGGACAGACTCCAGAGTTCCAACGTTTCTTCAAGAAGCTGAAGGAGACTTATGGTGATGACATCCCTCAGGAATTCCGCGATAAGTTCCGTGCTAAGAGTAAGCCTCTGATGCCATTTACTAACATCTTGACTTTCAATACAAGAGCTATTGCTCTTTATATCTCTTGTTTAATTGATATGCCTTATCTTTACATCTTCTTTGAGTTGATAGTCCTGTCATCACTTTGGCTATACATGCGCAGTCGCCATGAGAAGATGTGTAAGGAATTCTACGAGCAGTTATGAAAGCAAAATACAGGAACATATTCTTTATCTTCGGCTTGGTAGCCATAGGCATCATGCTCTGGAAATTTGACACAGATTATGCTGAGCTTTGGCGGAATATCAAGTCGGCTGGTTATTGGTTTCCTGCCGTAATTGTTCTATGGGCATTCATCTATCTACTGAATACCTGGAGCTGGTATAGCATCATTAACGATGGTGAAAATAAGAGTAAGGTTCCTTTCTGGAAGGTTTACAAATACACGGTTACTGGTTTTGCGTTGAATTATACCACACCCGTAGGTTTAATGGGAGGTGAACCTTACCGTATCATGGAACTTACTCCCTATGTAGGTGCACCTAAGGCAACTTCATCGGTCATACTGTATGTCATGATGCATATCTTCAGCCACTTCTGGTTCTGGCTGTTCAGCTTGATACTCTTCATTGGCATGTACGCCGATAAAATAAATATTGCCACAGGCATTCTGCTTGCTCTTATAGCTGTCATCTGCATTGTGGTAATTTACTTCTTCTTGAAAGGATATAAGAATGGGTTTGCCATGAGAGGAATGAGATTGCTTACCCATCTGCCTTTTGTAAAGGAATGGGCAAAGCGTTTCGTGGTTGAGAAGAAAGAGGCCATAGAAAAAGTTGATAATCAGATAGCAGAACTTCATAAACAACGTAAGGCAACCTTCTATCTTTCGCTCTCCTTGGAATTCATTGCCCGTGTGATAGGCTGTCTGGAAATCTTCTTTATTCTAAAGATGATGACTCCGAATGTCAATTTCCTGGATTGTATACTGATACAGGCATTCTCCTCATTATTTGCAAATGCATTGTTCTTCTCTCCAATGCAATTAGGAGCCCGTGAAGGCGGTTTAGCCATCATTACCAGTACCTTGGCCATGAAGAGTGGATTTGGCGTTACCACGGGCCTTATTACGCGTGTAAGAGAGCTTCTGTGGATTGCCATCGGTTTAGGTCTAATGAAAATAGGAAACGGAAAAAATACGAAATAATGATTGAAACTTTTAATAACATCAAAGGTGTAATCTTTGATTATGGAGGTACAATAGATACCAATAGTGTTCACTGGGCAGAGGTTTTGTGGGCTGCCTATGAGAAAATGCAGATTCCTGTAGAAAAGCAGGATTTCCGCGATGCCTATGTCTATGGTGAGCGTGCCATGGCTAAGCATCCACTGGTTAAGCCAACAGATAATTTCCTTCAGGTACTCCGTGTGAAGACACATCTGCAGATTGGTCGTCTTTTTGAACTCAATTTGCTGAAAGCTGATGCAACTCAGCGTTTTATCTATGCAGAAGGTGTAGCAGATCTTTGCTACAATCATGTGCTGGATATCCTAAAAATGGCTCGTCCTGTTGTGGCTAAGCTGGCAGAGAAATATAAGCTGGTGCTGGTTTCAAATTTCTACGGAAACATTGAAACCATTCTGAATGATTTTCAGCTGGATTCTTATTTCAGCCAGATTGTAGAGTCTTCTGTAGTGGGTGTACGAAAACCAGATCCTGCTATTTATCAACTAGGCGTAGATGCCATGGGGTATAAGGCAGAGGAGATTGTGGTTATTGGCGATTCATACAGCAAGGACATGGTACCTGCCAAGAAAGTCGGTTGTAAAGCAGTTTGGCTCAGTGGTCCTGCCTGGGGTGCAGAAGAAATTGACCCTAATTTGCCTGATTTGACTATTCATTCCCTGGATGAGGTTCTAGATGCCTTGATCTGATTGGGAAAAATGACTTATTTTATGTTCTAAATGTCAACATTTTGCTTTGTTTGACACTTTACCTTTCCTTACGTCGCAATTTATTTATAAATTTGCGGCGTTTTTTATAGGTATACTAAGATAATGAGAAACTATAACAGATTTATACTAACAACTCTCTTTCTTCTTTTCGGGTTGCTACAGATGTCCGCACAGAAAATCAGCGGTGTAGTAACTGATAAGAAAACAGGTGAACCTGTAGCTTTCATGAATGTCTTTTACGACGGGAAAGGTATAGGTACAACTACAGATTTAGATGGAAAATACATTGTAGAAAGTCGTGTCGGCTTAAATGAACTTACCTTCTCTTTTGTGGGATACAAGACAAAGAAAGTAAAAGTAAATTCTGGTCATTTCCAGACACTAAACGTACAAGTTGAGCCCGATGAAGTCTTGCTGCAAGAAGTAACTGTCAAGCCAAAGCGTGAGCGTTATTCACGTAAGAACAACCCTGCTGTCATCATGATGGAGAAAGTCATTGCTGCCAAGAAGAACAATGACCTGAATAAATATCCTTACCATCAATTTGACAAGTATCAGAAGCTTACACTTGCCTTGAACGAGTTGACCTCAGATAGCTTGGAATCAGGTATTTTCAAGAAAGTTCCTAACTTGAAAGACCATATTGAACTTTGTCCTGAAACGAACAAGCTCATCCTTCCAGTTTCTGTTGATGAGACTGTTTCTACTGAGGTATTCCGTAATAATCCAAAGTCGGAAAAGACGATTGTGAAAGGCGTCAACAGTACTGGTATCAATGAAATTTTCAATACGGGTGATATTCTGAACACCATGCTGCATGAAGTCTTCACTGATGTGAACATATACGATGATCAGGTTCGTCTGCTTCAGTATCCGTTTACTAGTCCAATTGCTACTAGTGGTGCCATTCAGTTCTACCGCTATTTTATCATGGATACCCTAGATGTAGACAATGAAAAATGTTTCCATCTGACCTTTGTGCCAAATAACTCGCAGGATTTTGGTTTTACCGGGCATCTTTATGTGAAGGCCGATTCTTCTTACCAAGTAAAACGTTGTACGCTGAACTTGCCAAAGAAGAGTGATGTGAATTTTGTGGAGCACATGGAGATTCTGCAGGAATTTGAGCAGTTGCCATCGGGAGAGAATGTTCTGGTCAATGACGATATGCTGGTAGAAATTCTCTTCAACAAGCTTTTCAGTAAGTTCCAGGTCCGAAGAATCACCAGATATGATGATTATGCCTTTGATGACCTTCCAAATAATCTTTTCAAAGGAAAGGGTAAAGAAGTTCATGAGGCTGATGCCATGATGAAAGACGATGATTTCTGGTCAAAATACCGCAAGGTTGAGCTAACGAAGAGTGAAGATAACATGGATAGTTTCCTGGACCGCATCCAGCAAATCAAGGGATTCAAGTTTGTGGTATTCGGCTTGAAGGCATTGATAGAAAACTTTGTGGAAACATCGGCAGGAAAGAGTAAGGTGGATATAGGTCCTATCAATACTCTGGTCGGATCCAATCAGTTTGAAGGTTTCCGTACTCGTTTGAGTGCTCAAACCACCGCAAACCTCAACAAACATTTCTTTGCCAAGGGTTATATGGCGTATGGCTTCAAAGACAAGCGTCCAAAGTATAATGCCGAATTTGAGTACTCTTTTGATGAGAAAAAGTATCTGCCAAGAGAGTTCCCTATAAAGTCTATTACCGTAGGTGCCGGTTACGATATGGTATCTCCTGTGGATAAGTTTATGCCTACAGATAAGGATAACCTGTTCACGGCCTTCAAGATAACGGAGGTGGATCAATACATGTATCAGAAGAAGGTATATGCTACCTATAAACAAGAGTATGAAAATGGTTACAGTCATCATTTTGGCTTCCGACGTACAGTAGACGAACCAGTGGGATCACTGCAATACAAAAAACTCAATGATGGCAGCTTGCTGAAGGAAATAACAACGACACAGTTTACTGCGGGTATACGTTATGCCCCAGGTGAGACATTCATTAATACCAAACAGCGCCGTCTTCCATTGAATCTGGATGCACCTGTCTTCACTGTAGAGCATACCTTGGGTGTGAAAAACCTGTTTGGCAGTGACTACAACTATAACTTTACAGAGGTAGGTGTCTATAAACGTATCTGGATGCGCTCTTGGGGTAAGATTGATGCTTACCTTAAAGGAGGTGTACAGTGGAACAAAGTACCTTTCAATCTGTTGATCATGCCTGCAGCTAACCTTTCATACATTATGGAGTATGAAACTTTCAACCTGATCAATAATATGGAGTTCCTGAACGATAAGTATGGTTCTCTGGACATTGGTTGGGATATGAACGGTAAGATATTCAACCGTATTCCACTCTTGAAGAAGCTGAAGTGGCGTGAATGGGTGCAGGTAAAGGTTTTGTGGGGTACACTGAGCGACAAGAATAATCCATTCTTGGAGGAAAACAAGAATGATGATACACTTCTGCAATTCCCTATGCGTGATGGTGTCTATACCAGCCATTTGATGGAGAAAAATCGCCCATATGTGGAACTTGCCTTTGGTGTTCACAACATTTTCAAACTGCTGCATATTGAATATGTCAAGCGTTTGAACTATCTGGAAAATCCATATTGTAATAAAGACGGTATTCGCTTAATGGTCCGTATGACATTCTAATATCAATTATATGAAAGACAACGCAAACAAATCATTGGTAGGAAAAGGCTATCTGCTGCCTTTCATCCTTGTCACATCTTTATTTTTCCTTTGGGGATTTGCTCGTGCAATTCTAGACGTATTGAATAAGCATTTCCAGACATCTTTGAATATTAGCATTGCGGAATCTGCCATGATTCAGGTAACTACTTACCTGGGATATTTCCTCATGGCTATTCCTGCCGGTATGTTCATTAATAAATATGGTTATCGCTGGGGTGTAGTTTTTGGATTAGTTCTTTATGCAGTGGGTGCTTTCTTGTTCATTCCAGTATCTTCTATAGGTACCCTCAATCCTTTTCTGATAGCCTTATTTATCATAGCTTGCGGTTTAGCATTCTTGGAGACTTCTGCTAATCCTTATTCTACTGAATTGGGCCCTCAGGAAACTGCTACTTCACGCTTGAATCTGTCACAGAGTTTCAATGGTTTAGGTAGTGCACTGGCACCCGTATTGATTGGCGGTTTCTTGTTCAGCAGTGCTGATGCTGACGTCTCTATGCCATATATGATCATGGGTATTCTGGTAGTTGTTGTAGCCGTAATCTTCTGCTTTGTCAAGCTTCCTGAAATACATCATGAAGAAGAGCCAGAGGTATTAAAATCAACAGGCAGCACCGTAGATAATCTGAAAGCTTTGACGAAGAATGCTTATTTCCTTCTTGGTTTAGGCGCATTGCTGGCATACGAGGTAAGTGAAATCAGTATCAACAGTTATTTTGTGAATTTTGTCACAGGCATGAACTGGATGGATGCTGCTGGTGCTTCCTATATCTTGGGTTTCTCTCTGTTCATTTTCATGGGAGGACGTTTCTTGGGAAGCTGGATCATGAAAAGCGTTCCTGCAGCAAAAATGCTCCTTTATTGTGCATGGGGTAGTGTTATCTGTATGTTGATGGTTATTTTAACGGGTATTGCCGAAGCTAGTGAAACTGAATCTTGGACACGCTTCCTGCCTGTAGTTTTCCTTATGGGTAATTATTTATGCGAAGCAATCATGTTCCCAACCATTTTCTCACTGGCACTGAAGAATCTGGGTGGATTGACCAAAACAGCATCTTCTCTTCTGATGATGACTCCTGTAGGAGGCTGTGGTTTCTTCCTGATGGGTATGTTGGCAGATTCTACTACACTCATCATTCCATTCATCATCCCATTCTTGGGTTATCTTATAGTTGTCATGTTTGCCCGTAAAGCAGTGAAGGCCTAATAATAAAAAGATACGAAAAAAAAATCTCCGCTTTATCGAATGATGATAAGGCGGAGATTTTTGTTAGGTGACTAATTCTTATTTTACATCCATCTGTAATTCTCGGTAGTCAATGATTCGTCTGATGTCTTCCATAGTTCCATTAAAAGGACCAAATCCTTCCAGCTTCAGTGTAGACATGGCAGCTGCAAAACAACCTGCTTCACGGATAGAAGCGCCTTGGGCTCTCATGTATAGATAACCTGTCATGTAAGTGTCACCGCATCCTGTAGCATCAACTACTTTTTCAGGACGGTAAGCTCGGATTTCTACCAGCTTGTTGTTGGCATAAATAAATGAACCCAAAGAACCTTCTGTAATTACTACTTCATGAACACCCCATTCTGCTAATCTTTCTGCAGCTTTACGTACTTCTGTCTCTCCAGTAAGTACGTACATCTCGTGCTCATTTACCTTTAGGATATCTACGTATTTCAGGATTTCGCGTTTCCAGGTCCAGTCGCATGCTTCAACATTCTCTCCGTTTACTTTTCTTAAATATCCTTGAACATCAAGGCTCACAATACCTTTTGTTGACAGGTAACGTACTAATTCGAATGGGAAATCATCTGCCAGAAGTGAACCTAAATGATAGATGTCTGCCTTGATAGGAATAAACTGATCCACTTTAAAAGGATCTGCCTTTGCTAATACACGCTGGGTTCTATTATCCTGGTTTGCACCGTATTTATTCTCAAAATATACTGTATGTTCACTTGGAAACACTATAACGTCGATGCCTTTGGCGCGCATCTCATCTACAGCATTCATCTCGGTTTCTGCCAAAGATGTTACAAGCTGGAAGTTTGCATTTTCCAGCTGTCTCATGCCATGAGCAAAATAATAGGAGGTTCCTCCATTCAAATAGGTGGTTGCCTCAGGAGTTATGATCTTATCAAGTGTTATATGTCCGATACAACAAATCTTCTTATTCATTGTTTTCTATCTGATTATTTATATCTTCTATGTATTTTAGAATATCTTCTCTTCCGGCACGTGTTTCACTGCTGGACACAAAGTATGGTGGGAGAGTTTCCCACTGCTCTTCCAATTTCTTGAGGTAGCGCTTTACATTATCTCTGGCTTTTCCTGGTCCTAACTTATCGATCTTTGTGAAAATAAGTGCAAAAGGAATACCATTTTCTCCACACCACTCAATGAACTCAAGGTCAATCTTTTGTGGATCAAGACGACTGTCTATCAAAACGAAAAGGCAAACCATCTGTTCACGATGGAGAATATACGACTGTATAATCTGGGTAATCTGATCCTGTACCTTCTTGGAACGCTGTGCATAGCCATATCCTGGAAGATCCACAAGATACCATGATTTATTGATTAGAAAATGATTGATGAGAAGAGTCTTTCCCGGAGTGGCAGAAGTCATGGCCAGTTTCTTATGCCCGGTAAGCATATTGATAAGGCTTGACTTGCCCACATTGGAACGTCCAATGAAGGCGTATTCGTTTAAATTTCCTTCCGGACACTTCCGGACATCAGTATTACTGATGATAAATTCAGCGCTTTTAATTTCCATGCTTTAATTTTTGCGGTGCAAAGATAGCTGATTTTAAATAAACTGCACTATCTTTGCACAAAAATGCGGTAAAATAGGACAAATGGAACAACAATACCCCTCAGAATTACTGGAAAAGGCAGTAGATGAGTTTTCTAAACTCCCAGGTATAGGCAGAAAGACAGCTCTAAGGCTTGTCCTGCATCTGCTTCGCATGGAACCGAAAGTGACTCATGACTTTGCCTCATCACTGGTAAGACTGACCGATGAGGTGAAACATTGTAAGGTTTGCCACAATATTTCAGACACTGATGTTTGTCCTATTTGCAGCAGCTTGAAACGAGATTCCTCCATAGTCTGTGTTGTGGAGAATATCCAAGATGTCATGGCTGTGGAGAATACGCAACAGTTTCATGGCCTTTATCATGTGTTAGGTGGAGTTATTTCACCTATGGATGGCATTGGACCTAGTGACTTGGAAATAGAATCACTGGTTTCCCGTGTGAAAGCTGGTGGGGTAGTTGAAGTCATTCTGGCACTGAGCAGCACAATGGAAGGTGATACTACAAATTTCTATATCTATAGAAAGCTTTCATCGCTCGATGTTAAGGTCAGTGTCATTGCGCGTGGTATCTCTGTGGGTGATGAACTTCAATATGCCGATGAGGTAACTTTAGGTAGGAGTATTGTAAATAGAATCCAGTTTAATGGTAAATATTAATTTATGAAATCATTAGTAACAGCTTATTTTGGTGTATGGGCAGCTTCATTTATTGTTCATGCGCTGTTCATGTCTGGGGTGCTCTCACAAGGGGTACTTGCCACCAATCCAGAGGCACAGTATGTATGCAGTTTGATTAGTGTCATTATTACGTTGATTTTTATCTATCTGGGTCTTAAAATGCTGGCTATGCCAAAGGTTGTTGCTACCATAAGAGAAGAAGGTTTCTCGGCTTATTTCAAGTATGTGACCATTCGTAATTCTGCAGCTTTGGTTGTGACAGTAGTCAATATCTTATTTTATAATATGACTTTGTTGTCCTCATGTGGACTATGTTGGTTGATTACCATTTTCTCGTTATTCTTCATAAAACCAGGTCAAAAGGAATTTGATCACATCACCGGTAAAACAGATGTTGCAGAATAATGAGATTTATTTAAGACCGGTTGAGCCAGAAGACTTGGATTTACTTTATGAGGTTGAGAATGATCCTTCTGTCTGGTGGATAGGAGGACAGAGCGGGCCATATAGCAAATTCATGCTCAGACAATTCATAGCCGATGCTACTGGCGATATCTATACCGATAAGCAAATACGGTTTGTAGCTGTACTGAAGCAAAATAATAAACCTGTGGGTTTCGTTGATCTGTTTGACTTCTCTCCAACCCATAGAAGAGCAGAAGTCGGCATCCTGGTGTTGTCAGATTATCGTAACAACGGTTATGCTTCAAAGATGCTTAATCTGATTGAAGGATTTGCAGCTCAGCATCTTATGATTCATCAGCTTTATGCATATACTCCTGTTGTGAATACTCCGGCAGTGTCTCTTTTCAGAAAAGGGGGATTTACAGAAGAGCATGTTTTAAAAGATTGGGTATTGTTGAACAATGGCTTTTCTGATGCTTTTCTTTTTCAAAAAACAGTCGAAATCTTAAAAAAATGATTTAAAAGTTTGCAGGGTAGAAAAAATATGTTACCTTTGCATCCGCAAACGAAAAACTGGTGCGTTAGTTCAGTTGGTTAGAATACATGCCTGTCACGCATGGGGTCACGAG
>JAKSLR010000033.1 GCA_024401095.1 Bacteroidaceae bacterium
AGCTTTGCATAGTGTGACGACTTCTCTGCATCGGTCTGCAGATAGCCATTCATCAATCCATCATAAACACGGTACAAGTCTTCCCCCTCCAGTTTCTGTGTTTTCAACACCACTTCTAGAGAATCTACTTTCCTGTTGCGATGGTCACTGTATTGCGCCTGTAGATTTAGGGGAAAGATGGCCAATAAAAGACCTAGTACACAGCCGATGAATTGTTTCATTATTTCATTTTCTTCAATCTGTCTACCGCTTTTTCCAGACTTTCGGTAGGCTCTATGATGTTATAGGCACCCCAGAAATTAGGATCGGAGAAGTTTTGCACGGCGTCACCGAAGGTTTCACGTTCTTTGAAACGTTCCTTGTTTTCAATTTTAGGGCCGTGGTAGTTCTCTTCGACATCAGTTACAACCATTTCTGAGGTACATGTAAAATTAGTGGCAAAAAGACGTTTTTTGTAATCGCAATGAAAGCGGAAAGTGTTTCTCATGTAGTTGATACGACCATTCTTGTAGTTCACGATGGTGGTGAGTTCACGTGGCTTGAAGCGTAGTCCTCCAGGTTTCTTGTAGAGCATGTGGCGGATGGCTTTGGCCTGATCTCTCGTATCCAGTGAAAATTCCAGACGGGTAAAGGCTAAAGTCTGTTTGTTGAGGTAAATTTTGCCGTAATATAAAGCCCATGGTTTTTCAACAATAGGGGTGAAACTGATGACGAGTTGAGGCTCATCATCAATAACGACAGGCTCGTCCATTTCATATTTGTAAGCATCCAGATCTATAGGGTCAAACAGTACGTCTGTGTTTTTTACGGCATCCAACATGATAGGAAGAGTTGGACCTCCCATAACCTTAACGGATATGGTGTCTTTTCCACGTTGGCTGACCAGATGACGACCTTGGATGACTTTTACCTTATCATAGGTTGTTCCTAATTGATATCCTGCATTATATGTGTTTAATACTGCCTCGGAAACATCAACAAATCGACTTCCTTTCTGAATGGTCTCACGGTAGAAGGAAGTGTGGAGTTCTGGTTTTTGCACATTGTTTTCGCGGCGTTTTTCCAATGCCGACATCAAGAGGTTAAATGCATGCCCAGAGTATACTACCAGTTCTTTCAACACCATGGTAGAAGGGGTGAGGTTTATCTTGATGTTTTCTATTCCCTTTTCCAGTTTATAGGTGTTTGTCTTGTAGCCAATGGCAGAGAACTGTAAGATTTCTGGTTTTTCTTTCAGCTTGAGGGTGAAGTAACCGTCACCATTGGTTATAGTTCCTATGTTGGTGCCTGGTACGGTAATGCTTACATCTTCCAGTTTGTCATTGGTGATTTCATCGCGAACAACTCCGCTAATCTTTATGAGGGTAGCCTCGTCGATATCTTGAGCCGATGCAATAATGCCCAATGGCAGAAGCAAGAAAAAGGCGAATAATCTTTTCATGTTTTTTTGTATTTGATTTCTGCAAAAATAAATAAAAAGTTATTTCCCTCCTAATTTTTCACATGTTTTATCTTTTTTCTGTAAGCCGATTAAGTTCTTTCTTGAGTTGAGGCCATTGAGGAAGATGACGGGTCATAAGCGATTTAAAGTGAGCATTGTGGTAGCGTTCCTGTAAATGGGTGAATTCATGCACCACTACGTATTCAATGCAGGGAAGAGGATGTTTAGCCAGTTCCAGGTTGAAAAGCATGCTGCGTTTAGCTGGACAACAACTGCCCCAACGGGCTTTCATCTGGCGAATGCTCCAGGTAATGTCTGGCTCATTGAGCAGAAGCATCCATTTATTCATGAGTGTAAACAGTTCTTTTTGCAGCTTCTTACGATACCATTCTGCTAATATAGAAGCTTTTTTCTCTGTGGTTGTCCCTGGTTTCACAAGAAGAATAATCTGGTCGTAACGAAGTTGTACGGCAGGTCCAAGGTTATTCTCTACAACCTGAAGTTCATATTCCTCTCCAAAAAGCAAAAGTTTCTCTCCACTGGTATAGGTAAGTTTTTCTGCATGGTCTTTGGCTCTTTCCAGTATTCTCTGCCTATTCTGCAAGATCCAATCCCACCTTTCTGTAATGAAAGTGTATATCTCACGGTCGGAAATCCAGTAAGGTGCCGAAATGCAAATCTGTGCATCGGGTGCCTTAATAGCCATGCGGATACTTTTCATGGCTTTTCGGGTAAGGGTGAATTCTAAGCCGTTAATCTCCATAACTCGTACAAAAGTACACCTTTTTTTGCGAATAAGAAGAAAGTTGATTAAATTTGCCCCAAATTTGACAAAAGAATGAAGACATTACTCGATGTACATACCCATACCATCATGAGCGGTCATGCGTTTAGCACTCTGCAGGAGATGGTGGAAATGGCTAGTCAGAAAAGTCTTCAAATACTGGGCGTTACGGAACATGCCCCAGGTATTCCAGGGACTTGTAATCCTATCTATTTCAAGAATATGCATGTAATCCCTCGCAAGATAAAAGGGGTGAATCTGCTTTTAGGTTCTGAACTTAATATCTTGAATACAAAGGGTGAGTTGGACCTGAATGAAGATTTTTATCGTATTTTAGATATCCGTATTGCCGGCATCCATCAGCTTTGCTGGGAGGGTGGATCCAAAGAGGAAAATACGGCGGGTTTGGTGACTGCTATAAAAAATCCATGGACACACATTATCAGTCATCCTGGTGATGGTACGGCTGAGCTTGATTTTGAGCCTGTGGTACTGGCTGCCAAGGAATCTCGCACTTTGCTGGAGATTAATAATTCTTCTTTGAAGCCTTCACGCGGAAAGGTAATGGCCAAGCCAAATAATCTGGAAATACTGCGCTTGTGCAAGAAGTATGAAACGCCTGTTATTTTGGGAAGCGATGCTCATGTATCTTACAGCATCGGTGATTATGAATACATCTGGCCATTGCTTGCTGAAACAGAATTTCCGGAGGAACTGATTATGAACGACAAGCCGGAAGAGTTCTTGAATTATTTAAATATCACTATAAAATAGAAAAAAGAAAAAATGGAGAAAGTAGTTGTAAACTCTTATGAAGAGTTCGCTCAGTTTCTGGGAAAGCAGATCGGTGTATCAGACTATGTGGAAATGGATCAGGACAGAATCAATATGTTTGCTGATGCTACACTGGATCACCAGTGGATTCATGTAGATCCTGCTCGTGCTGCAGTGGAGAGTCCATATGGATGTACTATCGTTCACGGTTACTTGACTTTGAGCATGTTGCCTTACATGTGGAACCAGATCATTGAGGTTAATAACCTGAAGATGATGGTAAACTACGGAATGGATAAGATGAAGTTTGGTCCTGCAGTTAAGGTTGGTCAGAAGATTCGCTTGGCAGTATGGATGGACAGTATTACTAATCTTCGTGGAACCATTAAAACCGAAATTAAGTTCCAGATTCAGATAGAAGGAGAGCGCAAGCCAGCAGTTGATGGTGTTGCAACTTTCTTGTACTATTTTAATAATTGATTTTTCTGATTTTTGAATTAAACCTTTTTTGCGATATTCTATCAAATAATAAAAAGGGAAACAAGAATAATGTGTTTCTAACAAAAAAGGTATTAGTTCGCAAATCTCTCAATTTTATAAAGAATAAAAGTCTGGCCTGTTGTGAAACAAGCCAGACTTTTTTTGTATATGTCAAAGAATTATGTTATTTTTGCGCGCAAATTCAGTTTTGAATGAAAATTAAGGAAGTGTTGAACGCCCTTGAACGTTTCGCGCCTCTGCCATTGCAGGAAAGCTACGATAATGCTGGCTTGCAGATTGGGTTAACAGAAGCGGAAGTTTCAGGGGCATTATTGTGTCTAGACGTGACCGAGGCTGTGGTAGATGAAGCCATTAGTTTGGGTTGCAATCTCATTGTGTCTCATCATCCGCTTATTTTCCGGGGATTGAAGAGCATTAGCGGTCGCGACTATATTGATCGCTGCGTGATGAAAGCCATAAAGCACGATATTGTCATCTACTCCGCTCATACCAATCTGGATAATGCGCCTAAAGGGGTCAACTGGTGGATGTGTCAGAAACTGGGTATCCAGAATCCGGTCATCCTGGAGCCTTTGGATGGAAATTTCGAAGCAGGTTCTGGTATGGTAGGTGAGCTGCTCCAGCCAATGACTCCAGAAGCTTTCTTAATGTTTGTGAAGGAAACCTTTCATGTGGGTTGCGTTCTGCACAACAAGCCTTCTGAGGTTAGACTGATTAAGCGAGTTGCTCTCTGTGGCGGTGCAGGTTCGTTTTTAGCCTCTCAGGCACACAGGAAGGGCGCCGATGCCTTTGTCACCGGTGAAATGAAATATCATGAGTTCTTTGGACACGATGACCTGCAGATTGCAGCCATTGGTCATTATGAGAGCGAACAATATACACAGGAATTATTAAAAAACATCATAGAGCAGGATTTCCCTGGTCTTTCAGTTAGATTGACCACCGTGGAAACCAATCCTATTTATTATTTATAACTATGGCAAAAGAGAAAAAAGATCCTGCAGAATATTCTGTAGAAGAAAAGCTGAAGAACTTGTATCAGCTGCAGTCAATACTGACTGAAATTGACAAGATCAAGACTTTGCGTGGTGAACTTCCTCTTGAAGTTCAGGATTTGGCAGACGAGATTGAAGGTTTGAAGACCCGTATGGATCGTTTGAATTCAGAGGTTGAAGAGTTGAAGGCTCAGGTTATTGACCGTCGCGCTGATATCAATGAGGCAGAAGCACTGATTGCCCGTTACAATGAGCAGTTAAAGAATGTTCGTAACAACCGTGAATATGATACACTGACAAAGGAGGTTGAGTTCCAGACTTTGGAGGTGGAGCTGGCAAACAAGAAGATTCGTGAGGCAAATGAGGCTATCAAGAACCATACTGAGCAGATTAACCAGGGTCGTGAGGCAATAGCAGAACGTACTGAGGATTTAGATGCAAAGAAAGTTGAGCTTGATGACATCATTTCTGAGACCAGACAAGAGGAAGAGCGTCTGCGTGAGAAGGCAAAGGCTATTGAGACAACTGTCGAACCTCGTCTCTTGAGTTCATTTAAGCGTATCCGTAAGAATTCCAGAAATGGTCTGGCTGTAGTTGTCGTACAGCGTGATGCTTGTGGCGGTTGCTTCAATAAGATTCCACCTCAGCGTCAGTTGGATGTCAAGATGCACAAGAAGATTATCGTGTGTGAGTATTGCGGACGTATCATGGTAGATACAGAATTGGCAGGAATCAAGGCTGCTGCTGTAGAGGAGAAGCCAAAGAAGAAACGCACTATCCGTCGTCTCGCAAAGAACGAGGAAGATTAAGAAATTGTCAAAGATTTTGATAGGCAGGTATATCTTGAAGAAAGGTATACCTGTTTTCTTTTATGTCTATCTTGCAACAGTAATGGTGAAGCCCATTGCTTACGATCAGGTACTCAACGTGAAGCACCATGTTATAGCGAGTTATCTGGTCAAAAACCTTTTGGCTAATGTTGATGTGAGGGGCCTTGTACTCCAGAATCATGCGTGGCTGCATTTGAGGACTGAATAAGACGCTGTCGCAACGTTTGGTTGTTCCGTTAAGGGAAATGGCCATCTCGTTGGCCAATAGCGCTTCAGGATACCCTTTATAATTAATAAGGTAATTGATAAAGTGTTGACGGACCCATTCCTCTGGGGTGAGGGCTATGAACCTTCTCCTGAGCATGTCATAGATGCTCAGTTTGTTCTCCGCTGTTTCTTTGATTTTTGCTTCAAACGGTGGCAAATTCAGGGGCGTCATAATTTCCATATTTCTGATCAAATGGTTAGGTGCTCTAAAAAAACAAAATCTCAGCGAGGTTATTCTGAATAAAAGCATTACCTTTGCAAAGGTACTTAAAAGTATTGAAATGGCAAAGAAGGAATCTATTTTGACCTACGATGTTGTGGTGCGTAGCATTCAGGAGCGCCAGTTTAAGCCTGTCTATTATCTGATGGGAGAAGAGTCTTATTACATTGACCGCATTGCAGATTATATCACAAACAATGTTCTTACCGAGGAACAAAAGGATTTCAACTTTACTACTTTATACGGTGCTGAGACCGATATGAATACTGTAGTCATGACGGCTCGACGTTATCCTATGATGAGCGATTATCAGGTAGTACTTGTCAAAGAAGCTCAAAATCTCAAAAATCTAGATTCTCTAGCTGTTTATTTACAGAATCCACAGCCACAGACGATCTTGGTCTTTTGTCACAAGAATGGTGTCTTAGACCGTAGAAAGAAAGTCGCAGCAGAAATAGAACGAATAGGTTTTCTTTTTGAAAGTAAGAAATTATACGAACGTGAACTTCCTGGCTTCATTACAGGATATGTACAGCGAAAAGGAATGACTATTGATTCTAAGTCGGTGGAACTTCTGGTTGATTATGTAGGGTCAGACTTGAATAGAATGGCTGGTGAAATAGACAAGTTGGGAATAAAGGGTGACCGCCGCATTACTCCTGAGCTCATAGAACAGAATATCGGAGTAAGCAAGGAGTACAATACCATTGAATTGAAAAATGCCCTCATTGCTAGAGATATTCTCAAGTCAAATCGAATTGTGAATTATTTTGACAAAAACCAGAAGGTATATCCAATACAGATGATCTTACCTTCGCTGTTTACTTATTTTTCAAATTTGATGTTGGCGCATTATGCACCTGTTAAGAATGAGGCTGGGGTGATGGAAACATTAGGATTACGTCAAGCTTGGCAGGCTAGGGATTATCTTTCAGGTATGAGAGTTTTCAGTGCCAGAAAAACCATGAACATCATAGCAGCTATTCGTGAAACAGATGCACGCTCCAAGGGTTTTGGAAACAGTATGGCTACTTCGGGAGAATTGCTCCGAGATCTGGTTTATTTCATTCTTCATTGATTCTAGAACGAAATTAACATTTATTCACGCTCTTTTTCGCAGAAAAGGAGCGTTATTTTTTGCCATTTGTTGTGTACATGGAGCAAAATAATGATAAAATAGGGTAAAAACGGGTCGTTTTTTGCTAGATGGATATAGTTTTAAAACAAGCTTTTTGCCCACTTTTTGCAGATAATTAAGCACTTAGCCTACTTTTATATGCGCTGAGAATTGCATGGATTTTTATGATTGTACAATGATTCTGAATTCCTTATTTTTTCAAAAAATGTAAGAAAGGAAATGCTGTAAATTTACAATTAACATTTGTTTTAATTTCAATTCCCGAATTTATAAAAGTAAATGATTTAAAAACATAAAACCACAGGGGCTTGTGCTTAACAGAATGCTGCTTTCATACTGATGTTTATAAATATAAAATATGCGATTATATTTATAAATTCTACGGTTCTTATATTTAAATGTAAGTTTATTCACTTTATAATTTTGGTTATAATGCACTGAAAGCCAGAGTTATAAGTGTAAATATACAATTAAAGGACTAGGGAAAGTTTTATACAATCACTTTTTTCTCCAATATTAAATAGTGTTTGTATAATAAGCTTATAATAACATATTGAAAACCAGCAATTAGGATTATTTTATTGAAAATATGCATAAAATGTATTATCACGCTTGATGTTTAATAATATAAATATATTCACAAAAGTATATATTGCGGTTTTACTTTATTAAACTATCATAATCCAAATCTTGAATTTATGTTTTAATTATTTTATTTTAATTTCTTGTATGGATAAAATTATTGTTTTATCTTTGTAAAGCAAAAAAGAAGGTGTATTACACCCTTCCCTTGGCTTACCAATTAAGAACATTGTACATTATGCAGGATAGAATCAAGAAGATTTTGGAGTATAGCAAGCTCACACAGTCACAGTTTTCCGATAAGATTGCTATGGGTGCTGCTACCCTTAGTAATATTTTAAATGCAAAGACTAAACCTTCATTAGAACTTATACAGAATATTCGTTTAGCTTTTCCTGAGATCAATCCTATTTGGTTACTCGATGGCATAGGTGAAATGATTTCATCTCCTGATTCTAATCCTTCCGAACCAGCATCGGTAAATTCACAGGATATTAATTTAGATTTTATTCCCGATGATCTGTTCTCTGCACCTGTAAGTCCAGCAGGCACAAAGCCTGTAAATTCTAATCCTGGATCTGCTATAAATCCATCCGTACAGAGTATTACTGGAAGACAACCTTTGTATTTTGCAGAGAATCCTGCAAATCCGAAAGAAATTCAAATGGTAAAAATAATAGACAAACCAATGCGAAAAGTAACGCAGATTCAGTTGTTTTATGATGATGATACCTTTGAAGTTTTTGTGCCTAGAAAATGATTTAATTTAAAAAAATGTATTATCTTTGGCTTCACAAAATCTAATCAGTCAAAGAATGAAAAAATACATTTTAGATCTAACAGTTGTGGAGAATACTACTCCACATCCTAGATACGTTCTTTTGAAGCTTACTCAGGAAGCTCCTCTCCCTGAAATGGCTCCAGGTCAGTTCGCAGAAATACGTATAGATGGTTCTAAAAATACTTTCCTGCGTAGACCTATATCCATTAATTATGTAGATTATGCGAAGAATCAGATTTGGTTCCTCGTGGCTAAGGTAGGTGAAGGAACTCAAGCTTTAGCTAAAGTACAGCCAGGAGAGACTGTAAATGTGGTCCTTCCATTGGGAAATGGCTTCACTATGCCTGCATCTCCTGCACAGAAAATTCTGCTTGTCGGTGGTGGTGTGGGAACGGCTCCATTGCTTTACTTTGGTAAGTGCATCAAGGAAATGGGCGGAGAACCAACCTTCTTGTTGGGTGCCCGCAGTGCGGGTGATTTGTTGGAGTTGGACATGTTCCGTGAATTAGGTCCTGTGTATACAACAACAGAAGACGGCTCCATGGGTGAGAAGGGATTCGTAACTCAGCATTCTATATTAAAAGAGGTGCGTTTTGATCGTATTTCTACTTGTGGACCTAAGCCAATGATGGTTTCTGTGGCTCGCTATGCTAAAACTGAGGGCATTGCCTGCGAGGTTTCTCTGGAAAATAAGATGGCCTGTGGTGTGGGTGCATGCCTGTGCTGTGTAGAAGGTACTGCCGAAGGTCACAAGTGTGTATGTAAAGATGGTCCTGTATTTGATATCAATGATTTGTTATGGCAGATTTAAGCGTTAAGATAGGCTCTCTGGAGCTTAAGAATCCGGTGATGACTGCATCGGGAACCTTTGGATATGGTAAGGAATTTGAGGATTTCGTTAATCTGGAAGAGATAGGTGGTATTATTGTAAAAGGTACTACACTGAATCACAGAGAAGGAAATGCATATCCTAGAATGGTGGAAACCCCAAGTGGTATGCTGAATTGTGTGGGTCTGCAGAACAAGGGCGTTGACTATTTCTGTGAGCATATTTACCCAGAAATAAAGGATATCAACACTAATATGATAGTGAATGTTTCTGGCTCTACTGTAGAGGATTACGTGGCAACTGCTGAGCGTATTAATGAGCTGGAGAAAATACCTGCCATAGAGTTGAATATCTCTTGTCCTAACGTGAAATCGGGTGGTATGGCTTTTGGAGTGACTTGCGAAGGTGCTTCAGAAGTGGTTCGTGCCGTGCGTAAGGCATACAATAAGACACTAATTGTAAAACTGTCTCCAAATGTGACAGATATTGCTAGTATTGCCAAGGCTGTAGAGGCAGAAGGTGCAGATTCAGTATCGCTTATCAATACCTTAATGGGTATGGTTATCGATATAGAGAAACGTACTCCAATGCTTTCTATCAATACTGGCGGTATGAGTGGTCCTGCTGTTCGTCCTGTAGCTGTGCGCATGGTTTGGCAAGTAGCTAAGGCTGTTGGCATTCCTGTTATTGGTTTGGGAGGCATCATGAATGCACACGATGCCATTGAATTTTTCATGGCGGGTGCGAGTGCCATAGAGATTGGAACTGCCAATTTTATTGATCCTGCAGTTACAGTAAAGGTGAAAAACGGCATTAACGAATGGTTGGATGCACATGGTTGCAAGAGTTTATCAGAGATTGTCGGTGCCTTGAAGGACTATTAAATTTGTAAAGATTAAATCACGTTGGTTATCACACTTTCTATGAACCAGAAAAAATGGGGGGTAGGGCTACTTTTGGTTGGCTTACTTCTCATTTTTGCATATTGGCTTTGGCCTGTTTCTCAAGAGACTCGAAGACGTGCTACGGTTTTGTTGGAGAGTACTTCATGCTATAGGGTTACTTGCGGAGAAGACACCTTGTATTTTTCTGCAGTCGACAGTGTACAGGGACTTTGTTCTATCTCTTTCGTGGAGGAGGATTGTTTCCGAAAAGATTATGAGGTGGGCTTCTTTATATCTGGTACAGGTAAGATTGAGACAAAGTCCGATGCATTTCTTCCTTCAATAGACAGCCTTCAGTTGGCTGTAGAAGGGCAGAATTTATTGGAGCGTACAAATGCTCATTTGCAGGGAATCAGAGAGGTGTTGGAGCTTCAAATCAAGGAATTGGAGTATTATGTGATGTCGCATATGCACGATGATGACGGTTACGATGAAATGGTGGCCTTGCTGGGAGACAGCAAGTCACGTAGAATTCATCTGAATCGGCTGTCATCTGCAGTACAACGTATGTTGCAATCAGGTAAACAGCATTGGTCTTCTGTTCAGGCTGTAAGGGCTTTTTATACACCGGAGGATGTGCGCAGAGTTTATGTTTGCAAACCACTTTCTTACCGTTTTGGAGCGGCTATGACGCAACTTGTAGAGAATGGACTTCCAAAGTATGCAAAAGCTGTTAGAAATCCTTTCTTTGGCCTTTCAGACCTGGCTATTCCATCGGATTCTTTATATTTGGATTCTGCTTTACTGGCAGGTTCCTCCCGTTTTGTGGGAATATTGCAGGGAAAGGATTATACATATGTGGGCGAGATTCGTGCTGGTTCACCGTTGGGGTATGGCAAATGCAGTTTCGCAGATGGAAGTGTGAAGCGTGGTTCCTGGCAGAACGGTCTGTTGAATGGAGAGGCAGAATTGGCTGATACTACAGGTGTTGTTTATGCTGGTGTTTGGGCATACGATCATTTAAGCGGCGGTACAGCAGCCTATCCGAATGGTGATTTATACGTGGGTTCTTTTCTTGATGACCGTATTTTCGACGGTGCAGGTGAACTCTATGGAATAGATGGTGCAATCTATTTGGGCTCCTGGGCAGAAAACCAACGAGATGGTTTTGGCATGAACGTAACAGCCGACGGTAAGGTTCAATGTGGCTCCTGGAAAGAAGATGAGTTTGAGGGCGAACGCATCCTTTATACAGCTGATAGGGTCTATGGTATTGATATTGCCCGTTATCAACATTTAAATCGTCGTAGAAAACCTTGTAATATCTCTTGGAAGTATTTAAGAATAACCTCTTTGGGTACTCGAAGCGCTAAGCGTATCAGTGGAGTGGTTTCCTATCCGGTATCTTTTGTTTATATGAAGGCTACAGAAGGGGAATCGGTGATCAACCAGTATTTCAAGTCAGACTATGCTCAGGCAAAGAAACTGGGTATTCATGTGGGGTCTTATCATTTCTTCTCTTCTGTACCAGCCGAGAGACAGTTGGCATGGTTCTTCAAGAACAACATTTATCAGAAAGGAGATTTGCCTCCTGTGCTCGACCTGGAGCCTACTAATGCTTATATCAAGAGCCGTTGGGGAACCGATGAGAAGATGTTTTCCGAGGTTCTAAAATGGTTGAAGGGGGTAGAAGCCAGATACAATGTAAAGCCTATTCTATACGTAAACCAGTCGTTTATCAGGAATCACCTGAGTAAGGCATCAGAGGAACTTCAGAACTATGATCTCTGGGTGGCCCGCTATGGTGAGTTCAAGCCTTATTCACACATGATTTTCTGGCAGCTCTCCCCCGATGGAAAGGTCAGCGGCATACAGAGCGACGTGGACATCAATGTGTTTAACGGCTCAAAGGAACGTTTTGAGGAATACGTATCAGCCTTCCAGTAAGTCTGGACGCAATCTTTTGGTGCGTTCCAGTGCTTGCTCTAACTCCCAGTTGCGAATATTCTTCTCATGACCTGAAAGCAGTACTTCTGGCACTTTCCATCCCTTGTAATCTGCAGGACGGGTATAAACCGGAGGAGCCAGAAGATTGTCTTGGAAAGAATCTGAAAGGGCACTCTGCTCATCGCCAATCACTCCAGGAATGATACGTACGATGGCATCGGTCATGACAGCTGCCGCAAGTTCTCCACCGGTAAGTACGTAATCACCGATACTTACTTCCTTGGTAATGAGATGCTCCCGGATACGCCAGTCTATTCCCTTGAAGTGTCCGCAGAGAATAATCATGTTCTTGCACATGGACAGTTCATTGGCCATCGGCTGGTCAAACTGTTCACCGTCTGGCGAGGTGAAGATAATCTGGTCATAGTCTCTTTCGGCCTTTAAGGCAGAGATACAGCGGTCTATTGGCTCACAGGTCATGACCATTCCTGCGCAACCTCCGTAGGGATAATCATCTACTTTTTTGTGTTTGTCTAAGGTCCAGTCGCGCAGATTGTGTACATGAATATCTACAAGACCCATGCGCTGGGCGCGTTCCACGATGGAACAGTTCAAAAAACCTCCAAACATTTCAGGAAGTACAGTCAGAATATCGATGCGCATTGGTTCTGCTGTATCCATTTTCATACGCTGGAAGTACTCTCCAAAGGCAAAGACTTCGCCAGCATCACGGAAGCCTAAAGAACGGTATAGGCGTTTGGCCTTTGGGTTTTGAGGACTGACAAGCAGGGTTACGTAATCTACACCTAGTTCTTTTCCTTTGGTGATGCCAAACTGTAATAAGGCACGTCCGATTCCTTGTCCACGGAATTCTGGAAGAACAGCTGCAGAATCCAGATAGAATTCTCCTTCGCGAGTCTCGTCCTGCATTAAGTCAAGATCGAAATTGAGTGGCCCGTCGAAGAGTGAGAAAGTGCGTGTCTGAGTTTCCTTATAATCTGTTCCTTCATAGGCCGTCAGACTTCCTGCAGGAATACCATTCACTTCTGCTATGTAGCTTCTCTTCCAACTGTAAAGTACATCTTCGCGCTGGCAGATGATTTCCATGTGGGGAATCAGTTGCTGGAGCCATTCTTCGCCGCCACCGCTATAGACCTCATCGTGTCCCATGGCTGCCATTACATTCTTGGCTATAAAAGCTGCGTCAGCAATTGTGGCAGGTCTTATCTGTAGATTCTCTATGCTCATGTCTTTTAATTTTAGCGCAAAAATAGGCTTTTTTTCAGAAAAAAGACGTAATATTGCAAGAAAATTGAATTATCCATGGAAGTAAAGGAAAGGATAGATTGGCTACGTAGTGAATTGCATCGCCACAACCATAATTACTATATATTGAATGCTCCTGAAATATCCGATCAAGAGTTCGACTTTATGATGCGGGAGCTACAGGATTTGGAGCAGGCACATCCGGAATATTCCGACGCCAATTCGCCAACCATGCGTGTAGGAAGTGATCTGAACAAGGAATTTCAGCAGGTAGTACACCGTTATCCGATGCTATCTTTGGCTAATACTTATTCCGAAGCAGAAGTTGCCGATTTCTACGATAGGGTAAAGAAGGGCCTGGAAGGTGAGGATTTTGAAATCTGCTGTGAGATGAAGTATGATGGAACTTCCATTTCCTTAACTTATGAGGATGGTCGCCTTGTCCGTGCCGTTACTCGTGGTGACGGTGTCCAGGGTGACGATGTGACTTCTAACGTAAAAACCATCCGATGTATTCCACTTCAGCTGCCTGAGGGGGATTATCCTGGGCAGTTTGAAATAAGAGGTGAAATCCTCATGCCATGGAATGTATTTGAAAAGTTGAATCAGGAGCGAGAAGCCAATGAAGAGCCTTTGTTTGCTAATCCTAGAAATGCTGCTTCTGGTACTTTGAAACTGCAGAACTCTAAGGAGGTTGCAAGGCGTAAGTTGGATTCTTATCTTTATTATCTCTTAGGCGAAGAATTGCCTTGTGATGGCCATTACGAGAATCTTGAAAAGGCTAGAGGCTGGGGATTTAAGATAAGTGAAGGCATGAAGAAGTGTAAGACGCTCCAAGAAGTGTTGGACTTTATAAAATACTGGGATACAGAAAGGAAAAATTTGCCTGTAGCTACCGATGGAATCGTACTGAAAGTAAATTCTATTACCCAGCAGCGTCATTTAGGATATACTGCAAAATCTCCAAGATGGGCCATTGCTTATAAATTCCAAGCAGAGCGTGCTTTGACGAAGTTAGAAAAGGTGACCTATCAGGTGGGCAGAACGGGTGTGATTACTCCTGTTGCTAATTTGAGTCCGGTTCAGCTGGCTGGCACTGTCGTAAAACGTGCTTCAATTCATAATGCCGATGTTATAGAAGGATTGGATCTGCATATTGGTGACATGGTCTATGTAGAAAAAGGCGGTGAGATTATTCCTAAGATTACAGGTGTTGAGACAAGTGCTAGAAATGCTGAGACCGGTGAGAAGGTTCAGTTTATAACAGTATGTCCGGAATGCGGTACTTCACTGGTTCGCTTTGAGGGTGAAGCAGCTCACTATTGCCCAAATGATGTGGCTTGTCCTCCTCAGATAAAGGGTAAGATAGAGCATTTCATCAGCCGAAAGGCTATGAATATAGATAGCTTAGGTCCAGAGACAGTTGCTTTGTTCTATAATGCTGGCTTCATTCACGATTTTACTGGTCTTTATGATATTTTTTATCGTCAAGGGGAAATAATGACGATAGATGACTATTACGATAAGAATCCTTGGGAATTCATGAGTATCCCTGGTTTCAAGAGTAAGTCTGTATTGAAGGCCATGCAGAGTGTAAGAGACTCACTACAAGTTCCTTATCCTCGTGTCTTATATGCCTTGGGAATACGTTTTGTGGGTGAAACTACAGCTAAATTATTGGCTAAGGCCTTTCCTTCCATTGATTTATTGGCAGCAGCTTCCTTGCAGGATTTACTGGAGGTAGACGGAATAGGTCAGGTCATAGCAGAAAGCATCATACGCTATTTTGCAGATGAACGTAATCTGCAGATTATAGAAAAGCTTAAGGCCAATGGATTGCAGTTTGCTCTGTCTGAAGAGGTCCTTAGTGATCGCTCTGATAAACTGGCAGGAAAAAGTGTTGTAATCAGTGGTGTCTTTTCGAAGCATTCCCGTGACGAGTATAAGGCATTGATAGAGAAACACGGAGGAAAGAATGTAGGCAGTATTTCTGCAAAGACTAGCTTTATTCTAGCGGGAGAGAATATGGGACCTGCTAAATTAGAAAAAGCAAAGAAATTAGGTGTTTCTATTGTCAATGAGGAAGAATTTCTATCGATGATAGAATAATATGTTTTGAAATTTCGTACTCTAAGGAAAAAATCGTAAATTTGCGCGAATTTTTTAAGGTATAGAAAGAAAGCTATGATACAAAACGTATTTCGAGGAATGGGTGTAGCCTTAATCACGCCTTTTCATGCAGATGGTAGTGTAGATTACGATGCACTTGTACGTTTGGTAGAATCTTTGGTAAGCAATGGCGCAGATTTTTTGTGTGTATTAGGAACCACAGCAGAGACACCAACACTCACGACAGAAGAAAAAGAAACAATTAAACGACTTGTTGTAAAACAGGTTGATGGCCGTATTCCGTTACTCTTGGGATGTGGAGGCAATAGTACTCAGGCGGTCATCGAGAGCTTGAAGAATGATAATTTCAGCGGGTATTCAGGAATTCTTTCTGTTTGCCCAATGTACAATAAACCTTCCCAGGAAGGATTATATCAGCATTTTAAAGCCATAGCGGCTGCATCTCCACTTCCTGTAGTTCTTTACAATGTTCCTGGTCGTACTGGTGTAAATATGTCTGCGGAGACAACCCTGCGTCTGGCACGTGACTGCAAGAATATTGTTGCTATTAAGGAAGCATCCGGAAACATCACTCAAATGGATGATATCATCAAGAATAAGCCAGATAATTTTGATGTTATTTCTGGTGACGATGGTATTACTTTCCCTTTGATTACTTTGGGTGCTGTAGGTGTGATCTCTGTTATTGGTAATGCATTACCAAAGGAATTCAGCCGTATGGTTCGTTTGGCTTTGAATGGTGATTATAAGAATGCATTGACTATTCATCATCGTTTTACAGAGTTGTTTAGCCTGTTGTTCGTTGATGGAAATCCTGCGGGTGTAAAGTGTATGTTGAATCTGATGGGGGCTTGTGAAAATGTGCTGCGCCTGCCTTTGGTTCCAACTCGCATTACCACAATGGAGAAAATGAATAAGATTGTAAAATCATTAAACATTAAATTCTAAGCTATGAAAAAAGCAATTTCTACTTCTAATGCTCCTGCTGCAATTGGCCCATACAGTCAGGCTATTGAGGCAAACGGAATGGTATTTGTATCTGGTCAGCTTCCTGTTGATCCTGCAACAGGGGAGTTTGCTCCTGGTGGAGTAAAGGAACAGGCTACCCAGAGCTTGACAAACATAAAGAATATCCTTGCAGAGGCTGGTCTTACTATGGACAATGTGGTTAAGACTTGTGTTTTTCTTGCAGATATCAAGGATTTTGTTGCCATGAATGAGGTATATGCAACATTCTTCAATGCTCCATTCCCTGCTCGTTCTGCAATGGCTGTCAAAGATCTGCCAAAGGGTGCAATGGTAGAAATAGAGTGCATTGCTGCAAGATAAAAAAGATATAATATAAGGTAGGTGAGAAGGGTGCCGGGATTAATAGTTCCGGTACTCTTTTTTTCGTAGGAAATTCAAGCCAACATAAAAGTTGATGGAGCCAAAACTGTTATTCATGGAGAACTGACTTTTCTTGTAGTTGAATGAATGTGTGATGAAACTGAGTCCTCCAAAGTATTTCGCATTATTGTACACTAGGCCAATTCGGTAAATGAAATCAATGTTTAGATTATGAAAACGTAAGTCTTTCAGGAAACTGGAGTTGTTCTCTAATTCAGAATGAGTATAGGCAATGGCTGGAGTAAATGAAGTACCTAACAACCAGTTGTGTTTGAAGACCCAATTATAGGAATACCCGAAACTGATATTATAGTCAGAGTAGTGTACTTTGTTGAATTTCATGGCATCACTAATGTTCTCTTCAATAGTATTAGGCAGAAGAGTATGGTCGAAACTGACTTTGTGAATGGTGTACGAAAACCCTAACTTGAATGAGCCGCAACTACGTCTCTGCTCTGTGCTTTGGGCAAAGGCAGCTGGAAACGAAAATTTACGATGATTGAAAATGTAATAGACATTGACACCTTTCATGTTGATGTCAAGGCCGTTGAACTTGTTGCTGATACCCTCTTCAGGTTGCGTTAGCTTTTCTGACAGATCTCTGATTTTAAAATTGTTACCGGTCTTTCGGTAATAGAGGTCAACGCCTATCTTTGAGGTATAGATACTAAGGTCGAACTCTTGGTTGGCAACACTGTTTTCTTTTTTCTCTCCAAAGATATCTCTAATGTCGAAAGTATATCCTAGAAAGAGCCAGCGCCATCCAAAATATGCGCCAAGGCGCAGTGTGGGGGTGGGTGCAAAATCTAATCTGTTGATTGGTGCACCTTCACCCGCAATGGAGAAACTCTGGAACGTGTTGGTATTCTGGATCATGAATGCGTAATTATAGTAATTCGGTGAGATCCAGGCTGTGTCTATATCATTTAAGTCGTTTATCTTTCCTTTCAGGTAATCTTTAATGATTTCTTTTTTCCGGTATTTGGAAAGGCTGGTTTGATTCAAGGCTTTGATGAAGCTTGAATCTTTTTTCAGGCTATCTGCAGGCTCTTGAGCATAGCCTAAGGAGAAAAACAGGTTCCAAAGAATAAATGTGAAAAGAAATCTCGTCATTTTCAAATCTTTCCAAGAATCTTATCCATTACCCAGTTAACTGGAGTTGCGCTAATACCGTCGCATGTACAAGTCCCTTTCTTTTGGAGGTGTTCTACAACAGACTTGATGATAGGCATTTGTACATATTGAGGATTCTCGATGTGCAGTGTTTCTTTTCCTCTTTCCGTATAGACTGTAATTGGTTCATAAGTGAAGACACTGAAATTAATGCGCCCTCGTTCTCCTGTAATTTCTATTCTGTCTTCGGTTGCAGATTCATGACCTACAAAGCACCAGGACCCGGAGCCGATTAATCCATTCTCAAAACGGAAACAGGCACTGACCGTATCTTCTGCTTTATAGAGTCCAGCCCGGTTTGCACAGCACCCCCAAGCATCTAATATACACCCAAAGTAATCTTGCAGAATGTCAAGCTGATGGGGAGCCAGGTCATAGAAATAACCACCACCAGCAATGTCTGGGTGAAGACGCCATGGTAGATTTTCCCTGTTGTAATCTAAGTCTCTAGGTGGTACTGAAAAGCGGAGTTGGACATTGATTATTTTACCGATAACTCCATTGTTCAGCAATTCCTTGACTTTCAAGAAATATGGAAGGTATCTGCGGTAATAAGCCACAAAGCAAGGAACACCCATTTGTTGAGATACACGGTTTATTCGTGCACAATCTGCATAAGATGCTGCCATTGGTTTCTCTATGTAAACAGGCTTTCCTGAACGCATGGCCATGATGGCAAATGTAGCATGTGAAGACGGAGGGGTTGCTATGTATACTGCATTAACGTCTGGATCATCTATTAATTCCTGAGCGTCAGTGTACCAGTGCGGGATATTATGTCGCTCCGCATAAGAACGTGCTTTCTCCGGATCTCTGCTCATGACTGCATGGATGGTTGAACCAGGAAGCATGCCAAATGCTGGACCGCTCTTCTTTTCTGTTACTTCTCCACAGCCGATGAATCCCCAGCGTAGCTCAATTTCTTCTGCGTATTTCATCTCTTTAACAAATACTAATTTTCTAAAATGCAAATGTAGAAAAAAAAGTTGTACTTTTGCTGCTTGAAAAGAACAAAAAGAAAGAAAAATGAATAATACTGCAGAAACAAAAGGTTTTTATGAATATAGGACAACGCTTCGAGCCATGTCTGATGGAGTTTCACTTCTGACTAAGAATGCAACAATGCTCTTGAAGGCTACTTGGCCTTTTTTGTTGATTGTCAGTTTGATTGGAGCTTGGTTCTGTTTGTCTGTAACAGGATTTGCCAGCAGTTTATTAATAGATTCCAGTTCAGAATTGGACTGGGGTGTCCTTGTTATGCGTTTTGTTATACCAGGTGTATTTCTTGCTGCTGGTATGCTGGCGTTCTATGCTATGGTCTATACCTTATTTTCAAAATACATAGAAAAAGGGTTTATGCCTAGTATTACAAGAAAACGTTTTCAAATAGGCCCTAAAATAACAAAATTGCCTCGTTTGTTGATTGGAGTTCTGTGGGCTTTTTTTGTGATTGGTGTCTATTTAGCCTTGGCTGTCGTCTTGGTTTCTTTGTCAGAATGGACTCTTGTTCTTTTGATTCCTTGTTATGTAGTTCTTGTTTTTTGGCTTTTCAATCAGATTACGGGTTACGTTTTGATCTCTGATACGCTCATGGGGTCCATTCGCCATTCTTGGGGCATTACAGTCAAGGGACTTGGCTCTTTTATTACAGTTTCTGTTGTCTTGGCTCTGATTTTGGGTGTGGTAGGAATTATATGCCTGCTGCCTTCTTTATGCAGTAATATTATTTATGTAAAGGCACAGATGAGCCTGGCAGAAGGAGATGGAGGTGATCTTCCTAATTACTTCATGCCTGTTTATTACCTTGCAGTTACAGTTTCTGTTTTCCTCATGCTTTTGCTAGAAGCAATAGGGGTCAGTTGCTGGAGTATGGTCTATGGTGCTGTTGATACTCGCCTTAAGTTAAAGAAGGCAGAGAAGTCACAGAAATCAATCGTAGAAGTTCCAGGAAATTCCTAATTTAAAGATCATTGGATTGATAGGGTAGTGAGGGGCGAGGAAATAATTTCTGTCGCCCTTTCCTTGATTAATATGGTAGAATACCATTGCATAGATGCGTGTTCTTTTCCACTCTGCATTCAGATAGGTATTAATCATCGGATAATTACCAATCTCAACAAGATTCTCCTTGTTTTGCAGATAATACTGGCCTAAGGCTGGGAGATAGTCTGGAGCATAGTATTTGGTAAAGTATCGTACATCTGCACCTAGCTGCATACGCATGACGTTTTTCACGATGTTGAAATCAAAATAGACGTTGCTGTACACATTCAATTTTGGCAGAGGAAGTACATCTTGATTGTTTACGGCCTGATAGGTGACTTCACTGTCCCAGTGTAATCCTCCAAATTTCAGCTTCTGGATTAACTGAGCGGTAAATACCTCCAGATTTTCATCGTGCTGGGCCACATTTGCACGTTGGCTCCAATACTTAAGATTGCCGTCTAGACCATATACTCCCTGTGTCTGATTGTCCAGGTAGGTGTAGTTCTTCATGTGTTCAACTCCCACTCTTATGGTTGTACCGGTTCGTTTGGAGGAAAGTGTTCCCTCAATTCGAGTCCGCATTTCCTTTGACAAATCATCATTATCCCACCAGAAATTGTGTGCGTGATAGTGACGGAAAAGGAAGGTAGGAGTCTGGTTTTTAATATATCCGGTAGCTGCAAGGTTTATGGTATCGTTAAACAGCTTGAATTTCAGATTGAGCTCTGCATTTAAGCTGATGTCACCAGCGTCAGCTCCGGTAAGGGTAGATTCTGCTGTTACGCTATAGTTGATGTGCTTTCCTTGAGCTCTTCGCAATTCACCGCCAATGCTCACCAGGTTCTCGTTGAATTTCTTGCGGTAGATGGTATCGCTTTCACTCCAGTCTGGTAATTCGTAGCTGCGCATGTTGTGCTTTACAAATCCGGTCAGACCAGCCTGAGCCCATTTGTTGAATCCTTCCTTTAGCTGAATGCCGAATGTGTTCTTGATGGCAAAATAGCGATTTTCATCCCTGTCAGTCTCGTCTCTGTAGAAATTATCCGCAAAATAACCGTCGATATTATCTCGTGAAATGAACTGATGATGATTTTGATCTACCTGCAGGGTATGGATGAAACTGGTAACAGGAATGAAATCTCTTTTTACTACAGAATCATTCTTGGTACTATCTTGCTGCGCGCGGTAGAAACCTACATTATAGCGATGGGTAAGATAAACGCTCTTTCCATCGTTTCTGTTCCAGGTTGAGCTGAGTATCGTTGGAATAGTGTTACTGGAAATACTCTGACTCAGATTTTCTGGGTGTTTAATGAATTCGTCATCTTCTATACCTCCGTTCTCCGCCTGTTTCATGTGGTTAGCAGAGAAAAGGAAATGCATTTGGTATTTGTCTCCAGTATAGGAACTGAACAAGGAACCGTTAAAATAAGAGTTTGCCTGATAGAGATAATAACCTCGTCCATACAGATAGTCAAATACAAAGCCTACATTCAGCCTCTTGTTTCCATTAACGGTGAAAAGAGCCTTGAATCGGTCATCACCTACAGTCTTGTCACCACTAGAGTAGTAAGTCAGATTTGTAAAAGGTGATTTGGTGTTGTAGAAAAGTGTATTGTCTGGTCTTCTGACAAAAAAATCCAGTGGGTCGAGGAAGATGTTCTCAGAATTAGGCAGTCTGTTGATGAAAATGCGGCTTAGACGGGGAGAACCCATGTTTCCCAGCATGTTATATTCGCCATTCATGCCATAGGTTTCATTGGTGTTCTGGAAGTTCAGATGCAATGTGTCTACGTCTGCAGGTAGAATCTCACCAAATCTTGGGTTAATCTTCCATGCACGGACATCATGAGGAACTGTGTTTGCATCAATCTTATTCTTGCCTATAAGTGAATCTGGTTCAAGAGAATTAGGCATCCCACTATTCATGTTTCCTCTTCGGGCACCCATGTTTCCGGTTGCAGGAATCTGGGCCCACATAGATAGGCAGGTCCCCAATAATATAATAAAGGTGAGTATATTCTTTTTCATGCTGCAAAGATAGCAAATTACTTTATTTTTACCTCTTCATACTACGTATTTTAATTATTATTGCTATTTTTGTACGCAAGTAAACCTATTAAATCTAATCTAATGAAAAGAAAAATATACTGTATTATTTCTTTGATGTTGTTTTTAGGATATAGCCTTTCTATATCAGCACAGTCTGGAACTACTCGCGCTATTGTTGTCGATGATGTGTTTATCAATGGTGACAGTCGTATTCCAGAATGCCATGCATCAACCATTGTTGAACTGGAAAACGGTGATATGCTCTTAGCTTTCTTTGGTGGTGTGAGAGAAGGATATCCTGATTGTAACATCTGGTTATCCAGAAAGGCAAAAGGTACCTCGGAATGGACTGTTCCAGAGGTCGTGGCCGATGGAATTTATACAGAGTATACGAAATCTGCCTTTACTCAGGAGGATCTTGCTAATTTCGCAAAGCGTGAGTTGAACGAGGAATGGTGGATGAAACCAGCTCCAAATTCTGGCACTCCTTTGATAAGTACAAAGATAAGAAAACCTTGCTATAATCCTGTTCTGACATTAATTCCTGGGGGAGATCTGGTGCTCTTCTATAAGATTGGCTCATTTGTTCAGGACTGGACAGGCTGGCAGATTCGCTCTAAGGACGGAGGAAAGACTTGGAGCCATCCAATGGCTTTGCCAAAAGATTTCTTGGGCCCTGTCAAGAATAAGCCTTTCTATAATGAAGGCAGAATGATAAATCCTTCAAGTACAGAAAAGGGAGGATGGAAATTCCATTTTGAGATATCCGATGATCACGGAGAAAGTTTCCGCTATGTGGGTCCGATACAGGCTCAACTCAAGGTTCAGACCGAAAATATGTTGGATAGCGTTCCAAAGCCGATGCCAATCCAGTGCATCCAGCCAAGTATCTTGAAATTGAAGGATGGTACGTTGGAAGCCATTGGCCGTACTAGAAACGGGCAACTTGCCATGACATTCAGCAAGGACAATGGAAGCACTTGGAGTAAGGTGGAATTGTCGAATCTCCCAAACAATAACTCAGGTACCGATGCCATAACTTTAGCAGACGGTCGCCATGTTATTGTTTATAATGACAGCCGTGCTTACCCAGGACAGTCAGGTGGAGCCAGAACTCCACTTCGCCTTGCCATCTCTGATGATGGAAAGAATTGGACTAACCTTCTGACTTTGGAGGACAGTAACATTGGTGAGTATTCTTATCCAAGTATCATTCAGACCAAGGACGGGCACCTTCATGTGGTCTATACGTGGCGTCGTCAGCGTGTAGTTCACAAAGAAATTGTACTGAGGGAAGTACTGTTTACCACGTTGCCTTCCGATACAATTCCTTATCGAATTCCGGCATTGGCTTCTACAGTTGATGGTGATTTGATAGCCATGACAGATTACCGTTATTGCCAGCGTGACATTGGTTTTGGACGTGTAGATATTCATGCCCGTATCTCTTCGGATTACGGAAAGACCTGGGGACAGGAATTCGCTGTTGTTGAAGGTACTGGTGTTCACGGTGCTCCTGACTGTGGCTTTGGTGATGCTGCATTGGTAGCAGACCGAGAGAGTAATGAAGTCTTGATGATTTCGGTTTGTGGCGAAACCGTTTATTTCCAGGCTACCCGTGAGAATCCAAACCGTGTGGCACTGTTCCGCAGTCATGATAACGGAAAGACTTGGTCAGCTTTTGAAGAGATTACGGATAAGATCTATCCGCTTTTCGACAAGAGTAAGATTGGTCCAATCCAAAGCCTGTTCTTCGGTTCTGGCAGAATTTTCCAAAGTAGTACGGTAAAGGTAGGGTCGCATTATAGAATCTATGCAGCACTTTGTGCCCGACCAAATGGAAACAGAGTGGTATATTCCGATGATTTCGGAGAGACATGGAAAGCTTTGGGTGATGTGAACATTTCACCAGCACCAGAAGGTGATGAACCAAAAATTGAGGAGCTTCCTGATGGAAGAATACTCTTGAGTAGTAGAACCAATGGTGGCCGTTACTATAACATCTATACCTTCAGCAATGTTGCCAAGGGTAAAGGATCATGGGCAGAGGTTGCATTTTCTGGTGCACAGAACCATGGTGTTGAGGCGAAGGAAAATGCCACAAATGGTGAGATCTTGATTTTACCTGCAGTTAGCACAAGTACTGGCGAAGAGACGTATGTAGCCTTGCAATCTGTTCCACTTGGTCCAGATAGAAGAAGGGTAGGTGTCTATTACAAGGAACTTTCTGTCAGTAATTCTGCATCTCCTGCGCAGTTTGCTGCCGACTGGAGTGGCCCACGACAGATTACCCACATGTCCTCTTCCTATTCTACCATGATTCTGCAGAAAAACGGTACCATCGGATTCCTCTATGAAGAATTGACCATGGGTGCAGGCTTCTGCATTGTGTATGAGAATCTTACATTGGAGGAACTGACAGAAGGAAAGTTCAGCTTGAGATAAAAAAAGAATGTCTTTAGTCTTGGGATTGGAGTTCTTGCAATAGCAGGGTACAGCCTTCCAGACAGTCTCTCCAGGTGGCATCAAAATTACCAGTATACCATGGGTCTGCCACGTCGCCCGGACGTGAGGTGTAATCCAGCAGTTTGTGAATCTTATCTTCGGGATCATCGCCAACTATGCGGTTCATGTTCCTGATATTCCAGCTGTCCATGCCAATTAGCAGGTCAAACTCCTGGTAGTCCCGTCTTGTCATCTGTCGGGCTGTCTTTCCCTTGCATGAGATTCCGTGAGAAGCCAGCATTTGCCTTGCTGGTGGATAGACACTGTTTCCGATTTCCTCTGTTGAAGTAGCTGCAGATTCTATATAGAATTCATTTTCCTGTCCGGCTTTTTTTACCAGATCTTTCATGATAAACTCTGCCATTGGACTTCTGCAGATGTTTCCGTGGCAGACAAATAATATCTTTTTCATTTTCATTTTGTTTTCATAAATGTGGTAAGAAGGAATCCAACCAGGAAAATAACGATGGTTCCCATGACAATAGCCAAGTATTCGTGAAGGTGAGGCCCCGGAAGGTTGAGATACTCAGCCATTGAGATCCAGCCGATGACGATGACACCACAGACTACACCAATAAAGGCATGCATATGTCTGACGTTTTTGGCAATGTATCCAAGTAGGAATAATCCTAACATTCCTCCACTGAAAATGGATGAAAGTTTCCACCATGCATCGATGATACTGTCCACGCTGAGCATTCCGATAGCTACGATTATTCCTAATATTCCGATCAATATGCTTGATAACTTTAATACGATTAATTTCTCTTGGTCAGAACTGTTCTTCCTCAATCGTTTGTAGTAATCCGTGAGAATGATTGTCGATGAACTGGTTATACTGGTGGCAACGGTGCTCATTCCTGCAGCAAAGATAGAAGCTATGAGTAACCCTCTAAGTCCAGTAGGTAGTTGGTTTACAATAAAATAAGGGAAAACATAGTCTGCTTTTAAACTGCTGTCTGCCATTAGTTCCGGATAGACTTGATAATAGGAATACAAGGCTGTTCCTATTAGGAAGAAGATGGCAGAAACAGGTATGAAGAGGTATCCGCCAAAGAGGGCTGAGAACTTGGCCTCTTTCATGCTCTGGGCTGTATGGTAACGTTGTACGTAATTCTGGTCTATTCCATAATTTTGCAAATTAGTGAATATTCCGTAAATCATACATACCCAGAATGTAGAAGTAGTAAGATCGGCAGAAAAGGAACCTAAAGAAAACTTGTCATTTTCCCAGGCTATGGAAAACGATTGACCTGGACCTTCTGGCATAGAAAAAAGAAGTATGCCAAGGCAGATTAGTGCACCTCCAATAAGGATAAATCCCTGTATGGCCTCTGTCCAGATGACAGCTTTTATTCCTCCCAACATGGAGTAGAATATAATGGCCAGACTGGTTATGATAATGACCAGATGGATTTCCCATCCCATCAAGATATTCATAGGAAGGGCCAGCAGATAGAGAATTGAACCCATTCGTGCTATTTGGGTAAGCAGATAGCAGGCAGAAGCATACAGTCTGGCCCATTTCCCAAATCGGTCTTCCAGAAATGAATAGGCTGAGACGCTGTTCTGGCTCCTGTAAAAAGGAACAAAGTATTTGGCGGCAAAATAAGAAGCTATGGGAATGGAAAGGCTGAAAACATAGGCATTCCAGTCAGAGGCAAAAGCCTTGCCCGGATAACCCAGGTAGCTGATGCTGCTCACGTAAGTGGCAAAGATGGACATGCCTACTACCCAGCCAGGAAGACTCCGGCCTGCAGAAGTGAACTCTTCAGAAGAGGTCTTCTTCTTGAAGAAGGAACACCCGAATAAAACGATTCCACCGGTAAAGATCAGGAATATGATGAGATCTAGAAGCTGCATATCTTGATTGTTTTAAGGGCATTTCGCCATTTGCGACACAAATATAGAAAAAATAACAACATGCTGATTGTATATTCAGAAAAACTATGTATTTTTGCACGCCTTAAACGAGAATGGATATAGTAGAACTTCAGGATTTGTTAATCCGTCATCCTCAAGTCAAGGGATTGACAGCAGCGCTGGGAAATTCTTCCATTAAGAAGATTTTCCTGGAAGGTTTGTGCGCCTCTTCTGCACCATTGATATTCAGCAGCATTCGTAAGTCTGTCAAAAATCCTATCGTCTTTATATTGGATGAGGCCGAACAGGCGGGGTATTTTTATCATGATATGGTACAGATGCTGGGTGAAGAGCATGTCTTGTTTTTCCCCTCTTCTTTCCGTCGTGCTCCCAAATATGGCCAGCGAGATGCGGCCAATGAGATTCTGAGGACGGAGGTGTTGAACCGTCTGTCAAAGAAGTCAGACTTTCCGTTTGTGGTTACTTATCCAGAAGCCGTTGCAGAACAGGTTGTAAGCCGTTCTGCCTTGGACAAGCGAACATTGGAAATTACCTTTGGTGGCAGATACGATTTAACCCAGTTGTCACGTACCCTGATTGACTTTGGCTTTCAGCGCGTGGATTATGTGTATGAGCCAGGCCAGTTTGCTATTCGTGGTAGTATTCTTGATGTCTTTTCTTTCTCCTGTGAACTTCCTTATCGAATAGACTTCTTTGGGGATGAAGTGGATAGAATCTTCACTTTTGAAGTTCAAAGCCAGCTCTCTGTAGAAAAGAAGAAGACCATTTCCATTCTTCCAGAATTAAATGGGGCAGATCAGGACCGCGTCAGCTTGTTCTCTTTTCTTCCCAAGGAAACAGTCCTGGCCATGCGGGACTTCATTTTTGTGCATGACAGCATAGATGCCGTTTTTGATGCCGGTTTTTCTGCACAGGCGCAGTTGGCCGATGAAGAGAAAGGAGCTCTTCTAGTCCGGGAGAAACTGTTGATTGATGGAAAGACCTTTACCCAGGGCGTATCTGGCATGAGAAGAATGGAATTTGGAAGCCGCCCTTCAGGTGTTCCAGAGGCTACTCTGAAATTTGAACAGACTCCACAGCCTGTCTTTCACAAGAATTTTAATCTGGTATTCGATACCTTCAATGATTATCTTGATGAGGGATTTAGGATTTTCATCCTGGCAGACAGTGCCAAGCAGAATGATCGTCTGAAGGCAATCTTCGATGAGAAGAATGCGGAAAATGGCCGTCAGATCTTCGACGGCGAGGAACAGGGACTTCGCTTTACGCCAGTCAACAAGACCATCCATGAGGGCTTTGCTGATAAGACCTTGAAGGTATGCTTTTTTACTGATCATCAGATATTTGACAGATTCCATAAATACAACCTTCGTAGCGATAAGGCACGAAGTGGAAAAGTAGCACTCACTCTCAAGGAATTAAGTCAGTTTGAAATAGGCGATTATGTGGTACACATAGATCATGGTGTAGGTCGTTTTGCAGGTTTGGTCCGTATTCCTAACGGAAATACTACTCAAGAGGCCATCAAGATAATCTATCAGAACGATGATACGGTCTTTGTTTCCATACATTCCCTGCATAAGGTGTCAAAATACAAGGCAAAGGAAGGCGAGCCTCCACACATCAGCAGGCTGGGTACAGGTGCATGGGAGAAACTGAAGGAACGAACCAAGTCCAAGATTAAGGATATTGCAAGAGATTTGATCAAACTCTATGCACAGCGTAGAAAAGAGTTGGGCTTCAGCTATTCTCCGGATAATTTCATGCAGCATGAGTTGGAAGCAAGTTTCCTTTATGAGGATACGCCAGATCAGCTGAAAGCTACACAAGACGTGAAGCACGACATGGAGCGCTCTCAGCCTATGGATCGTCTGATTTGCGGTGACGTGGGTTTTGGAAAGACCGAAGTGGCTGTACGTGCGGCCTTCAAGGCTGTCTGTGACAACAAGCAGGTGGCTGTATTGGTACCTACCACAGTGTTGGCCTATCAGCATTATCAGACATTTTCCAGTCGTTTGAAAGATTTTCCTGTCAAGGTTGATTACCTGAGTCGTGCCCGGAGCTCCAAGACCACTTCAGGCATCTTGAAAGAATTGGCAGACGGTAATCTGAATATCGTCATAGGAACGCATAAATTAATAGGAAAGTCTGTAAAATTCAAGGATCTGGGTCTTCTTATCATCGATGAAGAACAGAAATTTGGCGTAGCTACCAAGGAGAAGCTTCGTCAGATGAAGGTCAATGTAGATACCTTGACCATGTCAGCTACGCCTATTCCACGAACACTTCAGTTCTCCTTGATGGGCGCAAGAGACCTGTCTGTCATACAGACACCTCCTCCAAACAGATACCCTATTCAGACCGAAGTCCATTTGTTTGGCCCGGAGATTATTGCTGATGCCGTTAATTTTGAAATGAGTAGAAACGGGCAGGTGTTCCTGGTCAATAATCGGATCAGTAATCTTTACGAATTACAGGATTTGATTCAGCGCCATGTTCCCGACGCCCGTGTTGCTGTAGGACACGGACAGATGAACCCGGAAGAGCTGGAGAAGCTGATCATGGATTTTGTCAATTACGAATATGATGTCCTGATATCCACTACCATTATAGAAAGCGGCATAGACATACCGAATGCAAATACCATTATCATCAATCAGGCTCAGAATTTCGGATTGAGTGACCTTCACCAGATGCGTGGACGCGTGGGTCGTGGTAACCGAAAGGCCTTCTGCTACCTGTTGGCTCCTCCTCTCAAATCTTTGACTCAAGAGGCACGCAGACGCTTGCAGGCTATTGAGAATTTCTCCGATTTAGGAAGTGGTATTCACATAGCCATGCAGGACTTGGATATTCGTGGAGCCGGTAACATGTTGGGTGCGGAACAGAGTGGATTCATTGCCGATTTGGGCTATGAAACCTACCAGAAAGTCTTGAATGAAGCAGTCAAGGAACTGAAAAACGACGAGTTTGCAGAAATGTATACCGAGGAAATCAATAAAGGTGCAGACATTTCTGGAGAAGAGTTTGTGGATGAGGTATCCTTGGAGAGTGATCTGGAAATGCTGTTCCCGGATAGCTATGTGCCAAGCAGTAGTGAAAGAATGTTGCTCTATCGTGAGCTTGACGGTCTGGAATCCGATGAACAGGTAGAGGAATTCAAAAAGCGCATGATAGACCGTTTTGGCCAGATTCCGGCGGTAGGAGAGGAACTCATACGTGTTGTGCCATTGAAACGCAAGGCCAAGCATTTGGGTGTAGAGAAAGTGTTCCTGAAAGCCGGTAATATGAGCCTCTATTTCGTGAGCAATCCACAGAGTGCCTTTTACCAGAGTGAAGTCTTCGGCAAATGTATTAAATATGCCTTGTCCAATCTGCGTGGATGTGAATTGGCCGAGGTCAAGGGTGGAAAACGTAGAATGTTAGTCAAAAATATAGATTCTGTGGCTCAGGCATTGGAAATACTGAATGAGATAGAAACACAAAATACTTCAATTTAAACAAGATGGAAATATGATATTGAATTATATCTGGATAGCTTTATTTGTAATAGGCTTTTTGTTGAGTTTGGGAAAACTATGCTGTGGAGATACTACTGCTTTTCCTGCAATGATGGATTCCACTTTTGACATGGCAACTCAGGGCTATGAGATGGCTTTAGGCTTGACGGGTGTCCTGACCCTGTGGATGGGTATCATGAAAGTGGGAGAGGCTGGAGGTGCCGTGGGTTTTCTCTCCAAGTTGCTAAGCCCTGTACTGACCAAGCTATTTCCTGAGATCCCAAAAGGACATCCGGTTTTCGGTTCTATTTTCATGAATATCTCTGCCAACATGCTGGGTCTGGACAATGCAGCCACACCTACCGGCCTGAAAGCCATGACAGGGTTGCAGGAGCTGAACAAGAACAAGGAAGCAGCCAGTAATTCCATGATTATGTTCTTGACCCTGAATACATCGGGGTTGACCATTATCCCGGTGAGCATCATGGCATATCGTGCACAGGCCGGTGCTTCCGATCCAACGGATATCTTCATACCTGTACTCTTGACCACATTTATTGCTACTCTTGTCGGTATTCTGATTGTCAGCCTGTTCCAGCGCATTAACCTGTTCAAGAAATCCTTGGTGATAGCCCTGTTCATCATCTGTTCTTTAGTAGCTTGGCTGTTCTATTGCATACATTCCATGAATCCAGAGGAAATGCAGGTCTTCTGCAAATCCTTGACCAGTGTCTTACTCATGTCTATCATATTGGTGTTCATTCTGGTAGGTGTATACAAAAAGATCAATGTCTACGATGCATTCATAGAAGGTGCCAAGGAAGGTTTTTCTACAGCCATCCGCATTATTCCATACCTTGTAGCCATTCTTGTGGCAGTTGGAGTCTTCAAGGCTTCTGGAGCCATGCAGTCATTGACCGATGGACTGACTTGGCTGACTGACACTTGTGGCATCAGCAGTGATTTTGTGGGTGGAATACCTACCGCCTTGATGAAGCCGCTCAGTGGTGGAGGCTCCCGAGGCATGATGGTAGAAGCCATGAATTCCTACGGAGCAGACAGCTTTGTAGGTCGATTGGTTTGTATGCTTCAGGGAAGTACCGATACCACGTTCTATATTTTGGCACTCTATTTCGGAAGTGTGGGAATCAGAAAGACTCGTCATGCCGTGGCATGTGGATTGCTGGCCGATTTATCTGGTACCATTGCCGGTATTATCTTGTGCTATTTCTTCTTTGGTTAATTGTCTGCCAGGGTGTCTTCCAGACTTTTGCAGGAATAGGTACCTTCCTGTGAAAGTTCCAGTATTCTCACCTCCGTATTCGCAAAGGGAGGAATGTCTTTAATAGTTTTCCCTTGCAGACAGGCCAAGATGACGCGGTCCATCAATCCATGTCCAACCACCAATAAGGTCTGGTTGGCATATTCCTTCTGTACAAGTTCCAGGAATTTTTCGGCTCTTTTGAACATGTCATCAACAGTTTCCACATCTTGCGGGAATTCTTTTCCTTGAATGTCTGGAATAGATGCTCCAGACCAGCTGCCCCAGTTCCTTTCCTGAATGAGTGGGCAGCAGATAACATCTTGCAGATGCGGTTCTGCTATGATTTTTGCAGTTTCTATGGAACGAATGAGATCACTGGATAGAATTGCGTCAAAATGAATGTTTTGCAGGCTATCTTTCAAGTCATGTGCCTGTTTTATCCCTGTAGAGTTAAGTCTGGTGGGGAGATGTCCTTGAAGAATTCTTTTTGAATTTTCTTCTGTTTCTCCATGACGTGTTAAATAAATGGTGGTCATATCGTTCTTTTTATGTGCAAAAATAGATTGTTTCTGGCACCTGCAAAAGATTATCTCCAAATAATTTGTCTGCTAAGCTAATCTTATTTATTTTTGTAATCCAACGCTAATTTAAAAAGAAGATGAAAAGTATAATCATACGTGCCATAGCTTCCATAATAATAGGTTGTCTGCTCATGGCGTATCCTGAGAAAGTTACAGACTGGTTAGTAATTCTGGTTGGTTGCCTGTTTCTTGTCCCTGGCATCTATTCCATTGTTTCGTATTGGACTTTGCGCAAGGAAGATGGCATACACATGGGTTTACCCATTGCTGGGGTAGGTAGTACATTGCTTGGAATCTGGATGATCCTGGATTCTACTTTCTTCATCAAGGCATTTATGATGTCTATAGCTATACTTTTAATAGTGGTAGCTGTAAATCGTATAATAAATAATGTCCGAGCGCGGAAATATGGTGCCTATGTTCCATGGATTTTCTATGTTTTTCCGGTTTTACTCATGGCTGTTTCAGGCTTTGTCATGTCAAAACCTTTGGAAATAGCAGGAATACCTTTTTATATATTAGGTATTTCTATGATTGTTTATGGAATTATAGAGTTGTTTAATACCATTTGGTTGCATAACATGATTCAGAAACTTAAAAATGAAGCGGAGAATCAAATTGTGCCTATAGATGTTGTAGATGCAGAAATAATCGATTAAAAATCTTGATTTAAGTCTAGAAATTTAAAATATTCATAGATTTCTTAAAAAATATTTAGAATATTATTTTGCGGTTTGGGAAAAAGCCGTACCTTTGCACTCGCTTTCCGAAACAAACGGTTAAGCACTAAGACA
>JAKSLR010000034.1 GCA_024401095.1 Bacteroidaceae bacterium
AGAAAACCTTCTTTGTCTTGAGTAAACGCTTTGACATTTGGATTGGAAATATGGCTTTGGTATCCCTCCTGTGCTTGCAGGTGTGTAATTTGAAGGATCAGGAAGAAGAAAAATAAAAGTTGTTTCTTCATAGATTTAGTCGCAATGCTTTTGTTTGAAGTATGCAAATGTAATTAAAAAAGCTAAAATAAGGGTTAATTTGAGGGAAAATTGTTTAGGAAAACATTTTTGAAGATGTGGAAAAGTGCATTGTTAACTGGAAAATGTAAAAAAAGAACTGGAAAAAGGGCTTATATATAAATAATGTAATTTTGCACTCGTAAAAATAGCGATTATTATTTATAACCTTAAAAATTAACAAAAACATTTATGAAGTACTTTGAACTCAAAAAAGTAATGGCGTTAGTGCTGTTCCTTTTTGTAGGTGTGTCATCACTTATGGCACAGGTGAAAGTTACTGGTCAGGTGGTTGACGAAACAGGTGAACCGCTGATTGCAGTAAGTGTACTCGAAAAAGGTACCACAAATGGTACTGTTACCGATTTTGACGGTAACTTCGAAGTTACAGTAAAGTCAGGTGCTATCCTGGAATTCTCTTATGTAGGTTACCTCACTCAGCAGGTAAAAGCTGAAAAGGGTCCTTTGAAGATCGTTTTGAAAGAAGATGCTCAGTCTTTGGAAGAGCTCGTAGTTGTTGGTTACGGTGTTCAGAAGAAGTCTTCTTTAACAGGTGCTGTATCTCAGGTTAAGGCTGAAGATATGGAGGCTCGTACCATTACAAATGCAAGTCAGGCTCTTCAGGGTAAGACTGCTGGTGTACAGGTTCTGTCATCTTCTGCTAAGCCAGGTGCAAGTCCTTCTGTACGTATCCGTGGTATCAGTTCTAATGGTGATTCTTCTCCTCTGTATGTAGTTGATGGTCGTATTGCTAGCGATATCGGTGGTATCGATCCTAACGATATTGAGTCAATGGAGGTTTTGAAGGATGGTGCTTCTGCTGCTATCTATGGTGCTGCTGCAGGTAATGGTGTTGTATTGATTACCACTAAGAAGGGTAAGGGTACAGGTAAAATCACCTATGATTTCCAGTACACTTCTCAGTCTTTGGGTAAGACTCCAACTGTCATGAATGCTCAGCAGTATAAGGATTATTTCATTGAGGCAGGTGTTCACACTGAGGATCTGTATGCTAAGTATTGGGATGGTTCAAGCACAGACTGGATTGATGTTGCATTTGAGAATACCTCTATGGTACGTCACAATATGACTTTCTCTGGTGGTAATAACGATGGTTCATTCTATTTCTCTCTGTCTCACTTGAATAACGATGGTATGGTTAAGGGTGACCACGATACATACGAGCGTCTTACTGGTATGATCAATGCTTCTTACAAGATTAAGCCTTGGTTAGAGATTGGTACTAACAACCAGATTGAGCACTACAAAGTTCAGTCAGTATCTGAGGGTTCTGAGTATGGTTCTATGCTGTTGTCTGTTCTTCAGCTTGACCCTAACACTCGTCCATTCTATTCTATCGATAATTTGCCTGAGCACATGGCTGTTGCTTATGCTGCTCATCCAAATATGTTGGGTGATGGTAAGGGTAACCTTTATGGTATCTCTCCATTTACTGGTAATGCCGAGGCTCATCATCCATTGGCAGACCGTGATAACTCATTCTCTAAGAACCGTGGTTTCAACATCAATGGTTCTACCTATGCAAACTTCACTCCTATCAAGGGTTTGACTCTCACTTCACGTTTGAGCTACCGTTTGACTTCTGGTTCTAGCTATGGTGTTTCTTACGATTATTATTATCATGGTACTGCTAAGTCAAACTACGTACAGGTAAATGCAGGTGATAACAACTCTGTTTACTACCAGTGGGAAAACTTCGCAAACTACATGAAGAGCTTTGGTAAGCACAACGCATCTATCATGTTGGGTACTTCTTATAGCCAGAACCGCTCATTTGGTGTAAGTGGTAACAAGAGAGGTGATGACACTGACCTTGGTTTCCAGCAGCGTGATCCTTTGTTCTACTACTTTGCATACGCTAATTCTTCTGCTACTAAGGATATCAGCGGTGGTGAGCCTAACTACTCTCGTAAGTTAGCATATTTCGGTCGTTTGTCTTGGGATTATGAAGGTAAGTACATGGCTCAGTTCAATATGCGTGCCGATGCTGCCGACCTTTCTGTCTTGCCTATGGAAAAGCGTTGGGGTTACTTCCCAGGTGCATCTTTGGGTTGGGTTATTTCTAACGAAGGTTTCATGGAGAATACCCGTGACTGGTTGTCACACTTGAAGTTGCGTGCTTCTTGGGGTCAGAACGGTTCTGTTTCTGGTCTGGGTGGCTACCGTTGGAACGTTTCTGTTGGTTCTACTGGTTCTTTGGCAATCGGTGACAACAACAACTTCTCTTACACTACTGGTTATGCTCCATCTTCTACCGGTAACAACCAGTTGAAGTGGGAGACTTCTGAGCAGACTAACTTTGGTATCGATGCTCGTTTCTTGAATAACCGTTTGACTTTGACTGCAGATTACTTCAATAAGGAGACTAAGGACTTGATCGTATCAGGTATTAAGGCTTCTACTGTTGTTGGTAACACCTTCTCTCCAGTAAACGCAGGTAACATCACCAATAAGGGTGTTGAACTTGAGTTGGGTTGGCAGGATCGCAAGGGTGACTTCTCATATGGTATCCGCGGTAACATTGCTACTCTGAAGAATAAGGTAACTTATATCCACGAGTCTCTGTCAGCTATCGATGGTGCTACTCTGGTAACTTACGGTGCAATCACTCGTTTCGAGGTTGGTAAGCCAGCTTGGTATTTCTATGGTTACAAGTACACAGGTGTAGATAAGAATACTGGTGAGCCTATGTTTGAGGATGTTAACGGTGACGGTCAGGTTAATGATAACGATAAGACTGAGATTGGTAAGGGTATTGCAGATATGACTTACGGTTTGACTTTGACTGCAGGCTGGAAGGGTCTTGACTTGATTGTCTTCGGTACAGGTTCTGTAGGTGCAGACATCTACTTCGGTGCAAACCGTGTTGACTACAACTTGAATAAGTTGACTTACTTCACTGAGGATCGTTGGTCAGCAAAGAATCCTAATGGTTCTATGCCACGTGCTAATGCTACTGACTATACCAAGTTCATGACTTCATCTGGTTCTGTATTCGATGGTTCTTACTTCAAGATCAAGCAGATTCAGTTGGGTTATACACTGCCTAAGAGCCTTACCAAGAAGGTTGCTATTGAAAATATGCGTGTCTACGGTTCTTTGGAAGACTTCTTCACCTTTACTAACTACATTGGTTTCGACCCAGAAGTTACAGGTGTTGGTTCATCTCTGGGTGTTGATAAGGGTTCTTATCCTAACTCAAAGAAGGTTGTACTTGGTTTGAGCGTTACATTCTAATCTATAACTTTAAAAGATAAATTTATGAAATCTAATAAATATTTAATGTTATTGCTGGGTGGCGCTTTCATGTTGGGTACCACTTCTTGCGAAGACAGATTGGACATCCCTCAGAAAGGTGTTCTTGACTATAACACATATTATCAGACCGATGAACAGGCTGAGGCTGCAGCTGATGCACTGTATATCCAGCTGAAGAATACCTATTATAATTATACCATGCTGAAGAACACCATGTCAGACGACGTCTGGGCAGGTGGCGGTGGCCGTAACGATAACGCTGAGCTGGAAGGCTGTAATGAGTTCTCTTTCGGTTCTGACCAGAGTTTCGTTGGTGGTGTTTGGGAGAGCTACTACCAGATTATCTACAAGGCAAACGTAATCATGGGTCATGTTACTCCTGATACTCCAGCAAAGGAGAAGGCCATTGCAGAAGCTAAGTTCTTCCGTGCATTTGCTTATTTTGACTTGGTTTCAATGTGGGGTGATGTGCCTAAGGTAGATCACGAGTTAGGTCCAGATGAGTATCAGATTGCTCGCTCTCCAAAGGCAGAAATCTATGCATTGATCGAGCAGGATTTGACAGAGGCTATTGCATCTGGTAAGTTGGAAGAAAAAAGCAGTGTAAATGACAAGAACACTTGGAGAGTAACCAAACAGTTGGCTCAGGCTATTTTGGGTAAGGCTCTGTTGTGGCAGGGTAAGAATGCAGAGGCAGCAAAGGCTTTCGCTGAAGTTATTAATAGCGGTAAGTATGAGTTGTTCCAGGGTGGTTATGATCAGATGCTGATGGCAGAGAATGATTATAACTGTGAAAGTATGTTGGAAAGCAACCGTATCTTGGATATGTCTAACGCATTTGCAGAGTTCGGTTTCTATAACGTAATGAATCACTGGCGTACTGATAAGATGAATTCTTCTAGCATGCCTGCTCTGGGTATTCAGGAAACTGGTTGGGGTTTCTGCGTTCCACAGGGTGCTTTGTACGATGCTTTCGTTGCAGAAGAGGGTGTTGACGGTTACCGTTTGAATGGTACCTTTAAGACTACCAAGCAGATGAATGATATGGGCTTCTATGTAGTTACTTCTCTGGTAAACGAGGGTGTTTGGATGTGGAAGCGCCGTTTCACTTATGCTGAGAGTGCGATGTCATTCTGGATTTCTTACGCTAACTTCCGTTGGATGCGTTATGCTGAGGTTCTGTTGCTTGCTGCTGAGGCTAACTTAGCTGCTGGTAACCAGGCTGAAGCAGATAGATGTTTGAACCTGGTACGTGAACGTGCAAAATTGCCTCATAAGACTGCAACTTTGGATGCAATCAAATTGGAGAAGCGTTTGGAACTCTGCTGCGAGTACACTCGTTTCCAGGATTTGTTACGTTGGGGTGAAGGCGAGAAGTACATGGCAAATCAGGGTGCATATACTCCTATCCTGTATGCTGATGGTACTATCGAGAAGAAAGTGTTCAACACTGACCCTTCACGTTATGGTTTCAAGACTAAGCACAATCTGCTTCCTATTCCTGCAAAGGAAATTCGTTTGAATCCTAATATGGAGCAGAATCCAGGTTGGTAATCTGTATTACAGAATAATTTGATAAGGTTGGCCTGAGCTTATTCAAAAGCTTGGTGGGCTCAGGCCACCTAATTTCTGAAATTATTTAGCACATTGTTATGATTTAAACAATTGGGTAAAACTTCTTTTCGTCTGAAAGCCCCTAATATAAAAAGATATTAAGGTCATTCAGGTCGAGTGTTCAGTTAGTTTTATTTACTTGTTTGAATGTGTAATAATGAATATATAATAATGATGAAATAAAGTTAGAAACTGTAATTAATGGTAAAAATAGATTTCTCTTGAAACAAAATCCGATAAAAGAATTGAGGTTTTAGGTTTAATAGTTAATAGTGAAAATAGGTTTTAAGATACGGTAATTAGTGCGTTTTCAGGATAATTTTATATATTTGTAGCAAATCTTTAAAACCTAATTAATAAAACATGAAAAAAGTTATTTTAAGTGTTGTTGCAGCTTTGGCGCTTTCTGCTCCTGCATCTGCACAAGTAAAACTTACAGCTCATAATATTGACGAGGTTGTCAAGGCTATGACTGTTGAAGAGAAAGTGGACATTCTCATTGGCTGTGGCCAGTCAATGGGTGGTGAAGTTAAATTCCCAGGAACTGCAGGTAGAACCCGTGATATCCCTCGTTTGGGTATTCCTTCTGCATACATGGCAGATGGTCCTCACCGTTTGGCAATGAGTCCAACACGCGCTTGGGACCACAAGCGTTATGATACAACAGAATTACCTAGTGAGACTAACGTAGCTGCCTCTTTTGATTTGGAATTGGCAAAAAAGGCCGGCGAGGTAATTGGTGCTGAAGTACGTGACTATGGTATGGATATTCTTTTGGCTCCAGGTGCAAACTTGCATCGTACAGCTTTAGGTGGTCGTAACCATGAGTACTATAGTGAGGATCCTGTATTGGCTGGTTTTATTGCTGGTGCATACATCAATGGTGTTCAAAGCCAGGGTGTAGGTGCTTGTTTGAAGCATTTTGCTTTCAATAGCCAAGAGACCAATCGTAACAACAACGACTCTCGTCTTTCTCAACGTGCTGTACGTGAGTTGTATCTGAAGAATTTTGAGATTGCCGTCAAGACTGGTAATCCTTGGACAATCATGACTGCATATAACCGTGCTCAGGGTAAGTATACCTGTGAGAATCGCGAACTGACTGAAACTGTATTGCGCGGTGAATGGGGTTGGGACGGTTTGGTTATGACCGACTGGAACGCTGGAAAAGATGCTGTAGCAAGCATTCAGGCAGGTAATGATATGATTCAGCCAGGTCAGGCACGCCAGCGTGAGGCTATTTTGGCTGCTGCTAAAGACGGTTCTTTGGATATGAAATTATTGGATTTGAGTGTAAAGCGTACACTGGAATTGGTTGTTAAGAGTCATACTTTCGCTGGTTATAAGTGGGCTAATGAAACTGATTTGAAGGGACACTCTAAGGTTGTTCGTGAGATTGCTACTGAGACAATGGTGTTGCTCAAGAACCAGGGTGATGCACTTCCTATGAAGGGTATCAAGCAGGTAGCTCTCTATGGCTGCACAAGCTACGACTTGGTTCCTGCTGGTATGGGCTTTGGTTCAACTGGTCATGGTTACTATATTGTCAGCCTTCCAGAAGGTTTGCGTAATGTAGGCATCGGTTTCGACACCAAGTTGGCAGCAACTTATACTAAGCACATTGCTGATGAGAACAAGAAAAACTATCCAAACGGTTTGCCTCCATTCAGCATCACAGCTCCTCTTCGTGCAGGCGAATTAGTTCCAGACGCTGCAACATTGGCAGAAAACGTAAAGAGCAATGATATCGCAATTATTACATTGGGCCGTACTACTGGTGAGGGTGCTGACCGTAAGCGTGAGCACTTCTTCCTGACTGATGCTGAGAAGCAGATGATAGAGTCTGTGTCTAAGGCTTATCATGCAGCAGGAAAGAAGGTAGTTGCTATTTTGAATGTATGTAGCCCTATTGAGACTGCTGCAATTACAGAAAATTGCGATGCTATTCTTTGTGCATTCCAGCCTGGTTGTGAAACTGGTAACTCTTTGGCAGATGTATTGACTGGTAAGGTTAATCCAAGTGGTAAGCTTCCTATGACTTGGGAGGTTGCTTATGGTGATGCTCCAGCAGACGAGAATTTCCCTGCTGATTATGTATTTGATATGAGCTCATTCCAGCGTGCATATTCTGGCGGTGGTAGTGCAAAGGATGCTGCTGAGCGTGCACAGCGTCAGGCAGAGCCAGAATTGAAGAAGCTGGTAGATTATACTGAATATGAAGAAGGTATTTACATGGGTTACCGTTATTTCGATACCTTCAAGAAGGCTGTAGCTTACCCATTTGGTTTTGGTTTGAGCTATACAACTTTTGATTATGCTGTAGAGTCAGTTGATATGGGTGCTGAGGCTTGCGAAATGAAGGTAAAAGTTACTAATTCAGGTAAGGTTCCAGGTCGTAACGTTGTTCAGCTGTACATTGCAGCTCCTAAGGGTACTATGGACAAGCCATCAAAGGAGTTAAAGGCATTTGCAAAGACTAAGAGTTTGGCTCCAGGTGAGAGCACAGTAGTAACTTTGAAATGGAATGTAATGGATATGGCTTCTTTCAACGAGAAGGCATCTGCATGGGAATTGGCAAAGGGTACTTATCAGCTCCTGGTATCAGAAAGCTCTGCAGAGGTTAAGCAGACTGCTACTCTTACAGTTAAGGCTAAGAAACTTCAGAAGGTTAACAATGTATTGGCTCCAGTAGTGAAGATTAACACTCACCCAATGGTAGCTCGCAAATAAGATTTAAATTTTGACTCTATGAAGAAGTTAGTTTTAGCATCTTTGCTATTGGGTTCTGCATTAAGTGTTAATGCACAATGGAATAGAATTCCTACTCCAAACGATACCCTGCAGAGTGTCCGCGTATTGAAGAACGGAAATGTAGTCTATAGCATCTATGCTCCTAAAGCTCGTAAGGTAACTCTTGCTGGTGATGCTATGCCATGGGGGGCAAAGGTAGAGGCTAAGGCACAGCCTAATGGTGTTTGGAGTTTCGAAGTACCTAATGTTGAGCCAGGTGTTTACCGTTATCACTTTACTGTGGACGGAATCGATGTATACGATCCAAAGGCACCTGCTACAAAGGAACTGACAGCAGTGGCTACTGTTGCACCTAAGGGCAATGAGTTCTTTGCTTACCGTAAGGATATCAAGCACGGAGCTATGGCAGTACGTACTTATGAATCTCAGACTATTGGTGAGACCCGTACCATGCGTGTATGGACTCCTGCCGGTTATGAGAAGGGTAAGGAAAAGTTGCCTGTATTATACTTGATTCATGGTGGTGGTGATACAGATACCAGCTGGCCAAATGCCGGTGCTGCAGGTGAAATTCTTGACAACTTACTGGCTGATGGAAAGATCAAGCCTATGATTGTGGTTATGCCTAATGGAACCATTGCTGGTCCAAATGTACAGGATGAGGTTGCTCCATTTGCAAAAGATATGGTAACCGATATTATTCCTTTCATTGAGGCTAATTACCGTGTACTCACCGACAAGGATCATCGTGCAATTGCGGGTTTGTCTATGGGTGGTATGGAGACCATGGAGACTGCTTTCCAGAATATCGACATGTTCTCTTACGTATGGGTATTGAGCTCCAGCTTCAAGCCAGGAACCGATCCTAAGGCAGAGGCAGAGCGTCTGAATGTCCCAGCCAATGTTGCAAAGATTAACAAGAGCTTCAAGAAACTCATCTTGACACAGGGTGGTCCTTCTGATATTGCATTTAAGAATTGTGAGAATACTCGCAAAGTCTTGGATGAGCTAGGTGTAAAGTACGAATATGAAGAAAATGCACAGTTTGGCCATAGTTGGGGCACATGGAGACATGACCTTTACAATTTGGCACAGCGAATCTTCAAATAAAAATCTATAATCAATAGTTAAAAAGAGCACTCTTTTTTAGAGTGTTCTTTTTTTTGTTGTATCTTTGCCTCCACACTTATTAAATTATAAAAAAGAAATAGAAATTGTATAACTTGGTCAAAGTCTATGGCGCACAAGTCATAGGAATCAAGGCGACCACTATTACCATTGAAGTTAATACTGCTCGAGGAATAAAGTTCTTTCTGGTAGGACTTGCAGATGCAGCAGTAAAAGAAAGTCATGAGCGAATTGTTTCTGCCATGAATTACAATGGTTATCATTTTCCATCTAGCCAGATTATCGTTAATATGGCTCCTGCCGATGTCCGTAAGGAAGGTGCTGCTTATGATTTGCCTTTAGCTATAGGCATCATGGGTGCAGCAGAAATGGTGGAAACAAAAAATCTCTCCCGTTACATGATGGTAGGAGAGTTAGGGCTTGACGGAACATTGCAACCTATTAAAGGAGCCCTACCTATAGCATTGGCTGCTCAACGTGATGGATTTGAGGGACTGATTATCCCGTTACAAAATGCACGTGAAGCAGCTGTAGTAGATAATCTAAAAGTTTACGGTGCAGAAAACCTGAAAGAGGTCATCGATTTTTTTAATGGGACGAATAATCTAAAGCAGACAATTGTTGATGCTCGAAAGGAATTCTTCTCAGAAAGAAAGTTGTATGATTATGATTTCAGTGATGTCAAAGGACAAGAAAGCGTGAAGCGAGCCTTGGAAATTGCTGCTGCAGGTGGACATAATCTAATTATGGTGGGGCCACCAGGCTCCGGTAAATCAATGATGGCGAAATGCTTACCTAGTATTTTACCCCCATTAAGCTTAGAAGAATCTTTAGAAACGACTCAGGTTCATTCTGTAGCGGGATTACTTGAGAGTGGTATGGCGCTTATTACTCGTCGGCCGTTTAGATCACCTCATCATAGTATTTCACCTGTGGCTTTGGTAGGAGGTGGTCAGCATGCTCAGCCTGGTGAGGTGTCATTGGCAAATCATGGTGTTCTGTATACTGATGAATTGGCTGAATTCCCAAGAAATTCGTTAGAGGTGTTACGCCAACCTTTGGAAGATAGGAAGATAACTATATCTCGTTCACGCTATACCGTGGAATATCCTTGCTCTGTCATGTTGGTTGCCAGTACGAACCCTTGCCCATGTGGTTTTTACAATCACCCAACCCGTGAATGTGTATGTACGCCAACACAAGTTCAGAAGTACATGAACCGTATATCTGGGCCGATGTTAGATCGCATTGATCTGCACATTGAGATTTTCCCACTTTCTTTTCAAGAGCTCTCCCAATCATCAAAAGGAGAAGCTAGCGCTGTGATTAGAGAACGTGTAGTTTGTGCAAGAAAAGTACAAGAGAATCGCTTCAAGGATTTTCCGCATGTTCATTGTAATGCTCAGATGACTGGCAGAATGATTTCACAGTTTGCTGTTCCGTCTAAAGAGGCGCTTCTTTTATTAAAGAATGCAATGGAGAAGCTAGATTTATCTGCACGAGCATATGACAGAATATTGAAGGTTGCTCGGACCATTGCCGATTTAGCTGGTTCAGAAGACATTGAATCTATGCATGTTGCTGAAGCTATTTCTTATCGAATGCTAGATAGAGGTAATTGGGCAACACGATAGTATTAATCCCAGTCCGGGATTTTAATAATCGGACTGGGATTAATTATTTTATTTCTTCTTCTCTACGTCTTTTGTTTGAACTGGTTTTGCTTTTGGAGTAAGACCGCGGTTTTCAAGAAGTCCGTCGATTTTTGGCTCACGTCCACGGAATGCCTTATACATTTCCATGCCAGTATTAATGCTGCCGGGAACAAGACATGTTTCTTTGAATCGCTGTGCAACTTCTTGGTTGAAAATGTCGCCAGTTTCTTTGAATGCTTGGAATGCATCACAGTCTAATACTTCTGACCAGATATAAGAGTAATAGCCGGCTGAGTATCCTCCCATAATATGTGAGAAATTTGTTACACTATAGCGTGGTAAAATTTGTGAAGGAATTCCACGTGCTTTTAGAACCTTATCTTGGAAATCCATAACATTCATTTTCTTGTCAACGTTGGTAAGTGAATGAAGATCCATATCAACCAATGATGCCGCTAGATATTCTACTGTAGCAAAGCCCTGACCATATTTTCCTACAGCATCAATTTTGTCAATAAGTTCCTGTGGTATGGTTTCACCAGTCTTATAGTGTTTTGCATAAACTTTTAGGACCTCAGGTTCAAATGCCCAGTGCTCATTAATCTGTGATGGTAATTCTACAAAGTCTTGTTCTGTGCGACTAGAACCATTATAGTTAACATTACGGAAGAAGCTGTGCAATGCATGGCCAAATTCGTGGAACATGGTTTCTACATTATCTGGTGTTTGCAATGCTGGCTTGCTTCCAGATGGTAATGACATGTTGCACACGTTTGTTACAATTGGCTGAACACGTTGCGCACCGTCGTAACTTTGTCCACGGAAACCACCACACCATGCTCCGGCTCCTTTGCCATCGCGTGGGAAATAATCACTGTAGAAAATGGCAATAACATTTCCATTTTTATCGATGACATCCCATGATTTTGCAGTTGGTTCATATACAGGATAATCCTGAGTACGTTCTTTGAAGTTTAAGCCGTATAGCTTGTTGGCAACGTAGAAGATACCCTGCTGAACGTTGTTTATCTCTAAGTATTCAGATATTTTTTCCTCATCGTAAGCAAATTTTGCTTCTTTGGCTTTTGATTGATAGTACATATAGTCCCATCGCTGAGGTTCTCCTTTAATGCCATCTTTCTTCATTTCTGCTTTGATATCAGCAATTTCTTCCTTTGCTTTCTCAACAGCAGGGTCCCAAAGTTGGTTTAGGAGATCATAGACGTTGTCTTCATTCTTTGCCATACGGTTTTCCAATTGCATGGATGCATAGTTCTTAAAGCCCATTATGTTTGCTTTTTCAACTCTCAGCTCCATAATCCGCTTGGCTATTTCCTTGTTGTCATATTCGTCATTATGGTTACAGCGGTCATTGTACATTAAATAGACTTTCTTACGTAATTCCCTGTTTGAACAGTATTGTAAAACAGGATTACAACTAGGGCGTTGCATGTTGAATGCATATTTTCCTTCTTTTCCAATTTTTTTTGCTAAAGCGGCAGCCTGTTCAATATTTGATTCAGGTAAACCTGCTAATTCTGTCCTAGAATCTGCAATGACATAAGTGTTGTTTGTGTCGTGCATTAAGTTATTGGAAAATTGAAGAGACAACCTGCTCATTTCCTGGTTAATTTCTTTCATTCGTGCTTTTTGCTCATCATTAAGCATGGCACCGCTGTTTACGAAGCGTTTATAAGTTCCCTCAAGCAGTTTTTTCTGTTCTTTATTCAAATTGTATTTTGCCTGGTTATCATAAACATACTTTACCTTTTTGAAAAGATCTGGATTCATGTTAATCCAATCACTATGTGCAGAGGTCAGTGGGTTCATTTCCTTAGAGAGTGCTTGGAACTCTGCATTTGAGTTTGAACTATTCAAGGTTCCCCATACACCTCTTGTCTTAGACAACAATTCTCCACATTGATCCAATGCTACAATTACATTTTGGAATGTTGGCTCTTCTTTGCTATCAATGATAGCCTGTATTTCTGTTTTTTGCTGTTCCAAACCTTTTAGCATACCTTCACGGTAGTTGTCAATGGTTAGTTTCTCAAAAGGAGGAATTTCATAGGGTGTACCGAAACGTCGCTCCAATAATGGATTTTGTGCTATTGACGCCATGGTACAACCTAATAATAATGTCGATAATATCAGCTTTTTCATGTGTATTTAATTATTATTGTGTAATCTGTGCAAATGTAATAAAAAAAAGATAAAGTACGCCACTTTAAAAAAGGACCGCAACCAACGCCATGGTGCGGTCCTTTGAGAGGCACATTATATTCTTTGAAAAAAGAATCAATTAAAATGGTCTTCCGTTGCTGCCTTTAAGTGCAGCTTCTGGATAACCAGGCTTAACAGGGATACGATTTGCATCGTTTGCAGCGCTCAATGCAATAGTTGCAACGATTGCAGCATCAATCTTCAAGTCTTCCAAAGATAGACGCTCCCATGTATCCATATTGGTATGATAAGTACGGTCGTACTCTAATTCATCTTGAATAAACTGATATGCAGGAAGACCTACACGGTCGAAAGTTACATGGTCTGTAGATCCAGTAGTACGTGGAGAAATTGTCTTGAATCCCAAAGATTCAATAGGAGCCTTCCAAGCATCAAAGAATGGTTTTGCTAAATCGTTCTGTTCCAAATAAATACCACGGAAACGACCAGAACCGTTATCCATATTCAGATAAAGAGCAAACTTGTCATAGCCAGGTAATGTTTTCTTGTTCTTATTGTCTACAAGATAATTCTGCAGGTAACCGCGTGAACCATAGAGACCTTGTTCCTCACCACCCCAAAGAGCGATGCGGATAGTACGTTTTGGCTGAACACCAAGTGCCTTTAAGATACGCAAAGCTTCCATCATTACAATACAACCAGATGCATTATCTGCAGCACCTGTACTGCTGTGCCATGAATCCAAGTGACCACCAATAAGAATAACCTCATTTTTCAATTTAGGATCTGTACCAGGGATTTCTGCAACAACATTGTTGATTTTCTGGTTATCAGTGAATTTATTCTTGATTTCCAATTCCATCTCAACCTTTTCACCCATCTGAATCAGACGAGCCATACGTCCGCCGTCTTCCAAAGGTAAGGTAAATTCAGGAAGTGGTTCAGGATCGCCCACCTTATACTGAGCACCACTACCGCTTGTTACATTGAATGTACCACGGGTATTGATGATTGCAAGAGCACCTTCGTCCTTCAACATTTGTGTGAATTTCTGCTGTAATTCACGCTGTTTCATCATCTGCTCACGGCTTGGCATAGTCATTGCTGCTCTTGGAGCACCAGTCTGACGGCGGTAGTTGTGACGACCTGGGCGAGGATCTGTTTCCATATTAGCCAGCTCTTCGTCGGTATAACGGAAAGCCAGTGGCTCAAAAGAAATGCTGTACTGTTGGGTAACAGGCATTAAGATAATTTTTCCGGCCAACTTACCACGCCACTTTTCAAGATCAGCTTCAGTCTGAATCTGGCCAGGCATAATAACTTCACCCTTAACCAATCCCTTGGTACTACCAGTCCATGCTTTTGGATTTGCTGCATAGCTGCAATAATAAGGTTTAGTCATTGCCACATAATTCTTTTCGCTATCCCAGCCACCTTTTGTGAATTCTGCTGCAAATTCAGAACGTGGATTGCTGAGTCCATATTCTGCCAGTTTCTTGACAACAAGTTGCTCAGAGCGTAATTTTTGCTCAGATGCAGCCAAACGTGAACCTAACAAGTCTGTCATATACATAGACAACTTGTCAATATCAGAATTGGCGAAAGCCTCATTCTTGATTCTAAAAGCCATTTCTTCAGAAATCGCTGTCTGTGCATGCAACGCACAGAATGACATGATAGAACATGCCAATAAAAGAAATTTTTTCATATTAACTCTCTTAAATTATAATCAAAATAATGTGCTAATCAAAATATCACATCCGTTTCTCAAAAAGATGTGAATTTGTATATTCTTCTTTCAAAGCGTTTATAACACGACAAAAATACTGTAAAAAAGTAATAATCCAAACTATATGTCAAATATAATGGAGATATTAAAACTGATTCCTTTGTAATGGTAGGTGTTTCTGTAATAATGGTATACGCTGTGCAAAAAAAACTAGAATGTGCAGTTATCTGCTATTTTTTCTTTATTTTTGCAAACAAAATAATAAATAGATAAAAAATGGAAAAGAATTTCAAACGTACTACTGTAACTGCAGCACTTCCTTATGCAAATGGCCCTGTACATATTGGTCATTTAGCTGGAGTGTATGTACCAGCAGATATTTATGTGCGCTACCTTCGTTTGAAGGGTAAGGATGTTCTGTTTATTGGAGGATCCGATGAGCATGGAGTTCCTGTAACTATCCGTGCACGCAAAGAAGGAATAACTGTTCAGCAGGTTGTGGATCGTTACCACTATTTGATAAAAGACTCTTTTGAAAAGTTTGGTATCAGTTTTGATATTTATAGCCGTACGACTAGTGATATTCATCACAAATTTGCTGCAGATTTCTTTAAGAAACTGTATGATGAGGATAAGTTTATCATGCAGACAACAGAACAGTTTTACGATGAAGAGACTCATGAATTCCTGACAGACAGAAATATTCGTGGTGAATGTCCTCGTTGTCATGCTGCTGATGCATATGGTGATCAATGTGAAAAATGTGGAGCTACTTTGTCTCCCGAAGAATTGATAAATCCATATAATGCTGTAAATGGTAATCCTTTGGTCAAAAAATCTACAAGTCACTGGTATTTACCTTTGGACAAGCATCAGGAGTGGCTAGAAAAGTGGATTCTTCAGGATCACAAGGAGTGGAGACCAAATGTATATGGACAATGTAAGAGTTGGTTGGATGGTGGTCTTAAACCTCGTGCAGTAACTCGTGACCTTGATTGGGGTATTCCTGTTCCTGTAGAAGGTGCAGAAGGAAAGGTCTTGTATGTTTGGTTCGATGCACCAATCGGTTATATATCAAATACCAAAGAGCTTTGTGACAGTAAGCCAGAGTTAGGAACCTGGCAGACATGGTGGCAGGATAAGGATACTCGTCTTGTCCACTTCATTGGAAAGGATAATATTGTTTTCCATTGTATTGTTTTCCCTGCAATGCTGCAAGCTCACGGTGATTATATTTTACCTGATAATGTCCCTAGCAATGAGTTCTTGAATTTGGAGAACGACAAGATTTCTACTAGTCGCAATTGGGCTGTATGGCTAAATGAGTATTTGGTAGATATGCCAGGTCGTCAGGACGAACTTCGCTATACATTGACAGCAAATGCTCCAGAAACTAAGGACAATAACTTTACATGGAAAAATTATCAAGATTGTACTAATAATGAATTGGTTGCTATCTATGGTAACTTTGTAAACCGTGCTTTACAGCTTACTCAAAAGTATTATGAAGGTGTTGTTCCTGCTTGTGGAGAACTGACAGAATATGATAAGGAAACTCTCAATGAGTTCAAGGATGTTAAGCAAAAAGTAGAGGCTCTGCTTGAGAATTTCAAGTTCCGTGATGCTCAGAAAGAAGCCATGAATCTGGCTCGAATAGGAAATAAGTATATTGCAGACATGGAGCCATGGAAGGTTGTCAAGACTGATCCAGAACGTGTCAAGACAATCATTTATATTTCTTTGCAGTTAACTGCAAATTTGGCAATAGCTTTCGAACCTTTCTTGCCATTTAGTAGTCAGCGGTTGAGAGAGATGATTAATATGGAAGACTTCTCTTGGGAGAGTTTAGGCAGTACAGAACTTCTTCCTGCTGGTAAGCAGTTGGCAAAACCGGGTCTGCTTTTTACCAAGATTGAAGATGAGGTTATTCAGGCTCAACTTGATAAGTTGGAAGCAACTAAGAAGGCAAATGAAGAAGCAAACTACCGTGCAAAAGATATTAAGGAAACTGTTACTTATGAAGATTTCCAGAAGTTGGACATCCGTGTAGGAACAGTTTTGGAATGCGAACGTGTTCCAAAGATGAAGAAGTTGCTGAAGTTCCGCATTGATGATGGCTTGGATCAACGAACAATTGTCAGTGGAATAAGTCAGTTCTATGAACCTGAACAGCTTATTGGAAAACAAGTTCTTTTCATTGCAAACTTGGCTCCACGTCAATTTAAGAATGGTCTGGTGAGCGAAGGTATGATTTTAAGTGCTGAGAACTATGATGAAACCATCAGTGTTACTACAGTAGAACATAACGTTAAACCTGGTTCGCAGGTATTATAATGGATTAATTGAATTGGAAAAAGCGGGGCATTCGTGAGAATGTCCCGCTTTCTTTATCTTTAATATAGAACGACTTTATTCCTTATACTTGCTATTATATACTCTATGACCATAAATACATACTACCAGGAAACAGATAAATGGAAGTATGAAACTCAAGTTGACCGCAGGCATATTGAACAGCACTCCTTGATCAATGATGCTAGCTTGTAGTGGAGGTAAGACAGATCCACCCAAAATAGCCATAATCAATCCTGCAGCTCCGAATTTTGCATCATCACCCATTCGCTCTAAGGCTACACCATAGATTGTAGGGAACATAAGACTCATACATGCACTGACTGCAACGAGGCAGTACATACCAAAAATGTTCTGGAATCCTATAACTCCAAAGGTGAAAAACATTGCAGCGGCAGCAAGAATACGAAGTAGGTTGCCTGCATTTACGAAACGTAAAAACCAGGTACAGATAAATCGGCTACAGCAGAAAATGACCATAGCTATGATGTTGTAAGTCTGACTTAGAACTTCAGCTTCTTGTTCTGCCATACCTGTACTGGTAAAGTATCGGGTTCCATATTGAATAATGAAGGTCCAGCACATAATTTGTGCTCCAACATAAAAGAACTGTGCAATAACACCTTCGCGATAATGTTTTCTTGAGAAAATGCGCTTTATAGTAGGAAGGAAGTCAATATTTGTATTTTCATCTCCATTCTTTGGCATTTTTGTAATGAAGAACAAGACAAACATGGCCACAATGATTAGACCTATTATCAGATATGGGCCAATAAGAACGCTAAGGTCGGAATCTTTCAAAGCTTGAAAATCTGCTTCAGGAAGCAGTGCGCGTTCTTCTGTACTCATTGGGTTGATTTTGTTCTGAATGAAATTCATGGCAACAAACATACCACAAAGAGATCCTATAGGATTAAAGCTTTGTGCCAGATTCAAACGACGGGTGGCTGTTTCTTCTGAACCCATTGAAAGGATATATGGATTTGAGCTGGTTTCCAAAAAGGATAGACCACATGTCAGAATGAAATAGGCAATTAGGAATGGGTAATAGCTGCCGGTCATTTTTGCCGGAAAGAACAAAAGAGCTCCAATTGCATATAATGCCAATCCCATCATAATTCCCTTTTTATAAGAAAATTTCCGAATGAACATAGCAGCAGGGAATGCCATACAGAAATAGCCTCCGTAGAAAGCTACTTGTACTAGTGCTCCATCGGTTACGCTCATTCTGAAAATCTTAGAAAAAGCCTTAACCATAGGATTTGTAATGTCATTGGCAAATCCCCAGAGCGCAAAACAACTCGTTACGAGAATGAACGGGAGTAAATAGTTTACCCCGTCCTTCTCCAATATTGAAAGAAATCCTTTTTTCATACCTTATTTATAAATAGGACCAAAGTTTGCACATGCTCTATAATCTGCACCTTCTTTGTCCATACCGAATGCATTCCAAGCAGCTGGGCGGAAAATCTTCTCTTCTGGAACATTGTGCATGCAGACAGGAATACGAAGCATAGAAGCTAGTGTAATCAAATCAGCACCAATATGTCCATGTGCAATGGCTCCGTGGTTTGCACCCCAGTTGTTCATGACACTATATACATCCTTGAAGCAATCTTTCTTGGCATCTAATCGTGGTACAAACCAAGTAGTTGGCCATGTAGGATCTGTTCTCTTGTCTAAGATGTCGTGTTGTTCTTTTGGTAACTCTACTGTATATCCTTCTGCAATTTGTAGTACAGGTCCTAAGTTCTGAACCATGTTGAGGCGCATCATTGTCATAGGCATTCCTCCCTTGGTGACAAAGTGAGAAGAATAGCCACCACCTCGGAAGTAGTCTCTGTCTGCTGGCATCCAGCTGGTTGCTTTCAAGCAAGCTTCTGCGTCAGCGTCTGTCATTTCCCATGGTGTTTTCATGGTTGGGTTTCCTTCTGCGTCGGTCATTGCTCCTGTTGCATCAAGAGTAGTTGCACCAGAATTAATAAGGTGAATAAAACCATTGGCAGCAGCTCCTTCAGGTGCTTTTCCAGTTACTCGTTTAACAGCTTCTGGGCTCCAATAAGTGCGAACGTCTGAGAACATGACACCCTTGTTAGTCAGCAAATGTCCAAAGAGCATTGATATACCATTCATGAAATCATTCTCTGTTGCCATAACTCTTGCTTCACGAATACCATTCCAGTCGTATGAAGAACACATCAGCGATTCTGGGAAATCAAAGTTAGGTTTGTAGTCTGTCCATTGGCGTTGTCCTTGAACACCTGCGACAATGGCATTGTGGCCTAAGGCTTCTTCTTTATAACCCATTTCCAATAGTTTCGGATTTCCCTCCATCAGATCGGTCATAATCATCATGTTCTTGACTGTGAATTCCCAATCTGCATCTTTTTCTTCACGATTCTTTCCCTTTCCTTTACCATTAAAATCTGTCATAGGAGTTCCTGGGAAGAGTGGTCGGTCTTCATTGTAGTCATGACCTTCATTAGGTTTGCAGTATTTCTCAACCCAAGCCATTGCTTTCTCAAATTCTTCAGGGTCGAAAATACCACGGTCTACACGGCGCAGAATCTCAACGAGTTCAACGTATTCTGTGCGCATACCTAAATAATTCTGTAGGAAGTCTGCGTTTACGATAGAACCTGCTATACCCATACAGGTATTTCCTAAACTTAAATAACTCTTTCCACGCATGGTAGCTAAAGCTTGTGCTGCGCGAGCCCAACGAAGAATTTTCTCAGCAACATCTGCGGGAATGGTGTTATCTGTCAAGTCCTGTACGTCATGTCCGTATATGCCGAAAGCAGGTAATCCTTTTTGTGCATGAGCGGCAAGAACAGCTGCTAAATAAACCGCTCCCGGACGTTCTGTTCCATTAAATCCCCAAACAGCTTTTGGCCAATGAGGGTGCATGTCCATTGTCTCAGAACCATAGCACCAACATGAAGTTACGCTAATAGTAGAGCCAACTCCTTCGTGCTCAAATTTCTCTTGGCATGCTGCAGCTTCTGCCACGCGTCCAATAGTGGTATCAGCAATTACGCATTCTACAGGTGAACCATCACCATTCTTTAGGTTAGAACTAATAAGCTCTGCTACAGCGTGAGCTAAAGCCATGGTTTTCTCTTCCAGGCTTTCGCGTACACCTCCTTGACGCCCGTCAATGGTAGGTCGTATACCAATCTTTGGATATTTTTTCATAGTATTTCTGTTTTAGGTTTATGGTTTGCTGACAAAGATAATAAAAAATTTCTGTTACAATCAAGAAAAATGCTATCTTTGTAGCAGATGAAAAATAAAGAAGTATGAAAAAGTTGTTATTTGGTTTTGTTCTTTTGCTTGTTGTAAATCAATTGAAAGCTCAGATTGATTATACTAAAGGGTATGCTGTTTGGTTTGATAAGCCAACGTCTTTAATAGGCATGCAGGTGTGGAATGCCAATATCGGCACAGATAAGGAGTGGGAATCTCAGTCTCTTCCTATTGGAAATAGTTCCATCGGAGCAAATATCTTAGGTTCTGTAGAGGCAGAGCGTATAACATTCAACGAAAAGAGTTTATGGCAAGGTGGCCCGAATTCTGTAGCAAAACCAGAGAGTTATTGGAATATCAACAAGAATTCAGTAGATGTCCTCAAGGAAATCCGTCAAGCTTTTTTAGATGGTGATGATAAAAAAGCAGAGGAACTTACAAAGAAGAATTTTAATGGCTTGGCTTCTTATGAGCCAAGCGATGAAACCCCATTCCGTTTTGGATGTTTTACAACAGGTGGCGAATTCTATATAGAAACAGGACATAGCAAGGTTGGACTGCAAGATTATAAACGAATTCTTTCTGTCGATTCTGCTTTAGCAGTAGTCCAGTACAGAAAAGATGAGGTAGCTTACCAACGTCAGTATTTTGTTTCTTATCCAAAGAATGTAATGGTCATCCGTTATTCTGCAGATAAGTCTGGAATGCAGAATCTTACTTTTAGCTATGCTCCAAATCCAGAATCTAAAGGTTCTTTCCAGAAAGATGGAGAGAATGGTTGGGTATGGGATTCTCGCTTGAATAGTAACAAGATGCGTTATGTGGTACGTGTTCAGGCTTTGCCAAAAGGTGGGTCTGTATATGTAGAGAATGGAAAAATTAAGGTTATGCAGGCAGATGAGGTTACATTTTTAGTTTCTGCAGATACCGATTATTTCATGAATTTTAATCCTGATTTCACTAATCCTGAGACATATGTTGGAGTGGATCCAGTAGAAACCACCAAGAAATGGATGACAGAAGCAGCGAGTCAATCCTATCAATCACTTTTTCAGGAACATTATGAGGATTATTCATCGTTGTTTGGTAGAGTACAGTTGCACTTGAATCCAGGATCACCCCAAAATAATAAGCCTACTTACCAGCGATTAGCTGATTATCGTAAAGGTGCAAAGGATTATTCTCTGGAAGAATTATATTATCAGTTTGGACGTTATCTGTTGATTTCCAGCTCACGTGCGGGAACTCTTCCTGCCCATCTGCAAGGAATATGGCATAACAGTACCGATGGACCTTGGCATATAGATTATCATAACAATATTAATATACAGATGAATTACTGGCCGGCTTTGAATACTAATTTAGCAGAATGTGTTCAACCGTTGGTAGATTTTATTAAGACCCAGGAGAAGCCTGGCGAAGTAACAGCAAAAAGTTATTTTGGTGCACGTGGCTGGACGACAAGTATATCCTCTAATCCTTTTGGTTTTACTTCTCCTTTGAGTAGTGAAGATATGAGTTGGAACTTTAGTCCTGTGGCTGGCCCTTGGCTAGCAACCCATTTATGGGAATATTACCAATATACTCAAGATAAACAGTGGCTGAAAGAAACAGGTTATTCTTTAATCAAGGGGGCTGCCCTATTTGTACAGGATTATCTGTGGAAAAGACCTGATGGAGTTTATACTGCAGCTCCTTCTACTTCTCCTGAGCATGGACCTGTGGATCAAGGCGCAACTTTTTCAAATGCAGTAGCACGTGAAATTCTTCTTGATGCTATTGATGCTAGTTCTATCTTAGGTGTAGATGGTAAGCTTCGTAAGGAGTGGGAAAAGGTATTGGCTGGAATCCTTCCATATCAGATAGGAAGATACGGCCAACTTATGGAATGGAGCAAGGATATTGATGATCCTAAAGATGAACATCGTCATACCAATCATTTGTTTGGACTACATCCTGGACACCAGATTTCTCCCGTAACAACACCAGAGCTGACCCAGGCTGTTAAAGTTGTTCTGGAGCATCGTGGTGATGGTGCAACAGGTTGGAGCATGGGATGGAAATTGAATCATTGGGCACGCCTTCATGATGGAAATCATGCTTATGTGCTTTATGGTAATCTGTTGAAGAATGGTACCTTGGATAATCTTTGGGATACACATCCACCATTCCAGATTGATGGAAACTTTGGTGGCACTGCTGGTATTACAGAAATGTTGCTGCAGAGTCATATGGGCTTCTTGCACTTGCTTCCTGCACTTCCTGATGCTTGGAAAGATGGAAGTGTTAAGGGTTTATGTGCAAAAGGTGGTTTTGAGGTTGAATTAGAGTGGAAAGATGGCAAATTAATGAAATGCATCGTACTATCAAAGGCAGGTCAACCATTGGAAATACATTATGCAGGTCGAGTATTGGCTAAGCAGAAAACAGTAAAAGGAAAGACTTATACATTTGTTCCTTAATCTCTTTTTAAAAAGTATATTTCATTTAGACTGATATGAAAATAGCGTTAGTTGGTACGGGAATGATTGCCCATGAGGTGTTGGGTGTTTTTGAGGAATACTTCAAGAGCAAGATAGAGGTTGTTTCTGTCTATTCCCGTTTCCGCACTGTAGAAAAGGCTAAAAAATTGGCTCAGGAGTATCAAATTCCTGCTGTATTTACCATCTATGATGAAATGATGGCACAGGAAGATATAGATTTTGTATATGTAGCCAATGCAAACAGTGTACACTACGAGTACGCCAGAATGGCATTGGAATCAGGCCATAATGTTATTGTTGAGAAACCGATCTGCCCTACTATGCAGGAGACTCAGGATTTAGTCCAGCTAGCTCTCCGGAACCATCTGTTCTTGTTTGAAGCTGTAAGTTTGCTCCATCTGCCAAATATGAAGAAGGTGGGAGAATTGCTTCCTGAATTAGGAAAGATCAAAATTGTTAATTGTAACTATTCTCAATACTCAAGTAGATATGATCGTTACTTGCAACACGATGTAGCTCCTGCATTTGATCCACACTGTGCTGGAGGTGCTCTATTGGATTTGAATATTTATAATGTCAACTTTGTCGTTGGGTTGTTTGGTATGCCTGTTGGTGCTCAGTATTATCCAAATAAGGGGTTCAATGGTGTTGATACTTCTGGTATGTTAGCATTGCGATATCCTACGTTTGTTGCTACTTGTATTGGTGCAAAGGATTGTGCAGGTCCGTCACATTGTACCATTCAGGGTGAAAAGGGATGGCTTCAAATAGAAGGTGCTCCCAATGAGCTTAAGGAAATAAAAATCTGTACTGGGGGAAAGATAAGGACTTATGCACTGAATGTATATAAGCATCGTTTGGTGCATGAGTTTGAGGAATTCCTTGAAATCTATGAGGAACAGAATTTTGAAAAGATGAAGTCTTACTTGGATATTTCATTGAATGTGATGAAGACACTGAATATGACAAGAGGATAAAAAAAGTGGAGGCCAAACCTCCACTTTTTATTTTACTTTTTAGTTGCCTTGATTAAGAATCCTCCACCTGGCTGCATCTTTATTTCTGTATTTACCAGCTTGAATTCATGTTTATAATCTGTGGCACGTCTATCAGCGTTAACTCCATCGGTAAAACATTCGAAATTATAGTTGTCAAGTTCACCTAAAAAGCTTAAATCAAGCTTTATCGTACGTGAATCCCAATTGGTCATACCTGCAATGTACCAACTGTTTCCACTTCTACGTGCAGTAATGATGTATTTGGATATTTCTCCATCAAGAGTTTTTGTTTCATCCCATGTTGTAGGAATATTTGCCAGGAAGCGTGTATAAACAGGTTCCTTCTCGTAATTTGTCGGTGAGTCACAGAGCATGTTTAGCGGACTTTCAAAGATAATATACTCAGCAAGTTGTCTGCAACGTGTACCTTGACTCATTGGTTCACTGTTGATTGCTCGGAAGTTTGACTTGTTTGCATTATGCATAGCACCCTGAGTATAATCCATAGGACCAGCAACCAGTCGGATAAAAGGTAATGTTACATCATAAGTTACCTGATCGCATTCTGCATCCCATTTCATGTTTTCCAGACCTTTGACTCCTTCGTAATTGATGACGTTAGGCCAGGTTCTGTTCATACCGCTTGGCTTGAATGCTCCATGGAAATCAACTAATAAATTATATTTGGCTGCTGTTTCGGCCATTCTGTTATAAAAATCAATGATGATCTGGTCGTCTCGATCCATGAAATCTACTTTGAAACCCTTGACACCCATCTCGCTGTAATGTTTGCAGAGCTTGTCCATATCTTTATCCATGGCTTTATATCCGCCCCAGAGAATAATACCTACGTTCTTCTTCTTACCATATTCAACAATACGTTTCAGGTCTATTTCTGGGATAACTTGCATCATATCTGCTTGCAGATTTACAGCCCATCCTTCATCAAGGATAACGTATTCAATTCCAAAGCGTGAAGCAAAATCAATATAATACTCGTAGGTTTCATTGTTAATACCAGCTCTGAAATCTACGCCTTCAATGTTCCAGTCGTTCCACCAGTCCCATGCTACTTTACCAGGTTTGATCCACGATGTGTCTTTAAGCTTGCATTCATCGGCCAGACAGAAAACCAGATCATTGTCGGTCATGTCCTTGTCATTGCAAGAAAGAGCTATGGCGCGCCAAGGCAGAGAACGGTTTGGCTGTACCTTGGCTATGTAGTCGTAACGTTCCTTCACCAGCATTTGCAGCATATTGTGACCACCTTGTTCCATCGTCTTTGGAAGTTGGGCAAAAAGGCCTTTTACTCCTTTCTCTGCATTAAAGTTTTGCAAGAACATTCCCGGGTAAGAAAATTGGTTCACTTCGGTTATGACTGCTTTTACATTCTGTGGGAGTTCAACAAGCACAGGCAGGAAAGACAATTTATCCTTTCCCATTTGAGACATTGGAGTGTGGTTATAATGGTTCTCAAAAGAACAGGAAAGCTGGGTCTCAACAGAACCAGGACTGTTAGAATGAGCATAATAAGTAGGATAGTCTTCTGCAAAGTTAAACTGAGCAGTTTCATCCTTGATTATCACTTCATTCTTTCCAAGTGCCAAATTGAAACGGTAGGCAAAACCATTGTCAAAGGCGCGGAAATCAATACTGTAACCTTCCTTGAATGTCAGTGTCAGCTGATTACAGTTGTTTTTAACTGTAGACTTTCTGTAAGCAACAGTGCTGATTGTTTCATTGATTGTCTTGCGAATTTGCTTTGTCAGTTTAGGATTCTGACCTAATACGGTGCCATTTCCTAATGTCAGAGCAATCTCAGAAGGAACAATTACCTGTATCTCATTATAAGAAATGGAATAGGTAATCTTACTGTCTGTGGTTATGGTAGCTTTTAGCTTTCCATCTGGCGAGGTCAAGGTAAAATCTTTTGCTTTTAGACCTGCTGTACAGATTAACAGACAGATAAATAGTAATAGATGTTTTTTCATGTATATTTAAGGTTTAAAGTTATTCTACAACAAAAGAGTAAGTCCACAATACTTCTTTTCCTTGTTTGTCAAAGCCTTTCAGTACTACATCGTAATTGCCGGTCAAGTCCGATGTATAGAAGGTATAGCTATTTGCCTTTACTTCCGGATTCCAGTATAGTGTATGTCTGAAATCAGGCATAGCGGAGCTTTTTTGCTCCTCATTTTCATAGACAGGTAGCAGGAAGCTTGGATGATTCTGTGGAAAATCATAGGAATAAAGTTGTTCGTTATCTCCTAATCTGTACTCAGGCATGTTGCCTTTGAAGGTCAGGAAAGAAACTACACCTTGGTATACGTTTCCTCCAAATGTATATTTACCTCTGTAAATATGGATATAGTTTATTCTACGGGCGTCGTAGTTCATTAGGTAATCGATATCCGTAACAGGGATTCCATCCATTAGTGCTAAAGCTGGCCAGTTACTATATCCGCTTCTGTCTGTTTCTGTGGTAAACAGGTATGTTGTGCCATTTCGCTTATCTTTCTTGACGGTTTCCACAAACTCTATGAAGGTCTCGTTGATGGTTTTCATAGGAGTATATTCAGTGAGGTTGTAGGAAATACTTGGTTGTGTTCCCAGCAAGTCTGTACCGTATATCTTGTTGTTCTTTTCCTGTTGTGCTGCTTTAAGATATTCTATCTGTGCACCAATGCTACGGTCTGCCAACAAATCGTTTTCGTTTACTTTCAATTTTGGCAGTTTGTCAGGAAGAACCTGAGCATATGGGCTAACCAGCACCATATTGCAAGCCGCATCATCTTGATTGTATCCGCTTAATCCCACTTGTTGAGTGCCATAAATGTCTGTGGTGTAGAAGTAAATGCTTCCGTCCGATTGTTTGGTTCCGTTGAAAATGGTAGGGGATAATCCCATAGTTCCCAGATTGCTTTGAACGAGGTCAGATTCTTCATTCTGTCTTTTTGCCTGTACGATATGACCTTCTATCTCTGGAACGAATTTGCCATTGTTTGTTCCCAGAAATTGCTGTGGGGAAACTGTAGGAGTCTCATTAGTAGCTTGTATGTCTCTTCGTGTTACACTCAAAGTCATATTTTCTGCGGTAAGATTCCCTGGAAGATTCAGGGTCACTTTGCTTCGAGTGGCATAGGTTGTCTGGTTTGTTGCCATTCCTGTGTTACCTTGTACCATTACTGCTGATGGCTCTGTTGTCCATGCTATATCATCTTCGCTTGAAGCATAAAGCAGGTTTACTATTCCTATAAGTTTTCTATAGAAACTGTCAGTACCATAGTTTCGCATGTATCGGGTGTAGACACTCATTTCATAGTATCCACTGTGCATGCTTTCAGGAAGGGTCAGTTCTGCCCATCCCTTACCGTCTTTCAGGTCTACCATGGTTTGTACGTGCACATGGTTGACATCACAGAGTTCTACATAAGCTACACGACTCAGTTTTAGGGGCTTGTGGTTTTCATCCACAGTTTGAATGCTTAGCAAAAGTTTCTCTCCAGTTAGGTAGATTTCTTTGTCTGTAGTAACCTGTACGTATTCCTTTGCATTTTGAGCTACACACTCCATGCTCAGCATGACTGTGAGTAAAAGAAATATTATCTTTTTCATTTTCTGTTCTTTTTTAAAGGTTACAGTTAAGGCCAGAACTCTGGTCGGTAAAAGGTAGCTCCGAGCAGTCGTGCGTCTACACACTTATCTTTTGTCCACTCTTCAATCTTTCCTGTAGGGAAGACTTCATAATTTCCTATTTGATATCCCTTCTGGTAGAGTTCTTTTGGAGTGTTCTCTGCAAGATCTTCATCACTCAATACATCGCAGATTTGTTTATAGGTGGAGTTTACATCGCGTGGATAAATGAACATGCGTTGCTGGCTTACATTGCTGCTTATTCCGATGTATCCTATGGCTTTATGTTGCTTGTCAGAGCTGCTGATGTTTGTCGGAAGTTCCGATGGCTGAGGGGTAAAGAGTCCTCCCATTTCACTACTGATTTGTGCTCTGATCTGCTCATATTCGTATTCTCCCTGTGAAATGGAGCGTACTTTTACCAGTGAAGCGTACATTGTAGTAAAACGTGTGTCATCAATAGGAGCAGAATATACCTTAGCTTCTTGTAACTGGTTGCCACTGAAATTAACAGTCGATGCCAGAATAATGGAGTTACAGTTTGTATGTATCCATCCTCTGTTCTTGTGATAATCCATTTCCACTATTTTATCAGTTCTTGGATCATATTCATAAGTTGGATCATAAGGTGTAATCACCTCCCAGTCTTCCTCGTAGTACATTTTGTAATAGTGTGTTCCTGCATCGTTTGTTGGGGCGGTAGAAACAAGAATCTGTACGTTTTCCTCTGGTTTGTTTTGAGTAAATGACAGGTTAATATTTTCTGTACTTACCGGGCGTTGTGGAGTTGAGGTATAAGTTACTCCATCTGCCTCAATCTCTAGTTGATATTCTGTATTGGCGTTGAGATGGCCAACAGGGATGGAGTAGGAACCTTGTCCTCCCGCGATTGCTTTCCAGACTGTACCGTCTGATCCTGACACTCTTACGAATGCATTATTAACGGCTGGTATCTGGTTGCTTGTGTTGTTTAAACTATAGGTCTTGGTCAGATGGAAAGTGCAAAGACTGTCGCTAATTATTGTGCCTTCCACTACCAACAGGTCAGTTTCGCCTTCTGGCAATTCTGCATTGTATTCCTCTACGCAGCTCGTAAATACCATTACGGCCAAAAGGAGAAATGATATTATCTTTTTCATGGAGTTCAGAATTTTAAGTTTACGGTTAAGAATGGAATTGGGGCACCAAAGACTGACAGCTTGTAACCCTTAATCTTTCCTTGTTCTTCTACATAGTAGATGCTGTAGGCATTCTTTCTTCCAAGTACGTTGTATACACCCAGTGAGAAGCTGGTGTGGAACATGCGGGTCAGGTGATGTCCTGGTTCCAGATTGAAAGAAAGGTCCATTCGCATGTAATCTGGCAATCGGTAACTGTTTCTGTCAGTGTAGTAAGGTTGCTTTTTCTTAAGGGCATAGTCGTAGTACTGTCCGGCAGGGATAGTTGTTGGACGACCGGTGCTGTAGTCAAAGTTGCAGGACAGGCTTACACGCTGAGTGAACTTGTAGTTACTAACCAGCTTGAATTCATGTGGACGGTCATACTCTGTAGGGAACCATTTACCTCCGTTTACAGGATTTGCTACACGAGGATCGTCTTGACGCAAGAATGTGCGTGAATAGCTATAGCTTGCCCATCCATTTAGTTTTCCGTATGATTTCTTTACCTGAAGCTCCACGCCATAGGCATAGCCATTCGTGCTGATGACATCTGTCTCCAAATGGTGATTCATCAGCAATACAGCGCTATTACGGTAATTAAGATAATCACTCATCTTCTTGTAATAGGTTTCCAAGGAGTACTCCCAGTTACGATCATTGCTTTCGTAATAGAGGCCAGCTGCAAGCTGCCATCCTTTCTGTGGGGCGATGTTGGCATCACTCAGTTTCCAAATGTCTGTAGGCGACATGATACTGGTGTTTGATACCTTATGAATATATTGTCGCATGGTGTTGAATCCGGCTTTCAGACTCATGTTGTCCATGATGGTGTATCGGGTTGAAAGACGGAATTCTGGTCCCATGTAGTTCTTTATGATGCCGTCTTCTGTCACGGTTTCTTTCAGGGTACTTATGCTTGGTAGCTGGCCTTCTGCATATTTGTTGTAGGTTCTTGGACCCATGGCTTGGAAGGCACTTAGGCGAATACCGGCATTCAGACTCAGTTTTTCGGTTACTTCCCATTCATCGTCCAGGTAAATGGCAGTTTCTAAGGCTTTTTCAGGATCTAACTTGTCAAGCTTGATCTTTGATATACCTAGAGGTTCATAGGTTCCTGCCTGGATATTATACAAGATACTGTTCAAACCCATCTTCACCAGATTGTTTTCATGGGTTCTATAGTTGAAATTACCCTTGAAGAAGAACTGGTTAATACCAAAGGAAAGGCGAGCCGCTTCTGATGCTACTTCGGTCTTGTCGTTGAAGTAGTCGTAGTGATCATAGCCGGCAGAGAATGCAGAACTTAATCGCTCATTGATGAATGATTTCCATTCTGCAGAGAAATTCATGTTCTTGTAACCATATTTCTCATACTCGCTGAATGAGAAATGGTCGTTGCTGTAATAGCCGTAGATGTTGAATTTATTGTGTTGGTTGATGTTCCAGCTCAGTACACCACCCAGGTCATAGAAACCTGCAGTTCCATCACGGTATCCGCTCTTTTCTGGCAGTTTTTTCATGATCCAGTCACTGTAGGTTGTTCGTCCATTCAGCTGCAGGGAGAGCTTGTTCTTTACGATAGGGAGTTCTAGGTTCAGTTTGCTGGTCAGGAGTCCTATGCTAGCAGAACCCTGTGCCTTTTCCTTGTTGGCTTCCTTGCTGCTGATACTTAGGACAGATGAGATTCTGCCGCCATATTGGGCTGGTATGCTGCTCTTGTAGAGTTCTGCATCGCTGATCATGTCGCTGTTGAATGCGGTGAATAGTCCAAAGAGGTGACTTGGGTTATAAACCGTTCCGTTGTTATACAGAATCAGGTTTTGGTCGGTAGAACCACCACGTACGTTGTATCCGCTGCTTGCTTCGCCCACAGATTTTACACCAGGAAGTGTCTGAATCATCTTCAGTACATCCGATTCTCCTAATGCAGCAGGAATGTTTTTCAGAAGGGCAGGCTTGAATTTCTCCATACCAATCTGGGTGCTGCGTACGCTCTGTACTCGTCCTGCCTCTATCACAATTTCCTGCAGCATACGTTCGTCTTCTTCCAGCTCAATTCGTGCAATACCATCACTGAATACCTGGAACTTTCGTTCTGTATCCTTAATGTCCATACCACGGATTTCCAAAGTTCTGTAACCCTTTGGAAGTTCCATATGGAAGAGTCCGTCCATACCTGTCAAGGCGGTTACCAATGGGTCATGACAAACAATTTGAATGCCTTCCATAGGCTCACCGGTCAAAAAATTGATGACCATACCTTGTATGGCAACCTTCTCTTCTTTCGATGGACGGTTTTTGAAACCTATCTCATAGACTTGGTTCTCATTGGCTGCAATGACAGTAGGAATGAATGATTCGCCGTTCCCTTGCTGTCCTTTATGCTGCTTTAGGGCAGGCATGTCGGTCACCAGTGATCGGCCTGGCATAATGAACAGTGAACCGTTGTATTCAGAAATACGGTAATTGGTATTCTTCAGAACATCTTTGACTTGGTCCAGAGAAATTGCCTGAGGGTTCTTGATCTTCATTGTGTCAGGAATCAAGCTGTATACCTTCTTTCCAATGTTCTTCTGCAGTTGTTCTACAAGCTGATAGGCTCTGATGCTGTCGTTTACGTTCTGGGCAGACAGCAGAAGAGGAAGCAAAGCCAGTATAATAATTGATGCAATCTTTTTCATAAACCTTGCTTTTCTAAGAATTGGACAATGGAAGCCAATGACATTTCTCGTAAGTCTTTGTTGAATTTTAGTCTATTCGCCTTTGCAAATTGTTGAATCTCTTTGCTTCTTTCTGGGAATAGCTTCTTGACATCCTTTAATTTCGCTACCTCGTAATCTATACCGTCCTTGCAGAGAAGACAGCTGGTTTTCAAAGCAAATTGCTCTTTGTAAGTGCTTCCGGAAATTACTTCCACGTCACGAATATATCTTAGATAGGTATAGAGTTGTAGATTCTTGCCTGCAAAGCTTTCTTTCATGAAGATTCCATCATGAGACACAAATTTGTCTTGGTCAATGATGAAATACTCTACTCTATTCTGATCAGGAATGATCTGCTTCTTCTCTATTGGACTGACAACAGTAACAATGTTGGTAAATAGGTTCAGTCTAATGGGAACATTAGGGTATATAATCCCATTAAAGCAGACGGTGCCTGTGTGGAACTCTTCATCTTCGTAGAGGAAAGGAAGATTTACATAGAGTAATCTGTTGTAAGGCTGTTCCAGCCTTCCTCTATAAAGAGAAGCATTATCTCCCGCTTCTTTCAGGAATGCATCCCTGGCCTCTGTTAAGGATTGGGCATGGCTGGAAAGTAAAAATATTCCCAGAACAAGTGTTAAGATAAATCTCATTCAGTATATTGTTTTAAAGATTGTAAATTGTCGTTTTGTGTATAAAGCAAGAAATCTCAGCCCAATAGTGAATTGGACTGAGATTCCTATAATAATTCATTTCTGCTGAAATGGCATGGTGTTTTTATTCACGGTTTGCACGTTTGCGCTCCAAATGATCCAGAATAATCTTTCTCATTCGCATACTCTTTGGAGTAACTTCAACCAGCTCATCTTCCTTAATGTATTCCAATGCCTCTTCCAAAGAGAAGATTACAGGTGGAATAATACGTGCCTTTTCATCAGAACCACTGGCACGCATGTTGGTAAGCTGCTTACTCTTGGTTACATTAATGACAAGGTCATTGTCATGAACGTGTTCTCCTACGACCTGGCCGGCATACACATCATCTTGTGGATAGATAAAGAACTTTCCACGATCCTGCAAGTGGTCTATGGCATAGGCAAAGGCTGTTCCGCTTTCCATGGCAATCATAGAACCATTTGTACGGCGGTCAATGTC
>JAKSLR010000035.1 GCA_024401095.1 Bacteroidaceae bacterium
GCTATGGGACATAGCTTAATTTTTACCACAGGAATTGGTTATTACTTTAAATAAGATGGGATAAAAAAAGAGGTGTGTCGTTTTGACACACCTCTTATTATTATGTCAGATTCTATTTTCTGAAAAATTAGAAACGAGCGTTACCGTTTTCATCGATACGACCATTTCCTCTTGCATTACGGTTTCCACCACCAAACATTGGCTGCTGCTCTGGAGCCTTCAGTACGTTGGCATATACTGAAGGATAGTTGTCGCTTCCAAATCCGTGAGCAGACATCATCCAAGCGGTAGGGCACTATCATCCGCAAATGTAATGTATTTCAAACGTATAACCAAATTTTACCCAAAGTAATAATTCATGCTGCTATTTAACAGGGTTAAAATGACAACTTGTCACATTATCTTCTTAAAAATGTATTATTTTGAAAATCTGGTAGGATTATTTCAAATTAAATGCCTACCTTTGCCGGCATATTTAGAAAAACAGAAATACAACAATTAATTTAACTAATCACATTATGAAGCATTTTATGAAACTTACCGGACTGATGATGTCCGCTTTACTTTGCTTGTTTACTTCATGTTCAAGCGACGACGAAAAAGATGATCCAGTATCTGGCCCATCAACTGTAAAAGTCACCGTGCTGATGAATGCCGATGCACTGCAGTGGGTAGAAGGTACATTTGATATCCAAATCTTGCCAAGCGGCAGAAAGGAAAAGATTAATGTTAACGATATCACCTTTGCTTTCAATGCCGATGCAGTAGCCGACCAATCATACCTTAGTAATTTCACTATTAAGAATATCAAGAAAGCTACTTTAACTACTGTTTGTGACGGCAGTGAACAGAAGGTAATTTTAACTCCAAACCTTAAGGTGAAGAGTGGCGCACAGCTTTCTGCAGATGTAAAGGTTAACCTGGAATTAACTGGTATAATCTCAAAGGAATTAAGTCTAGGCAGTGCAAAAGCAACTAGCAACTCAAGCTGGTCAAGGGGAATTCCAGGCGACAAAGCTGAATTTACTCTCAATACCCTTGTTAATAATGAATTAGTAACTTACAATCTTAAGTAATATCTACTTAAAGAAACATAATAAGTAAAAAAGCTCCCCCTGTTACACAACGTAATAGGGGGAGCTTTCTCTTTCTGTACCTTGTGGTCTGGTCCCAGTAATTATTTCTTTCCCTTGCTGATAATGAGCATACCGATGAATGTAAATGCGGCATTTAAGATGAGGAGTTCATAGCTGAACTTGTAACCGGCAAACCATGCTTCTGAATTCTTGTCCAGAATGAAGCAGAGGATAGGGGCTAGGATGGCTACCAGTGGCAGGAACTTGTCGCGTACCTGAATCTTGGTGAAGATACCGAATACGAACAGACCCAGGATAGGACCGTAGGTGTAGCTGGCCAGACGGTAAACGGCATCGATGACACTGGTATTGTTCAGCATGTCGAATGCTACGATGACGATACCCATGACCACGGTAAGGACGATATGTACGTTCTTTCTTACCTTCTTCAGGGCTTCTTCTGTCTTGTTCTTGGCGTGCAGAATATCCAGCGTGAAGCTGGTAGTGAGTGCGGTAAGTGCAGAACCGGCAGCATTATAGGCTGCTGCCACCAGACCTATGATGAACAGGATACCTACAATGATAGGCAAACCGCTCTTGGTAGCAATGGTAGGGAACAGGGTATCCTTGGCAGCATCGATGCTGTGTGCACCGGCATATTTATACAGCAATGTGCCCAGGAACAGGAAGAGGGCAATGACAGGAAGCTGCATGATACCACTGAAAATCATGTTCTTCTGTGCATCCTTGCTGTTTCGGCAGCTCAGGTTTCTCTGCATCATGTCCTGATCCAGACCGTTGGTAGCTATCATGGTAAAGATACCTGCCATGAACTGTTTCCAGAAGTACTGAGGCTGGTTTACATCGCCCAGGAAGATGATGTCGTGCTCATTCCATACCGTACCGCAGAGTCCGCCGAAATCCAGATTCAGGTCGGATGCCACAAAGTAGATGGTGAGCACCACGCTGATGATCAGGCAGGCAGATTTCAGTGTATCGGCCCAGATGATGGACTTGACGCCACCCTGTGCCGTATAGAGCCAAACCAGTGCCATGGAGCAGGCAATGTTCAGTATGAATGGCAGTCCGAAAGGCTCGAACACCAGCAGCTGAAGTGTAAGGCAGACTACATAGAAGCGGGCTGCAGCTCCCAGCATCTTGCTCACAAAGAAGAACCATGCTCCGGTCTTGTAGGTGGTAATTCCAAAGCGGGATTCCAGGTATTCATAGATGGAGGTAAGGTTCATGCGGTAGAACAGCGGCACCAGCACATAGGCGATGAGCAGCTGGCCTACGATGAATCCCAGAATCATCTGTAGATAGCCATATCCACTGGCTTCTACCATACCCGGCACACTCACGAATGTTACACCACTGATCATGCTGCCCACCATGGCAAAAGCTACCATGTACCACTTGGAGGAACGACCTCCGTTGAAGAATTCCTGGTTGTTTGAACCGCGTCCTGCCCACCAGGAGATACCAAACAGCAGACAGAAATAGGCTGCTATGGTTATTAAAACTGTTATCGGACTCATTATTCTGCGTACAATAAATAAGGTTTACGCTGTTTCTTGAATTTCTCTACATCGGCCTTCCAGGTAGCGCTGATTTCCTGGGCAGTCATGCCTTTTTCTATCATCTGCTGAATCTCACGCTTGCCGGTCAGCAGGTTGAAGAAGTTGGTAAAGAAAGGTTTTCCGTTGTGTATGCGGTGGTAGGCATCGATCACGTAAGACAGATCAATGCGCTTTGCACGAAGCTCCTGGGTAGTCAGTCCACTCAGGTCTACACCCCAGCAGCGGTTGTCCATCTGTGGAGGAGTCTTGGCACCGTCTCTACTGGTAGGGGTGAAACAGTAGGCATAACCGCCCATGTCTGGGTGACCGTACTGCTGGAAAGGTTTGTCGGTACCACGGCCCAGGCTCACGTCTGTTCCCTCAAAATAGCAGGTAGATGCATAGAGGTAGATGGCAGTCATGTTTGGCAGGTTAGGCGATGGGGCTACAGGCAGATTATAGAAGGTCTGATGGGTGTAGTTGGCACAAGGAATGACAGTCAGCTTGCAGCAGTTCTTCTTCTCGTTGATCCAACCTTCACCATTGGCCATCTGTGCCAGCTCTCCCAGGGTCATGCCGTGAACAATAGGGATAGGCAATCCACCCACGCCACTCTTCAGGCTCATGTCCAGAATAGGACCGTCTACGTAGTGACCGTTAGGATTTGGACGGTCCAGAAGGACCACTTCCTTGTCCTTGTCTGCACAGCTACCCATGAGCTGAATCATGGTAATATAATAAGTATAATAACGGAGTCCTACATCCTGAATGTCCACTACAAGAACATCGAACTTGCTCATGGATTCATCGCTAGGACCTTTCTTGTTTCCATCGTACATAGAGAGAATAGGCACACCTGTTACGGGGTCTACGCTGCTGCTTACGTGTTCACCTGCATCGGCTTTTCCGCGGAAGCCATGTTCAGGAGAGAAGATGGCCGTTACGTTTACTTTGTTCTGAAGCAGGAGGTCCAGCACATGCTGTTTCCCTGCCAGTCCAGTGTGGTTACTGAAAAGTGCCACACGCTTTCCATTCAATAGTGGTAGGTACAGGTCGGTACGTTCATCGCCTGTTTTCACCTGTGCAGTAGCCTGCAACCCGGTGAGTACCAGTGTTACCAATAAAAAAAGCAATCGTTTCATAGTATTTTAGGTTTATTCCACAAAATTAGTACATTTTTATGAAATAGCGAATAAATTACCTGTTAATGATGATGCGTGTGCAATTTTAATGCTTTTTCGAGGTTCCAGCAATCCCTAAATGTGGTTATTTTTTTACAATTTTGTGGGTATTGCGAGCTTGCAGTGGTCGGCGTACCTTTGCAGCCGTAAAACAAGACAAAATTAAAATGATAAAGAACAACTATTTCCAGAAAGGCGTATTGCTGATGGCCTTTATTTCAGGGCCTTTTTCAGTCTTTGCACAGGAAGCTGATAAGCGCCCTACGGGCACAGACGAATACAGCCAGTACCAGTCGTTCCGTGTGGGAGGCTATGGCGAGATGGTCTCTAAATTCATGGACTATGGCAAGAACCGGTTCAACGGCACTTCTGCCGGTAATTCGAAGGAGAACCGTAATACCATTTCCATTCCTCGTTTTGTATTGGCACTGGACTATAAGTTCAGTCCCAAGTGGATTCTGGGAGCCGAGATAGAGTTTGAATCGGGTGGTGTAGGTCTGGAGACCGAACTGGAGAGCTCCGAGAATCTGGAATATGAGACCGAAATGGAAAAGGGTGGTGAAGTAGCCCTTGAACAGTTCCACATTACCCGACTGATTCACCGTGCCTTTAATCTGCGTGCCGGACACATGATAGTCCCTGTGGGTCTTACCAATTTCCACCATGAGCCTATTAATTTCTTCGGTACCGTTCGTCCTGAAAGTGAGACCACCTTGTTGCCTTCTACCTGGCACGAGACAGGCTTGCAGGTTTTCGGTTCATTCGGCCGGGGATTCAGTGCATTCAACTATCAGTTCATGGTCACTGCAGGCCTGAATGCCGATGGTTTCGGCCGTGACCACTGGGTGGCCGATGGCAAGCAAGGTCTGTTTGAAGAGGACTGCTTTACTTCGCCTGCCTATGTGGCACGTCTGGATTATGTAGGAGTTCCGGGATTACGGATGGGTGCATCGTACTATTATTGTGCCAACACGACTTCCAATGCGGACAAACCTTATAAATATGCCAAGATAGGCAAGGCTCCTGTACGTATCTTCTCGGCCGATGCTCAGTATAAGAATACGTGGATTACTGCACGTGCCAATGTCATCTATGGTGACTTGACAAACTCTGCCGGCATCAGCAGTGTTTCATTGTCCAACAGTTCCAATTATCATCATGGCGCCATGCGCAAGGTAGCCAAGAATGCCCTGGCATACGGTGCCGAAGCAGGCTTGAACATGAGCCGAAGCATCTACCCTTTTGCTAGATACGAATACTTCAATACACAGGAAAAGGGAGATGCAGGACAGACAGTAGACCCCCGTTGTCAGGTGAGTAAATGGGTAGTGGGTGCCAATTGGTTTGCTCTTCCTAATCTGGTAGTCAAGGCCGATTTTTCGTCCCGTCAGATAGGTACCCGCAAGGTATTCGGTGCGTCAAAATATAATAGTGAGAATGAATTTTCCATTGGTGTTGCCTACATCGGATGGTTCCTGAGTAAATAACAGATAAAAAATAAAATAATATGAAGAAGACAAGTTTATGGGCCTTAACTCTGGTCCTGGGTGTGCTGACATTCTCAGCCTGTAGCAGTGATGACAAGAATGAACCGCTTACTCCTCCAGAACAAGGAGGCAATGAGGAATCACAGGACAGTTTCAATATAGAATATAACAGTAAGAATGCGACCAGCTGGTGCAATTATATGACACAAGTAGCCAGTCTGCTTGAAGCCGATGCTACCACCCTATACAATAACTGGGAAGCCAGCTTTGAGAATGGAAAAGCCTACAAGGATTACTTCAAGGGGCTGGACAGCAAGGAGGCACTGGAGCAAATTCTGGAAGGCTGCTGTGACATTGCCGGTGAGGTAGGCGATGCCAAAATAGGCGATCCATACAATCTGTTTATCCAGGGTAAGACCACAGAAGCCCTGTATGCCGTGGAGTCCTGGTACAGCTGGCATTCCCGTGACGACTATAAGAACAACATCATTTCAGTGCGCAATTCATATTTCGGCAGCCGTGATGAAAACATTGCCGAGGCATCTATGGCAGAACTGATCAGAAACGTTAATCCTGAACTGGATCAGGAAGTCAAGGATGCCATTCAGGCTGCTTACAATGCCATTGATGCCATTCCACAGCCATTCAGAAACAACATCAACAGTAGTGAGGCTCAGGAAGCCATGAAAGCTTGCGGTGATTTGAATGAAGTTCTTGCCAAGGCCAGCAGCTTCATAGATCAGGCAGATCTGAATGAGTCTGCCATGGAAGCAGTAGTGAAGAACTATGTGGATCAAGTGGTCATGCCTACATACGCAGAATTAAAGCAGAACAACAAGTTGCTGGCTGATGCAGTCAAGGCATTTGCATCCAATCCTAGCAATGCACTGTTTGAGAAGGCATGTGAGGCATGGCTCGCTGCACGTATGCCATGGGAAACCAGTGAGGCATTCCTGTTTGGACCTGTCGATGAATTAGGCCTGGATCCAAACATGGATAGCTGGCCATTGGATCAGGATGCCATCGTTAACATCTTGAACTCAGGCAAATACGAGAATCTGAACTGGAGCGATGGTGACGATGATGATGCCATTGAGGCTGCACAGAGTGTACGTGGTTTCCACACCCTTGAGTTTTTGCTTTTCAAGGATGGCAAAGCCCGTACAATTCATTAACATGCGATTTATAAAATGAGACAAATTTTCTTTTCAACCCTAATGCTGGCAGCAGCTTTCTGTTCCTCCTGTCAGGAAGAGGGGCTGGATGTTACCGACATAGAAGTGCCCAAAGGCTGGGCACTCTCTGCCGGAACATCTACGTTATTCACTAATTCCTCTGTCTCTTTTGATACAGAAGCGAATTGGCTTTCGGGCACATATCGTACCCGTTTCTTCCGTGGAGACAAGCTGTATGATGACGTGCGTACCAGCAGCAATAATTACGGTGGTGGCTTAGGTCCTGTCTATGCCGGTTATTCCTGTGGAAGTTGCCATCGTAATGCCGGACGCACCAAGCCGGGCATCTGGGAGGGTGGTTCCGGTTCTTACGGATTCTCTTCCATGCTCATCTATGTTACCCGCAAGAATGGTGCTTTCTTCCCCGATTATGGTAGAGTCATTCATGATCAGTCCATCTATGGTGTTCAGGCTGAAGGTAAGCTGAAAGTGGATTTCAATTACGAGACAGGATCATTCCCTGACGGCGAAAAATACGAACTCTGTTACCCTAAATATACCATCACTGACTGGTATGCGTGTGAGATTAACCCTGATGATTTATTCTGTACGGTACGTATTCCGCTACGACATGTAGGTATGGGTCAGATGATGGCACTGGACCGCAACGAGATAGAGGCACTGGCTGCCAAGAGTAATTACCCTGAATATGGAATCAGTGGAAAGGCCAACTACATTACCGAACGTGGAATCAGACAACTGGGATTATCGGGTAATAAGGCTCAGCATGCCGACCTGACTGTGGAACTGGGATTCAGTAGTGATATGGGTGTTACCAACAGCCGTTACCCTGAAGAGATCTGTGAGGGACAACTGCAGATGTCGCAAGGAAGCATGATGGGACTCAGCTATGACCAGCTGGAAGTCAGCACCGAAGATATGGAGGATGTGGACCTGTACATGCATTCTCTGGGTGTTCCGGCTCGCCGAAACGTGAACGATCCAAAAGTTCAGCGTGGTGAAGAGATGTTCTATCAGGCCAAATGCCATCTGTGCCATGTCACTACCCTGCACACCAGACCACGAGGAGCTAGTTTGCTGAATGGCACAGAATTGCCTTGGCTGGGCGGACAGACCATTCATCCATACTCCGATTACCTGTTGCACGATATGGGAAGCGAAATCATGGGAGTAGGTCTGAACGACAATTATGTCAGTGGTCTGGCCCGTGGTAACGAATGGCGTACTACACCACTTTGGGGTATTGGCCTGCAGCAAAAGGTCAACGGACATACCTACTTTCTTCACGATGGACGTGCACGAAACCTTCAAGAGGCTATCCTATGGCATGGTGGAGAAGGTGAGGCCTCCAAGAATTTATTCAAAAAGATGAATAAAGAGGACAGAGAAGCCTTGATTTCCTTCTTAAATTCACTTTAATTTATTAACTATGCACACGAATAGAATGAAAAAGATATTTGCAATTGCCATGTGGGCAATACTGCCATTGGGCGCAATGGCTCAAGTTGAGGAAAATGCTGAGAACGGAATAGTATCACTGAATGGAAATGAGGGATTTACTGTAAAGTCTCCCCGTGGAGATTTCACTTTCAAACCCTATGGTCTGATTCAGAGTGCCATTAATTTCAATTACTATGACGATGAGGGCCTGGATAAGGCGTACAACCAGGACAACATTGCTAATTCAGGTTTCTCTATTCCCTATGCCATTATGGGTTTTCAGGGAAAGGCGTTCAATAAAATCACCTTTAACCTGGCCATCAATGCTGCCGGAAGCGGTGGCGCTCTGTTGCAGCAAGCCTGGTTTGATGTGAAATTAAACGATGGCTTAGCCGTAAAAATAGGTAAAATGAAGACTCCGTTCCAACACGGTTTCCTCACTACTTTGGGTGAGACACTGATGCCACAGGTTCCTACCTCCATGACAGCCAGTGTCATTCTGCCTCATTCACTGAATGCGGTAACCCCAAAGTTTATGACAGGATGGGATCTGGGCGTAGAGATTCACGGTGTTCTGGCACAGAAATGGGGTTATGACCTGGGACTCTGGAACGGTACCGGTGCAGGTCAGAATGGTGCTACCAAGACACTTAGTGATGACTGGCATATTCCTTCATTGCTATATGCAGGTCGTTTGGCCTACATGCCAAAAGGTATCATGCCAACCACACAGGGAAACCCTAACCGCCTGAATGAAAACAAGTGGATGTTGGCAGCCAGCAGTTCCATGAATGTGGAGAGCGAGAGTGAGAGTACCAATGATTTCCGTGCAGGCTTGGAGTTTGCCTTGCTGTACAAGAAATGGTATATCGGTGCCGAAGCATACTACATGAACGTGGGCTTCACCAAGCGTCAGAAGATAGATGAGACATACAACTATTGGGGTGGCTATCTGCAGGCAGGCTATTTTGTGGCTCCGCAGGTACAATTGACAGCCCGATACGACTTTATGGATCGTAACAGCTCCACTAAGGACGGTATGCTGAATATGCCAGCTCTAGGAATGAACTATTTCTTCCGTGGATGCAACCTGAAACTCCAGGCCATGTACCAGTATATAGGAAGAACAGGTCATGCCACTCAGTTGGATCGTGACAATGACGATCTGGGCATTGCCAAGCATTCTGCCACTGTAATGTTGCAATACACCTTCTAAACGGTGACAGCCATGAAACGAATATCTTTTGCATTCATCCTTCTTGTGGGAATCTTTGTGTGCGTTGCATGTGATGACGGCTTGATACCGGAAGTTAATGTAACACCACAAACCGATGGATATGTGGCCAAGCTGACAGGTGAGATCACAGGCATCCGTAATTGGAGCACTCAGTACACGGTAACGCTTGCCGGGTTTTCGGAGGAAAGCGACTATGCCGTGGTACAGAAAAACCTGCCCTCGGCAGATGGAAGGGTCAATATGACGCTTTCCAACATACCTACAGAGGTAACGAGAATAGAATTGTGCGTAACCAACTCCCTGCGCAAGCATGTGGTAACGCTGGCATCCATCCATATAGCTGATGCTGCGGGCGACACCATACGACTGGATGTGGGACAGTTGAATGCCAGTCAGTTCAATACCATACAGCAGCAGGTATTCAATACCACTTGTGCCAACTGTCACGGAGGTAGTACCAGTGCTGCAGCAGGATTGTACCTGACAGAGGGCAAGAGTTACGACAATATCATAAACAGAGAATCAAAGAAAGCACCGGGAATGATGCGAGTCCTGCCAGGCGATGCCGAGAACAGTATTCTGTATCAGGCACTGACCCGCGATATTTCCACCGATGGCAAGTGGCATTATGACCACACCACCGAGGTTGTAAACGAAAATATACTGACGATGATCAGTAATTGGATTAACAATGGTGCTACAGAATAATAAAAAATGATGAATAGGAGAACTATATACTGGGAAACGATAGGGGTTAAGGCAGAGATTTCATCCTTTGCGCCAGCAGGCAAGGTGGAGGAGATTCATGCCATATTACACGTAGATACCTGTGGCGAAATGTTCAACGGACAGTTGACTCGTCTCTACAGTGCAGAGGACTGCCTGTTGCAGGACGATGAACTGAAGGGTGCCAGACCTATAATGAAACGTTATTTCCTGAGCGATGCCACCAACCAGCTGCCTTTGATGAGAAAGGACGAAAGCTGTGCTGTATCCTACATCCAACAACCCTGTCTGGATGGTAGCAAGGTGGCTGTCTGGATTTACTTGAGCAAAGGCACCACCGTAAGCCAGCAGCACGGTGTTACCGTATCGGAACACAACGGCTATCAGCACATCTACCAAATGGGACTGGTGGATAACCAAGGCGATTCCTACCAACAGACGGAGAGCATCATGAAACAGTACCAGGATACTCTGGCACATTTCAATGCCAACATGGCTGACCACTGCATACGTACCTGGTTCTTTGTGCGCGATGTGGATATACAATACATGGGAATGGTCAAGGCCCGTAAGGACCTGTTTACCCAGATGGGACTGACCGAAAACACTCATTACATCAGTAGTACGGGCATAGGCGGCGTTCCTGCAGACACCAAAGCTATTGTGCAGTTGGGTACCTATGCCCTGACCGGATTCCATCCTCAGCAACAATATTACCTGTATGCTCCTACACACCTGAATCCAACTTACGAGTATGGCGTAACCTTTGAGCGTGGTACAGTGGTTGAATATGGCGATAGAGCTCACCTGTACATCAGTGGAACTGCCAGTATAGACAATAAGGGCAATGTGCTGCATGTTGGCGATATTGTAAAGCAGACTCAGCGAATGTGGGAGAACGTGGAGAAATTACTGGAAGAAGGCAAGAGCGGTTTCCAGGATGTGATGCAGATTGTAGTTTACCTGCGTGACATTTGCGATTACCAGACTGTAAAAAGCATGTTTAAGGAGCGTTTCCCTGATATTCCTACTGTGATTACTCTGGCACCTGTATGTCGTCCTACCTGGTTGATAGAGATGGAGTGTATTGCAGTAGCCAAGAACGAAAACGAGGAATTCCGTGATTTTTAATATGCAGAGAATTAAATCATTTGTTCCATTTGTTCTACTGTTGCTTACAGTCATTAGCATAGGCTTGGCTACACTGGTAGAGGAATTCTGGGGTACACGTACTGCCCAGGAAACTATCTACCATGCCCTCTGGTTCCAGTGCCTCTGGGGAGCAGTAGTTCTCTTTGGCAGTATCATTCTTTACCGTTTCCGACAGGCATTGAACTGGGCATCCTGGGGATTGCATCTGGCCTTTGTACTCATTTTATGCGGGGCACTTACCACCAGTCTTACCAGCCAGAAGGGCATGCTGCATCTGCGCACGGGAGAGACCATGAACCGCTTCCTGACTGAGGACGGCCGACTGCTTCCTCTGCCTTTCACTGCCCAGCTGAACAGTTTCCGCATTGTCTATTATCCCGGTACAGAGGCACCCATGGATTATGTCAGCGAACTGTCCTGTCTAAAAGATGGGTCAAAAGTAGCAGAAGGTTCCATCTCCATGAACCGTATCATGCAGGTTGAGGGTTATCGGCTGTACCAGAGCTCGTACGATGAGGACAGACAGGGATCATGGCTCAGTGTCAATTATGACCCTTACGGCACACCCCTTACTTATGCAGGCTATGCATGGCTTGCCCTCTCCATGATAGCCATACTTTTCCACCGCCGTTCTGAGCTTCGTACGCTCTTGTCACATCCGTTGCTGAAACGAAGCGGAATCCTGGGCCTATTCTTACTGACGAGCCTCTTCATACAGGCCGAACCCCTAAAGGTGGTTAACCGCCAACAGGCAGATTCCATGGGGTATAAGCAAGTGATTTACAATGACCGTGTGATGCCACTCAACACATTGGCACGCGACTTTACACAGAAATTGTATGGGAAACCTTCCTATAAAAACCTCTCTGCAGAGCAGGTCCTTATGGGGTGGATGATATACCCCTCTGAATGGCAGAAAGAGCCAATGATAAAGATGAAGAGCGAGGAACTGAAGGCAGAATTGGGCATTCAGGGCAGCTATTGTACTTTGGAGGACCTTTTCAATACCGATGGAACCTATCGCTTGCAAGCGCTATGGGAGCGCGAGATGGGCAGCAACAGTAAGCTGACCAAGAGCATTCAGGAAATGGATGAAAAAGTAGGATTGATCCTCATGCTAACCGAAGGGACATTGGTTCAGCCTCTTCCTGAGGATGGCAGTGTGCTACGTCTTTCAGGCATGCGCGTTCAGGCAGAAGTGCTGTATAATAAAGCCAATTTCAGTAAGATACTCTTTATGGTGAACCTTACTTTGGGATTCTTGTGCTTTTTTGTTTTTCTTTACCGCTTACTGAATAAAACACCTGGAAGTTACATCAACGACAAGCCTTTCCGTGTCTTGATCTGGCCTATTACCCTCATTATGCTGATGGCCTATGTCTTGCGTTGGTACATAGCCGGACGAATTCCGCTGAGCAACGGTTACGAAACAATGCAGTTCATAGCCTTGAGTGTTCTAGTCATCACCTGTGCACTCTATCGCAAACTCCCATATATCCTGTCTTTCGGCTATATTTTATCGGGCTTCACCTTGCTGGTGGCTTATTTAGGACAGATGAACCCACAAATCACACCGCTCATGCCTGTGCTCAATTCACCTTGGCTCAGTAGTCATGTCTCGCTCATCATGTTCTCCTATGCCTTATTTGCCTTTACAGCCCTTAATGCCATTTTGGCTTTATGCCTGAAAAACAGGGAACAAGTGGAACTGCTCACGGTCATCAGTCGCCTCTTGCTCTATCCTGCCACTTTCTGTCTGGGTGTAGGCATCTTCCTGGGAGCTGTCTGGGCTAACGTATCTTGGGGCTGTTACTGGTCTTGGGATCCCAAGGAATCCTGGGCGTTGGTATCGTTCCTGCTCTATGGGATGGTCTTTCACAAGAAAAGTCTTCCCATTACCCGCAATATTACCGTATTCCACTGGTATATGCTGTTGTGCTTTGCCAGCATTCTGATGACTTATTTCGGTGTAAACTACCTGTTAGGAGGTATGCACAGTTATTCCGGAGCATAAAAAAGTGGCATGGAAAAATCCATGCCACTTATGTATTTATAAAGGTGAATAATTTATTTCACGGTAAGAACAGTCTTCTGAACGTCATTGCTGTTTGCACCAATCATGATTTCAAAGTCACCTGGCTCGCAAACATATTCCAATTCATGGTTGTAATACTTCAGATCCTCTGCAGTAAGCTTGAACTCTACAACCTTAGACTCACCTGGCTTGAGGTTGATTTTCTGGAAGCCCTTCAATTCCTTTACAGGACGGGTAGAAGTGCTGACAACATCGTGAATGTACAGCTGTACAGTTTCCTTACCTTCGCGACTACCAGTGTTCTTTACGGTTACGCTAGCGGTAACAGTACCGTTCATAGGCATTTCTGCAGCAGAAAGCTTCAAGTTAGAATACTCGAAAGTGGTGTAGCTCAAACCATAACCGAATGGGTAGAGAGGAGCGTTGATCACATCGATGTAGTTAGACTTGAACTTTACGTATGTTTCAAAGTCACCGTGAGGACGACCGGTATTCTTGTGGTTGTAATAGATAGGCATCTGACCGTTGGCACGTGGGAAAGAAGTAGTCAGCTTACCGCTAGGGTTTACATCACCGAACAAAACATCGGCAATGGCATGACCAGCCTCTGCACCCAGGTTCCAGGTGTTCAGGATAGCATCACAGTTTTCCTCTTCCCAGTTCAGCAACATAGGGCGTCCGGTAGTGAGTACTACTACCAGAGGTTTGCCGGTAGCCTTCAGTGCCTTCAGCAGGTTTTCCTCAGCATCTGGGAGAGAGATGTCTGCACGGCTAGCACCTTCACCTGCCATGTTGTTCAGCTCACCTACACAAGCTACAATCACGTCAGCATTCTGAGCTACCTGGATAGCCTCCTTCAACAGGTCTTCTGCAGGAGTGGTGTGTACAGGAGGGAACTTCATGTTTGCACCACCGAACATCTTCATCAAACCGTACTTGATATTTTCTTCTGTCTCAGCGTTCTCATAGATATAAGAACCCTTGGCATAGGTTACAGAACCGCCCTGAAGTGCATCCTTGATACCCTGAAGGATGGTTACATTCTGGTCAGCCTTCTTAGACATAGCCCATGCACCTTCCATTTCTTTGGCGTCATCAGCAAAAGGACCAATCAATGCAATCTTTGCATTCTTCTTGAGTGGCAGTACACCGTTGTTCTTCAGCAAGGTCTGGCACTCCTGTGCAATCTTACGTGCGAAGGCAAGCTGCTCAGCATTGCGTACTTCCTTCTCATCACGACCCACCTTGATGTACTTGTAAGGATCCTGGAACAGACCCAGCTTATATTTAGCTACCAGAATGTTACGGCAAGCCTTGTTGATGTCAGCCTCAGTTACCTTACCTTCCTTATAACTCTTGAGGAGGGTGTTAACGTATGCATCGGAACCCATATCCATATCCAGACCAGCCAGAAGGGCACGACGAGCTACTTCCTGCTGGTCGCCCAGACCATGAGCCATGATTTCGTTTACTGCAGTAGCATCGGAAACAACGAAGCCCTTGAAGCCCCACTGGTCACGAAGAACCTCAGTCAGCAGATAATGGTTGCAAGTAGCAGGAATACCTTCAAACTCATTGAAAGAGCTCATGTAAGAACCTGCACCAGCCAAAGCTGCCTGCTTGTATGGGTTCATGAAACCGTTCATAGCCTCCTGACGTGACAGGAAAACACTGTTGTAATCACGACCAGCCTCTGCACCACCGTAGAGTGCATAGTGCTTAACACATACCATGGTAGTATTGTCGTCAGCCAGGTTCTTTCCCTGGTAACCACGGACGTATGCCTTTGCGATTTCACCACCCAAATATGGGTCTTCACCGCCACCTTCTACAATACGACCCCAGCGTGCATCACGACAGATATCTACCATAGGAGAATATACCCAGTTGATACCCACAGAAGTAGCTTCCTTAGCAGCCATGCGTGAGCTCTCTTCTACCAGGTCCATGTTCCAGCTGTTGGAGATAGCCAGTGGGGTCGGATAAGTGGTTTCAAAACCGTGGATGACATCGTTACCGAACATCAATGGAATTCCATGCTTGTTTTCCCTCATGTTCAGCTCCTGCAGCTGCTTGATCATGTTCAGGTTGGTAAAGCCGTAGACAGCACCCATCTTGCCATCCTTGATTTGCTGGATAGCTTCACCTTCTTCAGGTAGGGTAGCATTGGTTGCAAAATAAAGCCAGTTTGATTTCAGGTTCAGCTGACCAATTTTCTCTTCGATGGTCATCTTCTTCATCAAGTCATCGATGAACTTGTCCATCTTGGCATCTTGTGCCATGGCTGGCAGAATAGCTGCTGCAGCCAGTGACAGGGTAATAAAAAGTTTCTTCATGGAAATTTTAGTTAAAATAATTTTGAGGTCAAAGATAACAAGAAATATAGAATCTGTCTAATTTTTAGACATTTCATTCGACTAAAAGACAAAACTTTTTCCCATAAAGATAAAAAAATCTATCTTTGCATGTTGTGAAGATTTTTCTGAATAAATACATCCCTTTTGGGAAAAGATATTTGGCGATTAACCTATTTGGAGTGGTTTTTGCCAAAGGCAAGCTGAATCGTGCCACTGTAAATCATGAGTATATCCATACTCTTCAGCAGCGCGAGATGGCATTCTTGTTTTTCTTCCTCTGGTATATACTGGAGTGGATTTTCCGTGTCATACAGTACAGGAGCTTTCACAAAGGATATTACAATATTTCTTTTGAACGGGAAGCGTACCGTAACCAGAATAATCTGCATTATAAGCAGGAACGTAAAAGGTACAGTTGGGTGAAATACCTCAAGAAAGGAAAATCATCAAGACAATCTGTGCCAAGATGACACGGGTAAATATTCCGATAGGATATACTGTGGCATAGCTGACAGACGGATTATCATTGTCAATGATTGAGTTTGCATAATTCAAAGCCATAGGATTAGCCATACTTCCACAGAGCATTCCTATGGTATGGCCGAAATCTAGCTTGCAGATTCGCATGGAAATCCATCCCATGATGATTACAGGAAGAACCGTGATGACAAAGCCTGCACCTACCCAAAGTGCTCCTTCCGGACGGAGCACCGTATCAAAGAACTTCGGTCCGGCATCTAAACCCAGACAAGCCAGGAACAAGGCCAAACCAATACCTCTTATCATTAAGTTTGCACTGCGTGTAGCGTATGTAACCAGCTTGAATCGAGGACCGTAAGCACCCATCAGAATACCTACAATCACCGGACCGCCTGCCAGACCAAGCTTGACTGGTGTTCCCATGGCAGGGAGCATGATAGGAATCTGACCCAAGATAAGTCCGAAGACAATTCCCAGGAAAACGGAAGCCAGATTAGGGTCGCGCAGTGAACCGTTTCCACTATCCAAAGCCTTCTCTACCTGCTCAATGGCTTTCGCTTCACCTACTACGGTCAATCGGTCACCTAACTGAAGGATAAGGTTAGGAGAGGCTATCAGGTGTATTCCTGTTCGGTTAATGCGTGTGATGGAAATGCCATAGTGATTTCTCAGGCGCAAGGCACCCAGCTTCTTTCCGTTGTATTCAGGTTTAGTAATGATGATTTGTTTGGAAATGACATTACTGTCAATGGCGTTCCAATCGATGTCGTCCTTGTTCCAGTTGCGGTTCTCCTGTTCTCCGAATAAAGCCGTAAGGATTTCCATGTCTTTTTCTGGAGCGATGACCAAGATACGGTCGTTTTCCTGCAAGACTGTGGTAGAGACCGGAATCTGAACCTTTCCTTCTCTCCATAAACGGGTCACAATGAATTTTACCGGAGAAATCTGTGCAATTTTCTGCAAGTCTTTCCCGTAGATTCCAGGATTGCAGACTTCAAATCCGGCAATATAAGCCTTGTTGTGATCTTCTTTCTCTGTGACAATCAAGTCTTTCGGCTTAACGATGAACTTATCAAGAATGATGATAGCCAAGATTACGCCCACTGTACCCAATGGATAAGCCACTGCACAACCTAATGCTGCCGTGCTTGTGTCTATGTGGAATTGCTCCAATGTCTGCTGGGCAGCAGCCAATACAGGCGTATTGGTAACCGCACCGGCCAGAATACCCATCATGTCTCCCATGGAAATGCCTAACCCGAAAGAAAGGCCGATGGCTACAAGGGTTCCTAAGAAAATCAGGCCCAGACCCAGCATATTCAGCTGCATTCCTCCTTGGCGAAGTGATCCAAAGAATCCCGGGCCGACTTGAATACCTAAGGCATAGACAAAAATAACCAGACCAAAGTTCTGGGCATACATCAGCATGTCGTGATTGATTTCAAATCCCAGGTGTCCGGCAAGGATTCCCATGAAGAACACATAGGTTACGCCCAGGGAAATGCCACGAATCTTCACCTTGCCCAAGGCAAGTCCACAGGCAATGATTATGGAAATAATAATGACTGCCTGGATAGCTGTCTGTTCCAAAAAGAGGTTTTCAAGCCATTTCATATTGCAAAGGTAAGTATTTTTCATGTTAAAGTGTCAACAAAATGAATGAAGTTCTGCAGAAACGGAAAAAATGTGGGAAAAAGGGAGGATAGTATGGAATTAATTACTATATTTGTAGGTGAAAGTTAATCATTATTAAATTTGACCGATATGAAAAAAGTTGTTTTTATGTTACTTGTTGTCCTGTTTGCAGGATGCCCTTCATGTATGGCTCAAGACAATAATCAACGTCAAGGTTTTGGTGGTCCTCGTGGTCAACGTATGGATCCAAAGGAGCGTATCGAGAATATGATTAAATATCTGGAGCTGGATGAGACCCGTGCTGAACAGTTTAAGGTTGTGATGGAAGAACAACAGAAACAGATTGCAGAGCAAATGCAGGAAAACAGTGCCATTTTGAATGGAGAGCGCCCTTCAGAAGAGCAGATCAAACAGTTCCGTGAAAAGATGCAGGAAAAACAAGCTGCCATTAATACAGTCCTTCAAGTGATTTTGACTGAGGAGCAGTTTGAAAAATATAAGAAAATGACTGAAAGAAGAGGTTTCATGGGTGGAAGAGGTAATCGTCCACACCGTGAACGTCAGAATGAACAGTAATGCTTCGCATAAAAAGAAAACATAATCTAAGAGATATAGGCGGATTCTTTGTGGAAGGAGACAGAATGGTGGGGCGAGACAAAATCTTTCGCTCCGGTTCTCTTTATAATCTTTCCAACACAGATGCCCTTCAGCTTGAACGTTCAGGTGTGTCTTGTATCATTGACTTAAGATCACCGGTTGAAGTTGACGAAAAACCAGATACACCTATTCCGGGTGTCAAGATGTTCTATATTCCTTTCCTGTCTGATTCTGCCATTGGCATCACTCATCAGAGTGGCTCTGATCCGGTAAAGATTGTGAAGAATTTGCGAAAGGACAAGGCAGCACTTCAGACGATTATTCCCGACATGGAAGCCCTTTATCTGAAAATGGTATCAGATCCTGAAACCCAAAAGCAGATAGGCGTAGCTTTGAATGTAGTCATTGATACGGTTCTGGAAGGGAAAAAAATCTTGTTCCATTGCACAGCCGGTAAAGACAGGACAGGTGTTCTGGCCGCTATTATTCTCAATCTTCTAGGTGTTTCCAGAACGGATATCCTGAAAGACTACATCCGGACCAACCGCTCTGCATACCCTGGAGCTGTCAAGAAGGGGCTTTTGATAGGAGCTATGACTTATAGTTTCAATATGGGTCTTTCTGCCTATCAGATTTTCATGGCACAGCAGAGACATCTGATCAAGACTATGAGCATCATCAGGAAGAAGTATGGTTCTATAGATAACTATGCTACTGTAGCACTAGGCATAGCTCCAGAGAGGATTGACTTGTTCCGAAAGAAGATGCTGGTTCATCACAGAAAATAGAAAATCATATTAACCGTTTAAATTTAATATCATGGCTTATAAAATTGAACAAGTAGAAGGAATTGGTGAAGTATATGCAGCAAAATTAGCTGAAGTAGGAATCAAGACCACTGAGGATCTGTTGGAACAGTGTGCAGCAGCTGCAGGCCGTAAGAAGGTAGAAGAGGCTACTGGCATCAGCCACAAGCTTATCTTGAAGTGGACCAACCATGCAGACCTTTTCCGTATTAAGGGTATTGCTGGCCAGTTTGCAGAATTGCTGGAGGCTGCTGGTGTTGATACTGTTAAGGAGTTCCGCCACAGAGTACCTGCAAACCTGCATCCAAAATTGGTAGAGGTTAACGAGGCTAAGAATCTTTGCAACCGTGTTCCTGCTGTTACTGAACTTGAAAAGATGATTGAGCAGGCTAAGGAACTTGAACCACTGATTACCTATTAATATTACTTATCTAATATAAAAAAGGAATTGGGGGTTACAGTCCTCAGTTCCTTTTTTTGTTTTTTGTGACGATGAAACTGAGATATTCACTTCCTTTATTTCTTGTTTCCACCAACATTACTGCCCAGGAACGACCTAATGTAATCTTAATCAATGCAGACGATTTAGGCTATGGCGATTTAGAATGCTATGGTGCAAAGAATGTGCAGACTCCTCATGTCAATGAATTGGCTAGAGAAGGCATTCTTTTCCGTAATGTCTATTCATGTGCAGCCACCAGTACGCCCTCCCGTTATTCTCTCCTGACTGGTGAATATGCCTGGAGAAAACCAGGAACAGATGTTGCTGCCGGTAATGCAGGAATGATTATCAGACCGGAACAATTTACCATGGCCGATGCTTTCAAGAGCTGTGGATATGCAACTGCTGCTGTGGGTAAATGGCACTTGGGTCTAGGAGATAAGTCAGGCATGCAGGATTGGAATGCCCAATTGTCCGCTTCACTAGGAGACTTGGGTTTCGACTATCACTACATCATGGCAGCTACTGCGGATCGTGTTCCTTGTGTCTTCATAGAAAATGGCATGGTAGCCAACTGGGATTCATCTGCTCCCATTGAGGTCAGTTATGAAAAGAACTTTGAAGGTGAACCCACAGGTAAGGACAATCCGGAGCTGTTGTTCAACCTAAAACCAAGTGTAGGTCACGACATGTCTATTGTCAACGGTATCAGTAGAATAGGCTATATGAAAGGTGGTGGAAAAGCATTGTGGAAAGATGAGAATATAGCAGACTCCATTACTTCTCATGCTATCTCTTTCATTGAAAAACATCAGTTACAACCTTTTTTCTTGTATCTCTGCACTAATGATGTTCATGTTCCAAGATTTCCACATGAGCGTTTCCGTGGAAAAAACAAGATGGGTTTGAGAGGAGAGGCCATCATGCAGTTCGACTGGACTGTAGGTCAAGTCATCGCTGCCCTTGACCGATTAGGAATCAGGGAGAATACGCTTATTGTTCTTACCAGTGACAATGGTCCTGTAGTGGATGACGGTTATCAGGACAGGGCAGAGGAATTATTGAATGGTCATAAGCCAGCTGGCGATTTGAGAGGAACTAAATACTCTGTCTTTGAAGGTGGTACTAAGGTTCCAGCGATAGTAGTATGGCCTGCAAAAATAAAGGAAAGTAGTGTTTCTGATGCATTGATTTCACAGATAGACTGGATCCGTTCCTTTGCAAGCTTGATTGGTGCCCGATTACCAAAGGGGGCAGCTCCTGACAGTCAAGATCATCTGAATGCTCTGTTAGGTCAGAAGAGTGATAACCGTGATTATGTCATTGGTTTGGCACAAGATCATACTTTATCCTTGCGAACTCCAAAATGGAAGTATGTAGAACCTAGTAAAGGCCCATCTTCGTTAAGTTGGGCACCCGGTGTGGAAACTGGCTATAGAGATGAGGATCAGTTGTTTGACATGCTAGAAGGTGATGAATACCATAACGTATCCACCAGTCATCCTGAAGAAACAGAACGACTGAAAACTTTGTTACAGAAGGAAAGAAACAAGTAGTTTACTTAAAATCCTCAGGGAACTGGATACGGTTGATAATCTCTCCGGTACGTAATCGGATATACGTGCTGAAGCTTCTTTCACCTTCCTTGAGAAGAATGATGCGTGCGCCATTTCCCCCAGGAATGTTATTATAGACGGTATTGCCTCCACTGTATCGTCCGTATCCTAATAAGATGCCTTTCCAGAGGACAGCATAGTCATTGATGTGGTCGTGACCGGCAAAGGTTGCCATCACATCTCCCATTTCCAGGATGGCATTGAACATACCAGAATTAATCTCAGGCGCACATACCATTTCCTTTCGGGTTCCTATCATAGGGATATTCTGGTCTTGTGTGGCCTGCTGGTATTCTGGCAATGGAATATGGAAGAACATCAGAGCCGGAATGGTATCGCCTTGGTGCTCTTGCACAATGCGTTGGCTGTTCTCTCGATACCAGTGAATCTGGTCGTGCTTGATCCAATCATATCCTTTTACATTTGGCTTCTTGGAGTAGCTGTTACTGTCTATTCCATACAGTGTGAATGCACTTTTTTTGCTGTTGCTTGATTCTATAGGCAAGATAAAGTTTGTAATGCCTGATAATCCGGGAACCGTTCCAGAAAGGTTTCCCGGTTTCTTTTTCATATAATCGAAGATTTCCTGACGTGTCATGTCCTGCTCGTCATCATGGTTGCCCCATGTTACGGCAAAAGGAATACCTCTGCTTACTACAGGTTCCAAGGCACGATCCAGTCCCTGTGCAGCAGGAGAACCAAATATCAAGTCACCGGTATAGATGACAAAATCTGGTTTCTCGGCATCCAGAATGGCATTCATGTTTTCTGCAGCAATATCACTTTCCGGTAAGCCAGCTTTCCAATGCACATCAGTGAACTGGACAATCTTGAAAGTACCGTCTTTGTGGAATTTAAGCGTCTGTGCAGAAATACTCTGCCATACTATCAGGCAAAACAGGGCTAGGATAAATCGGATTTTCATCATGATATAAGGTTTTTCGATTTGCAAAGGTAAGAAAGTTTTTACACATGACAAAAGAAAAAGAGAGAACCATTGGCTCTCTCTTTTTACTATTCTATGTTTTAATAGGGATTTATTCGTAATCCTGCCAGCTCTTGATCTGCAGATCGTTCTGTGACAATGTGCAGAATGCTTCAATGAATGCAGATGCCAGACGAGCGTTGGTAATCAATGGAATGTTATGGTCGATAGCACCACGACGGATCTTGTAACCATTGGTCAATTCACGCTTAGAGTGGTTCTTTGGAATGTTCACGATCAAGTCGAACTTGTGATCTGCAATCATTTCCATAACGTTAGGGATATCCTTGTTGTCCTCATCAGGCCATCCTACAGCTGTAGCTTTTACATTGTTCTCGTTCAAGAACTTAGCAGTACCCTCGCTTGAACAGATGGTATAGCCAGCCTTTACCAGAGCAGCTGCTGCATCCAGCAGAGATGCTTTCTCCTTGGTACCACCGCTTGACAACATGATAGCCTTATCCTTAGAAGGAATCTTGTAACCGGTAGCAATCATTGAGTTCAGAAGAGCTTCTTCAAAGGTATCACCGATACAACCTACCTCACCGGTAGAGCTCATGTCAACGCCCAATACTGGGTCAGCATTCTGAAGGCGTGCGAATGAGAACTGAGATGCCTTGACACCCATACGGTCAATGTCGAATGCACTCTTGTCTGGTTTCTGGTAAGGAGCGTCAAGCATAATCTTGGTAGCTGTCTCGATCAGGTTGCGCTTCAACACCTTAGAAACGAATGGGAATGAACGGGAAGCACGCAGGTTACACTCAATAACCTTGATGTCACTGCCCTTAGCCAGATACTGGATGTTAAATGGACCAGAAATATTCAACTCCTTAGCGATAGCACGTGAAATCTTCTTGATCTGACGAGCCTGAGCGAAAGTAATCTGCTGAGCAGGGAAGGTCATGGTAGCGTCACCAGAGTGAACACCAGCGAACTCAACGTGCTCTGAGATTCCGTATTCTACTACCTCACCGTTCTGAGCTACACCATCGAACTCAATCTCGTTGGTCTCGGTCATGAACTGAGAGATAACTACAGGATATTCTTTAGAAACTTCGGATGCTGCAGCCAAGAAACGCTCCAGCTCATCATCGCTGTAGCATACGTTCATGGCAGCACCAGAAAGTACGTATGAAGGGCGAACCAATACAGGATAGCCTACTTCATTGATGAACTGCTTTACATCGCCCATAGAAGTCAATGCACTCCACTTAGGCTGGTCGATGCCCAGCTGGTCGAGCATAGCAGAGAATTTACCACGGTTCTCAGCACGGTCGATAGATACTGGAGAAGTACCCAAGATAGGCACACTCTGACGGTGTAACTTCATTGCCAGATTATTAGGAATCTGACCACCTACAGAAACAATGACACCGCGTGGTGACTCCAGGTCGATAACATCGAGAACACGCTCGAATGAGAGCTCATCGAAGTACAGACGGTCACACATATCATAGTCGGTAGATACAGTTTCTGGGTTGTAGTTGATCATGATTGACTTGTAACCCAACTTGCGAGCAGTATTTACTGCATTTACAGAACACCAGTCGAACTCTACAGAAGAACCGATGCGGTATGCACCAGAACCCAGTACGATTACTGACTTCTCGTTCTTGTAGAAATTAATGTCGTGATCCTCTACAGCGTAAGTCATGTACAGGTAGTTTGTCAACTCTGGATGCTCGCTTGCCACGGTAGGAATACGCTTTACTGCTGGCAGAATGCCCACCTTCTTACGGTAAGCACGAACCTGCAGGTTTTCCTTCTCCATGTTACCGGTTGCTGGCTTCAAGACAAAGCGTGCAATCTGGAAGTCAGAGAAACCAAGAATCTTAGCTTGACGTAATTCTTCTGTTGGAATCTCCTCCAGTGTGTTATAAGCCATGAGCTTGTGTTTCCAGTCTACAATGTTCTTCATGCGCTCGATGAACCAAGGGTCAATCTTGGTCAATTCCTCAATGCGCTCAATGGTATATCCTTCTTCCAGAGCCTGAGCAATGGCAAAGATACGCAGGTCTGTTGGGTTTGCCAGCTCCTCATCCAGGTTTTCAAATTTGGTGTGGTCGTTGCCCACGAAACCGTGCATGCCCTGACCAATCATACGAAGACCTTTCTGCAGCATTTCCTCAAATGAACGTCCGATAGACATGATTTCACCTACAGACTTCATAGAAGAACCCAGCTTGTGGCTAACGCCTACGAACTTGGTCAAGTCCCAACGAGGAATCTTACAGATCATGTAATCCAGTGATGGAGCAACGTATGCAGAATTGGTAGTACCCATTTCACCGATCTGGTCAAGCGTATAGCCCAATGCGATCTTAGCAGCTACGAATGCCAATGGATAACCGGTTGCCTTAGATGCCAATGCAGAAGAACGAGACAGACGAGCATTGATCTCGATGATACGATAATCGTTAGTTTCTGCATTGAATGCGAACTGAATGTTACATTCACCTACAATCTGCAAGTGGCGAACACACTTAATTGTAATATCCTGCAACATCTTAACCTGCTCATCGGTCAGAGAGCAAGTAGGAGCTACTACGATAGACTCACCGGTGTGAATACCCAGTGGGTCGAAGTTTTCCATAGATGCAACAGTGAAGCAGTGGTCGTTTGCATCACGGATGCACTCGAACTCTATTTCCTTCCAGCCCTTCAAAGACTCCTCTACAAGTACCTGAGGTGCGAAGGTGAATGCAGATTCTGCAATTTCGATAAACTTTTCTTCGGTAGGGCAGACACCAGAACCCAGACCACCCAAAGCGTATGCAGAGCGGATCATGATAGGGTAACCAATCTTGCGTGCAGCAGCTACTGCATCTTCCATGGTCTCACAAGCCTGAGATACTGGAACCTTGAGGTCTACCTTATTTAATTCTTTAACGAAAAGGTCACGGTCTTCGGTATTCATGATGGCCTCTACAGAGGTACCCAATACCTGAACACCATACTCCTTGAGCACTCCTGACTGATACAATGCAGTACCTACGTTCAAACCAGTCTGTCCACCCCAAGCCAGCATAATGCCGTCAGGACGTTCTTTCTTGATAATTTCGGTTACAAAAAAAGGTGTCACTGGAAGGAAATAAACCTTGTCAGCAATACCTTCACTTGTTTGAATAGTAGCTACATTTGGATTAATGAGGACTGAACGAATACCTTCCTCGCGCAATGCTTTGAGTGCCTGACTTCCGGAATAGTCGAACTCTCCGGCCTGACCAATCTTGAGCGCACCAGAACCCAAGACTAATACCTTCTTTAAAGGAGTCTTCATGTTGGTTATTTTATTTATGTGAATACACGTATTTATATCAAGATGCAAATTTCGCACTTTTTTTATAAATATTAGGTATATATGAATGTTTTTTTTCGGAAAAAATAAAGGTGTGAATAAAGATACAGGATTTATTTGACTACAGGTTTGTTTGCTGACGTCCATCCCATGTATCCACTTTTCAGTTCTATCACCTCGTAACCTTCTGCTGTAAGTATGTTTCCAGCTCTCTTGCTTCGGTTTCCACTGCGGCAGTACAAGGCAATCGTCTTGCTTTTATTCAGGTTCTTTAGGGCAACTTCCTTGAAATCATCTTTCAATACATCAATGTTGATGGCGCCTTCCAGATGTCCTTGCTGGTATTCATCTAACCGGCGGACATCCAGTCTGAGGATTTCTGGATTGCTGATGATTTGCTCAAATTCGTCTACATCCACTGATTTGAAGTTTCTTTCTTGTGCACAGCTGAACAGTGTGCATAACATGCTGAATATACCCATAACTAATAATTTTCTCATAGTAAGATAGTGTACTATTTTATTTATCTAAGTTCTTTAATTGCAGCCAGATAATTCTTCATATTACCAGCTTTCTCTATTTTCTTCCAGGCTTTTCTTCCCAAGGTTTCTTCCATGTAATCCCAGTAAGTCTTTAGTTTATTTAGGCGTTGTGCTTCTCCGGGAATGGTCCGTTCATAGTGCTCTAGCATGAGGGAATGAAGATAGACAATGTCGTGCAGAAGGGTACGGTCTGCCTTGGCCTTTCCTTCTAGGCAAACCTGCTTGTATTCCAGTGCCAGGGTAGGATGAGCCAGCAAACCTCTTCCTATCATGACTCCAGCCAGATCAGGGTATTCCTGCTCCAATTGAATGATTTCATCCACGGTATGAATGTCTCCATTGTAGATTATTGGGTGTTTGCATTGTTCTTTGAATGCCCGGAATGCATCTCGGTCAACATTTCCTTTATACTGCTGTGAACCTACTCTTGGATGCAGAGTAATGTGTGTGAGAGGCGTATCGTTCAAGAGGGGAAGAATGGTTTTCCAGTCGTCAGGATTTTCATATCCAAGACGCATTTTTACGGAATAGGTTAGTTCCGGATGTACCTTGACTACAGTCATCAGTTCCTGTACTTTTTCCGGATGTGCCAAGATACCGCAACCTCTGCCATGCTTAGCCTGAAGAGGGAACGGGCAACCCATGTTGATGTCGATGTGGCTGTATCCAAATGAAGCGATGGTTTGGGTAAGTCTTTCCAACTCCATACCGTCTTTGGCAATGGCTTGTGGTAGGACAGGAACCCCCTCGTTAAATTCTGGACGAATATCCCGCAGGTCTTTACTTCGTAGTTCTCCGTGTTCTAATCGGATAAAAGGTGTACAATAGAAATCTACACCACCAATGTGTTGATGATGCAATCTTCTGTAGAGATCTTCCGTATAGCCCTGCAGTGGGGCAAAATACACTTTAAGCATTTTCCGTTTTGTTTGCAAAGATAATAAAAAATAAATTAACTTTGCAGAAAAATAAAAAACATGGAAATTGCACTTTATCTTGTCATTGGACTTATGCTTGGCTGTGTGCTGACCTTCGTCATTCTCCGTAGTCAAATCCTGAATCTTAAACAGGAGAAATTGCAGAAGGAAGTCCGACTGGAACAGCTCCTTCAGGAAAAGCAGGAGGCATTGACGGCAGCAGAAGTTGCCCTGGCAGAAAAACGTCATTCTGAAAAGCAGGTAGAAAATGTAGAACGTGCCTACAAGGAACGGTTGCAGCTCAACGAAGAGGCTCACAAGGAAAAGGTAGAAGAGATAAAGTCTTCGGCCAGAGAACAACAGGAAAAACTGGAGAAAACCCTGAAAGAACAGATGGCTCAACAGGTAGAATTGATCAAGGAGCAGATGAATACCACTTCAGAAAAAATCCTAAAAGAACGTTCTGAGGAATTGTCTTCACTTAATCAGCAAAATTTGGCTACTATCCTTAATCCTTTAAATGACCATATTAAACTCATGAAGGAGGCAGTGGAGAAGTCTGATAGGGAGCATGCTGAAACTATGGTACGACTTGATGCTACCATCAAGAACAGTGTAGAACTTAGTAAGCAGGTGGGAGAACGTGCCGATAAACTGGCTCAGGCACTTACTGGAGAAAACAAGACGCAAGGTAATTTCGGTGAACTCAGATTACGCCAGCTTCTGGAAGGAATGGGATTGGAAGAAGGTGTTCAGTTTGAAGAACAGACAGCCATGCGCGATGCTTCGGGCAACATTGTCCGTGAGGAAGAACAAGGAAGAACTATGATTCCTGACGTGATTCTTCATTTCCCAGAACATCGTGACCTTATCATTGACTCTAAGGTTTCATTAAAGGCTTATGAGGACTATTATAATGCAGATAATGAAGAAGAAAAGGCTGCATCATTAAAGCGTCACTTAACCTCTGTGAAGTCTCATGTCATGGAGCTTTCCAAAAAGAATTACAACCGTTATATTCAAGAAGGACATGAGCGGTTGGATTTCGTTATCCTCTATATGTTTAGCGAGAATGCCCTTCAATTGGCTTTGAGTCAGGAAGCTGGACTCTGGAAATGGGCCTATGATAAGAAAGTCATCATTACAGGCAGCCAGAATCTTTTCCCTATGCTTCGTGTTCTGGAATTAAGTTGGAATCAGGTTCGTCAGGTAGAAAACCAGCATGAGATTATGGAAGCTGCCAATTTGATTGTTGATCGTGTTCAGATGTTTGTAGAGCGTTTTGAAGAAGTGGATAAGCATTTGGAGGCTACCAGAAAATCATTTGATGAAGTGAAAACAATCTGTGCTGATTCCGGCAAGAGTATTCCTGTGGCAGCAAACAAGCTGCTGAAATATGGCGCACAGGAAAACCCGAAACGCAAGAAATCACTTCCTAAATTAGAAATTTGATTTATTTTTTACAGTAATTGTTTGGGGGAAATTTTTAAAATTCTTAATTTTACAGAAATTTTCTTAATCTAACATTACTATGGAAGAAGTCAATTATGACAAGATAGTACAGGAAGCTGCCGATGAAGTTTTCCGTATTATGGCCCGCAGAGTATCCGAAGAAGATCTTAAACGTGTAAAGCAGGCTTTTGAATTAGCAAAAGAAGCGCATTCCAATCAACGTCGTAAATCAGGTGAACCTTATATCATTCATCCTATTGCTGTGGCGTGCATCATTGCCAAGGAGATGAAGATGGGTGCAAATCCGGTCATTGCTGCCTTCCTCCATGATGTGGTAGAGGATACAGACTATACAGTAGAAGATATCGAAGAACGCTTTGGAGAAGATGTGGCTTTCCTTGTAGATACGGTTACCAAGAAGAAACAGGATAAGTACAAGCTATCCAAACAGATGGACAACTACAAGCAGCTTCTTGATTCACTGAATTACGATATTCGTGCCTTAATGGTCAAGATTGCCGACCGTCTGCACAACATGCGTACGCTTTCCAGCATGCGTTTGGACAAACAGATGAAGATTGCGGGTGAAACCGATTATTTCTATGCTCCATTGGCTAATCGTCTGGGTCTGTTCGATGTCAAGACAGAGCTGGAGAACCTGAGCTTCAAGTTCCGTTGCCCAGGACAATATCCTGCAATAGAAGAAGATATCCGTAAGGATAAGGAAGAAAACGGCCCTCGTCTTTCTGCTTTTACCAGTGAAATCATGGAAATGTTGAGAGAAGAAGGAATTCCTGCCAGAGCAGAAATCTATTATCGTGCTCCATATAGTCTTTACCGTAGAATGTTGGCTGGAAATTGTGACTACCAGCATCTGGATAACCGCTATTATGTGCGTATCACATTCAGTCAGGCAGTCGATGGCATGACAGAGAAGCAGACTTGCCTTCGCATTTATTCCTTATTAACAGACCGATACAAGGAAAAACCAGGAAGTTTTGTGAATCAGATAGATTTGGCCAAGGAAAATGCATATCGCTGTATCCGTGTCATGTTGCTCTCTGGAACTGGTGTTTGGGAAGATGTTCAGATCAGTTCACAAAAAATGGTAGAGAGTTCCCGTTTAGGCTGTCTGGCCGATCGTACAGAAAGCAATGTTTCTGATTGGATTGTCCGTTTCAAGAAAGTTCTGCAAGACATTGCCATGCAGAGCATGGATGGAAACTTCATCGAGAGTGTCAAGACAACTCTATATTATGATGACATCATGGTCTTTTCACCAAGAGGTCTGTCCATTACTCTTCCAAAGGGTGCTACTGCCATAGATTATGCTTTTGAACTTGGCAATAAAATAGGTCTTCACGCCAAATATGCTCGTATTAATGGCAAACTTTCACCGGTCAAGACCGTTCTAAATCAAGGTGATTGTGTAGAAATTGGTATAGATGTCAACTCTCATCCAAAACCTGATTGGCTGGAAATCGCTCAGACTTACAAGGCAAAGCATGCACTGAGAAAACTAAAGTTGCAAGAGCTTAATTCCGGTATCCAGCGTTGCCCTCATTGTCGTCCGTTACCTGGTGGTGAAACCATTGGCTATCGTGATGAAGTAGGTATCCTTCATGTTCATCGCAGAAGTTGTCCTGAGGTTATCCGTTTGGCTTCCAAGCATGGTGATTCCATTGAACCGATGGTTCTGCCTGTTGACCCTAAGAAAGGGTATCCTGTTTCTTTAAGAATACGAGCTGTGGACCGTTACCATTTGTTGATTGATATCATTGATCACATTACTAATAAGTTGCATCTGACTATTGATTCCCTGGATACAAAGACAGCTGATGAAATTGTAGACTGTAACATTACATTCTTTGTTACCTGTGTTGACGACTTACTTAGTACTACCGCAGAATTGTATAAGATAGAGGGTGTGGATGAAATTCAGCAAACCATGTAATCTTTTCTAATCCTAAAATAAAAGGAGCTTTCGATTGGAAGCTCCTTTCTTTTTCCTTCTTGTTATTTTGTGTTTTTCTTGAATTCCTTCATGGCTTTCTGAAGTTGTTTCTTGAATGCTGGTTCTGCACATAATCTTGCAAATGTAACAGAACCAACCACTCTACCAGCATCTACATCGCTCTGGTAGTGGAAACCCACAATCACGCGACTTTGTCCCAATTCATACGCTACTTTCATGATTTCTTCTGTATGGGCTGGATCAATAGCTGTCATGATCATGCCCACTAACCAGCTGGCGTGTGTATGTCCAGAAGGGTAGCTGGTATAGTCTGTAGGCCATTCATGAGTAGGCACTCCACTTGGTTCCTTGTACTGCTGGTATGGACGCACGCGATGGAAATGTGCCTTGGCACTGGCACCTGCCTGCTGTTCGGTTAAGTGTGCACGAGAGAACAGTCTGAACAGTTCTGGATATTTCTCGGGTGTAATGTTGATGCCTATTACCTCACTGAAACGTTTCATGAAATAGGCAGCACCAATGCCGGCATCAGCTACAGCCAACTTTCCTCTCTCTGTCTCACGGATAGATTTTCCCCATTCATATTGAGCCAGGTCATAGACAAACTGCGGATCTGTAAGTGCAGGAGGTTCAGGAAGAATCTTCTCCATGTGTGGGGCTACGTCCTTAGTATAGAAAGGAGTAAACTTTTCTTTCGTTACATCCTTCTGTGCAGAAACTGCCAATGGAAGCAGTAATCCGATGAATAATACATACTTTCTCATTGTAGATTGTTATTTAGATGTTAATGTAATCGTTGCAGGTTTAACCTGATTGGATGTGCAGGTTACTTGAATGGTTCCTGCTTCATGGCTTGACTGTATGAGAACCTGTGCCAATCCATTGAAGCTAGGAACCATGAAAGTCTTACAACTTAAATCGTTAGGATTCTGGGCACCCTTAAATGCAGGATCACCATTGCCCACTCCCAGTATTCTTGCATTACCCTCTACTGTAATCTGAACATCCTGACATGCAGTAGGGATAAGATTGTTCTTTTTATCGGTTAATTGGATGGTTACAACTGCTACATCCTGATTATCAGCACATAATGTAGTCTTTGATGCCTCTAGGGCAAGCTGTACAGGAGTATAGTTTGTAGTCAGTATTTCTTCTTTTACCTTCTTTCCGTTCTTATAACCAATGGCTTTAAGTGTTCCTGGCTGATAGGTGGTACTCCAGCTCAGGTGACCGTTTACAGGCATGCTCTTCTTGCCCAATTTCTTGCCATTGACTACCAGCTCTACTTCATCGCAGTTGCTGTATACCCAAATGTCTACCTCTTCTCCTTCGTGTCCCTTCAGGTTCCAGTGTGGAAGAACGTGCAGTATGGTCTCATCAGTCCACCATGACTTCAGGTAATAGGCTTCGTCTTTCTCAAATCCGCAATAGTCCAGAATACCGAACTCAGAGTCTACCGCTGGATAAGAAAGTGGATTTGG
>JAKSLR010000036.1 GCA_024401095.1 Bacteroidaceae bacterium
AAGTGGTGAAGAGTCGGAAGAACTCTTCACCTATCAAAGATGATGAAAATCAAGCAATTATTTCAAAAAGGTGAAGGGTGAAGAGTATATTAAGCTATTCTTTATAATTTATAGAAAATACAAAAACTCATGACTCTGTCAAGTGTAGACAGAACTCTGCCAACTAATTGACAGAAATCTGTCATCATGTTGACAGAGACTCTTAGACAGCTAGTGAAAAGAGCAAAAAAAAGGGTCACCGCCGTGACCCAACCTTGTTAACCTTAAATAAATCTAATACTATGAAAAACACGATGCAAAGTTACGGCTTTTCCTGACATTTGCAATAGTTGTGTACGAAAACAAGCTTACATTTTGCAATTTTTAACCAAAAAACATGTGAAATAACGAAAGTTTACAACCAAAAGATATATTTTTGCACCGCAAACGCAAAAATACTAAATCAATGAAAAAGTTAATTATTTCACTTTCTGCACTTTTCATGACCATGACAGCCATGGCTCAAGAGTGCCAATCAGACGAGCTGGCTTATAGAGTAAAGTCAGAAGCTTTCAGTAATTCACAAATCAACGATCTATCTGAGTTTATGACTGACATGCTGGGTAGTCGTTTGGCTGCTTCTCAAATGAAACAACGTGCCGACAAGCTTGTGGTAGAACGCCTACAAAAAATGGGATTATCAAACCCACGTGTTGAAAATGTATGGACCTTTGAAAAGGGTGCATGGGATGTAGAAAAGACCTATGCCGCCATGACAGCTCCTTACTACTGTGCCTATACCGTGAACCCAGTAGCATGGACCGGAAGTACCAATGGCCTAGTAAAGGGCGAATGCGTACTGCTGGACGTCAAGACCAAGGAAGATTTGGCAAAGTATAAAGGTAAATTGGGAGGTAAGGTTGTTTTGATGCCTGCACAGCAGACCTACACCATCAGTTTCGAACCTTTGGCTAGCCGTTTTACTGATGAACAATTAAAGCAACTGGAAAATGACCGTCGCGCAGGTGTAGGTGGCGCCAATCGTATGCGAATGGGTAATATCGATATGTCTGCATACATGGCTATGCGTGAACTTCGCCGTGAAATGACCAAGATGATCCAAGACGAAAAGGCATTGTGTGTTATTCAAGGTAGTGGAAGCTTTAACGTTCCAAGTGCAACAGGTGGCCAATACAAGGTAGGCGACCCAGAGCCAACCCCTATGTTACTTATGCCTATTGAAGACCATGGACGTATGTGTAGACTTATCCAAAAAGGTGAAAAGGTAGAAATGGAGCTGGAACTAAAGAACAAATTCAGTGCTAACCAGAACATTAGCAATGTATATGCAGAAATTCCTGGTACAGATCCTAAACTTAAGAATGAAGTAGTCTTACTTGGTGGCCACTTGGATTCTTGGCATGGAAGCACTGGTGGTGCAGACAATGCCTCTGGTTGTATTGTAATGATGGAGGCTATGCGTATTTTGAAAGATTTAGGTGTAAAGCCAAAACGTACAATCCGCTTGGCACTTTGGGGCGGTGAAGAACAAGGTCTATACGGTTCAAGAGGTTATGCAAAGAAACTTTATGATGAACAGAAAAAGAAGGCTCTGCCTGAATATAATAACTTTGCACTTTACCTCAACATGGATAATGGTTCCGGTCGATTCCGTGGCATTTATCTGGAGCAGAACGATTTGGCAAAACCTTTCTTCGAAGCATGGAAAGCTCCTATTGAGTCATTAGGATTCACCACTTTGTCACCAAATACCACAGGATCTACTGACCATGAATCATTCAATACTTTAGGTTTACCTGCATACCAGTTTATTCAAGATGCACTGGAATACCGCCGTACATATCACACTATTATGGATACTTACGAGCGCCTGTCACTGGAAGATCTGAAGATTGACGCTGCCATCACAGCATGGTTGGCAATCTGTGCAGCTAATGATAGTGGCCGTATTCCTGTTAAGCCTGGTTATCCTGAGGCTTCAAAACCATTACGTTATTAAAAAATTGATATAAATTTCAGTATAAAGACCTCTGCATTTTGAATGTGGAGGTCTTTTTTCTCTTTTTATAAGGTGAAAAGCAAATAAACCTTAAAAAAACACAGAAATATGGCAAAAGTTTTGTTCCTTTGCACCAAATTTGGGTTAGTACGTCCATGAATAAACTACATATAGACAGATGCCCTCTGTGCGGAGGAACACATCTGAGCCATTTCCTTACTTGCAAAGATCATTACGCTACAGGAGAAATTTTCTCTATCCTGCAGTGTGAGGACTGTGGTTTTCGTATGACTCAGGACTTTCCTGCTGAAAGTGAAATAGGACGTTATTATGAAACACCGGATTATATATCACACAGTGACACCCATAAAGGAATAATGAACCAGGTGTACCACCGCGTTCGTTCTTATATGCTCCAACAAAAAGCAATACTTGTAGAAACCGTTTCTCATAAAAAATCAGGAAGAATTCTTGATATTGGAACTGGCACGGCCTACTTTAGCCACACAATGAATAAACGTGGTTGGCAAGTTGATGCAGTAGAAAAAAGTCCTCAAGCACGAGATTTTGCTAAGAAACACTTTGGACTTGATGTGAAAGACGATTCTCAAGTGGCATGTTATGGAGAAAAAGTCTTTGATGTCATTACTATGTGGCATGTCATGGAGCATGTAGAAAAGCAAAACGAAGAATGGGAGATTCTGCATAGGCAGTTAAAGGACGATGGAACACTAGTGATTGCTGTGCCAAATAGCTCAAGTGCAGATGCACTGCGCTACGGTAATTTATGGGCTGCCTACGATGTACCCCGACATCTATGGCATTATACACCTGAGACCATGAAAAGAATGGCAGAGAAACACGGCTTTATCTTAAATGAACGACGCCCTATGCCCTTTGACGGTTTCTATGTTTCTATGCTTAGCGAAAAATATAAAGGATGCTCTTTGTATTTTCTTAAGGGTGGCTGGAAAGGACTGCTCGCTTGGTTTAAAGCATTAACAAATTCTGACTATAGCAGTTCTATTATTTACGTATTCGGAAAAAGTAACAAATGAAAAAGAGAACAGGATTCTTTCATATGCAAGCACTAACTAGTTGTATCAGCATGATGCTGGTACTTCTTCTGTTGGGTGCGGTTGTATTTTTTGTACTGACAGCAAGGAATCTGTCTACCCAAGTGAAAGAGAACATCAACATAACACTATTGTTAAGTGACGACACCAAAGCTTCTGATTTGGTCAGCATGCAGAAAACACTAAAACAAAAACTATATATCAAAAGCATAACCTATAATTCTAAAGAAGATGCCCTCAAGGAAATGACTCAAGACATGGGGGCCGATCCTTCTGAGTTTTTAGGAACAAACCCTTTGACTGCATCACTAGAAGTAGGTTTAAAAGCAGATTATGCAAATAAAGATAGTATCGCATGGATTGCAAAAGAATTGAAGCAAACAACTAAAGCAATTGATTTGATTTATCAGAAAGAATGGGTAGAAACTATCAACCAATGGATTGCAAAAATCAGTCTTATCTTGCTTGTTTTAGCTGGTTTGCTAACCTTTGTTTCCTTTGCCCTGATCAATAACACTTTAAGACTTAGTGTATATTCCAAACGATTCTTAATTAATACCATGAAGCTAGTCGGGGCAAAATGGAGTTTTATCCGTCGTCCATTCTTATGGAAAGGCGTCTGCTTAGGTCTTATAGCAGCAATTGTTGCTGATGGTCTTTTATATGCTGGTTATCAAGGGCTCATACAAGTTGAACCTGCATTAAAGGAGATTGTTACTATACAAACCCAGATTATTGTTGCTGCAGCCGTTTTGATCTGTGGCTTATTTATTAGCCTCATCTGCGCATATTTCTCTGTAAACAAATTCCTGCACATGAAAACTGCAGATATGTATACCGCTTGAATTAATAATTATCATAATGGAAAAAAGAAACTTTGCATTCAATAAAATGAATTTTATCCTGCTGGCTATTGGCATGGCCATCATCATTATCGGTTTTTTCTTGATGAGTGGTCCTGGCACCGATGTTGATCATTTTGAAGATGCAATCTTCAGTGCGACACGTATTAAAATTGCACCGGTAATCAGTCTATTCGGATTTGTCTTCATTATCTATGCCGTAATGTATAAGCCTAAGAATAACGAAAAAAGAGAAAAGGAATGAACGAAATACAAGCATTACTCCTTGGACTTGTCCAAGGCCTCACCGAATATCTGCCAGTAAGTAGCAGTGGCCATTTGCAGATTGGCCAAGTATTACTAGGCATTGATACAGAAGCAGGCGGCTTGACTTTTGACATTGTTGTTCACATTGCCACAGTACTATCTACGCTTGTTATCTTATGGAAAGAAATATCCTGGTTATTAGTAGGATTATTTAAGAAGGAATACAACGATGAGAAAAAATATATTTTGAATATCCTCATTTCCATGATTCCTGTGGGGGTTGCAGGCCTTTGCTTCAAAGATCAGATAGAAGAACTTTTCCACGGTACAACTGTTGTAGGCATTTGTCTCCTTATTACTGCAGCTCTTTTGGCTCTTACTTACTACATCCGTCCTAAAGAACGTGAAAAGATCTCACCATTGCATGCTTTCATTATAGGAATATCTCAAGCTTGTGCAGTTTTACCTGGCCTATCACGTAGCGGATCAACCATCGCAACAGGCTTGTTGTTGGGAAACAGCCGTAAAAATCTTGCACAGTTTTCATTCTTAATGGTTATTCCCCCTATTTTGGGAGAGGCACTTCTTGATGCAAAACATATCCTTGCACCAAGTGCAGAATATTTGGCAGAACACGGAATGACCCAACCCGTATCAGTAAGTGCTTTAATCGTTGGTTTTATTGCAGCCTTTATCAGTGGTTGTATTGCTTGCAAGTGGATGATTTCATTGGTAAAGAAATGTAAGCTCATCTATTTTGCCATATATTGTGCTGTTGTTGGTATCTTAACCCTGTTGTTTCTGTAAGGCATGGATTTTAAAGAAGGAGTTATATTATACATTGACAAGCCCTTGACCTGGACAAGTTTCCAAGCTGTAGCAAAAATAAGATATCTACTTTGCAGAAAACTTGGCGTCAAGAAGTTGAAAGTTGGGCATGCAGGTACGTTAGATCCACTAGCTACCGGTGTCATGATTATTTGTACAGGAAAAGCCACAAAACGTATTGATGAATTACAAGCTCATACTAAGGAATATGTAGCAACCCTAAAACTTGGCGCTACCACACCCTCTTTTGATTTGGAAAAAGAAATTGATGCCACTTATCCTACTGAGCACATTACCCAAGAATTGCTAGAGCAGACCCTACAGAAGTTTTTAGGAAAGATAGAGCAAGTTCCGCCTTCTTTTTCAGCATGTAAAGTGGATGGAAAAAGAGCCTATGAACTAGCCCGCAAAGGAAAAGATGTCGAATTAAAAGCGAAGACTTTAATTATTGATGAAATAGAACTTTTACAGTTTGATGCAGAATCCATGACAGCCATAATCCGTGTTGTCTGCAGTAAAGGTACTTATATTCGAGCATTGGCAAGAGATATCGGACAAGCACTAAACAGCGGAGCACACCTGATTGGACTGAGAAGAACCCAAGTAGGACAAGTCAAGATAGACGATTGTATGCAACTGGAAGATTTTCCTGTATGGTTGGAAAAACAAGAAATAAAAATGAATGAACAAAAATAAATAAAGGAATATGAAACTGTCACAATTCAAATTCAAACTTCCTGAGGAAAAGATTGCTCAGTATCCTTCGGATTATGATCCAGAAACCGGTATTTACCATCGTGATGAATGTAAACTGATGGTAGTACATAAAAAAACTGGCGAAATTGAACACCGTCAGTTCAAGAATATTCTGGAGTATTTCGATGAGAAGGACGTCTTTGTCTTTAACGACACTAAAGTATTCCCGGCACGCCTCTGGGGAAACAAAGAAAAAACTGGCGCAAGAATTGAAGTTTTCCTGTTGAGAGAATTAAGCGCAGATCTTCGCCTATGGGATGTCCTTGTTGATCCTGCACGAAAGATTAGAATTGGTAATAAACTCTATTTCGGACCTGACGACGCAATGGTGGCAGAAGTCATAGATAATACAACGTCACGCGGACGCACACTACGTTTTTTATATGACGGTCCTCATGAAGAATTCAAAGAATCACTTTATGCATTAGGTGAAGCACCGCTGCCACGTACAGACATAACCCGTGAAACAGAAGAAGAAGACATCGAACGTTACCAGACAATTTTTGCAGCAAATGAAGGTGCTGTTGTTGCTCCCGCTGCTGGACTTCATTTTTCACGTGAGTTAATGAAACGTATGGAAATCAAGGGAATTGAGCCTGCGTACCTTACCCTTCACTCAGGAATGGGATTCTGTCAAGACATTGATGTAGAAGATCTTACAAAGCACAAGACCACCTCAGAACAAATGTCGGTTGATAAAAAAGTTTGTGAAATAGTTAACAAAGCTAAAGCCGAAAATCATAAGATTTGTGCTATAGGTACTACCACTATGCGTGCTTTGGAAACAGCAGTAAGTACCGATGGAAACCTGAAAGAATTTGAGGGATGGACCAACCGCTTTATCTTCCCTCCTTACCAATTTGGCGTAGCAAACGCTATGGTAAGCAATTTCCAACAACCTCTTTCAACCTTACTTATGGTAGTAGCAGCCTTTGGTGGTTATGATTTAATTATGCATGCTTATGAAGTGGCTTTGGAAATGGATTATAAATTCGGATGTTATGGCGATGCCATGCTAATCATTGACTAATGAACGTCTATTTTAGTCTTGGAAGTAATTTGGGCAATAGGCAAGAGCTACTTGAACTTGCTTTCACCTTATTAAATAAAAGGATCGGGAATTTAGTTTCCCGATCTTCTTTTTATGAGACGGAGCCTTGGGGTTTCTCTTCAAAAAATTCTTTCCTAAATGTGTGTTGTCTTTATGATACAAAACTGACTCCCCAAGAAGTTCTCAAGGAAACACAACAAATTGAAAAAGAGCTTGGTAGAAAAAGGAAATCCAAGAACAGAGAATACCATGACAGGCCTATTGACATTGACCTGCTGTTTTATGATCAACTTATTATAAATACTCCAGCACTCACTCTTCCTCATCCACTTATGCATGAACGCAAATTCGTGCTTGAACCATTAAAAGAAATAGCACCAGATGTCATACATCCGGTGCTTAAGGAAAGTGTTATCCAATTACTGGAAAAACTATAGACTATTCCTCTAGTCCCATTATTTTGTAAAACTCTTGCATTCCATCTGATGCCTTCTTTTGAATGAAGGTAACTTGCCTATTGATTTGAACAGGAACTGGTTTCGGGTCAATGACATAAATAGGACATGAAGGTTGTGTATAATGAATTAATCCTGCAGCAGGATATACATTTAGTGAAGTACCGATAATCAATAAGATATCTGCTTCTTCAACTGCCCTTGCTGCTGCTTCAATCATTGGAACTGACTCTCCAAACCATACAATGAAAGGACGAAGCTGAGAACCATCCTTCGCTTTATCACCCATATGAATATCAGGATGCTCCGGATCCAAATCCACAATGCAACGAGGATCGTTAGGATTTCTCTCAGAAGTCGCTTTCATAAGTTCCCCATGTAAATGTATGATATTATGACTTCCTGCCATTTCATGTAAACTATCTACATTTTGAGTCACTACAGTCACATCATAATAAAACTCTAACCCTGCAACTAGAGTATGCCCTAGATTTGGTTTAGATCCAATAGCCTGACGACGGCGGTCATTGTAGAACTGTTGAACCAGTTCTGGATTTCTCCAATAACCTTCGATACTTGCGACATCTTCTACATTATACTGCTCCCAAAGTCCCCCAGAATCTCTAAAAGTAGCAAAACCACTCTCTGCAGAAATACCTGCACCAGTTAAAACAACAACCTTTTTCATCGTATCTTTTATTTAATTTCACAAAAATAATAAAAAAAAGTCACTAGCTATGGTAAGTAACAAAGAAAAAGAGTAATTTTGCACGCTATTTAACAAACAAACAAGAAATTAAGATGGATAAATTCAGTTATGCAATTGGTTTAGGTATTGGTCAGAATCTGATGAGTATGGGTGCAAAAGACATTGAAGTAAACGATTTTGCTCAGGCTATCAAGGATGTCTTGACTCAAGGTCCTACAGCCATTTCACATACCGAAGCACGTGATATTGTAAATAAATATTTTGAAGAATTGGAAGAGAAAATGAGTGCTCAAGCCAAAGAAATGGGCCAGACTTTCCTTACAGAAAATGCAAAGAAAGAAGGTATTCAGACCACAGCCAGTGGTTTGCAATATGAAGTACTCACAGAAGGAACTGGTAAAAAGCCTGCTGCTACAGACAAAGTTCGCTGCCACTATGAAGGTACACTTATTGATGGAACTTTATTCGATAGTTCCTACAAACGTGGTGAGCCTGCAGTATTCGGATTGAACCAGGTCATCAAAGGTTGGACCGAGGCACTTCAGCTTATGGGCGAAGGAGCAAAATATCGCTTGTACCTACCATACGATTTAGCTTATGGTGCACAGGGTGCCGGTGAGATGATTCCACCATATAGTACTCTAATCTTTACAGTAGAGTTGTTAGAGGTTCTTTAATTATCTAGAAATTATTAATTTAAATATAAAAGAAAATGAAGAAAGCTAGTGTTTTATTAGCATTTGTTGCTGCTATGGGGTTCGTTTCTTGCAACGGTCAAAGCCCAAAAGCAAATTTGAAGAGTGATGTAGACACCCTGTCATATACTATTGGTATGGCTCAGACTCAGGGTTTGAAGGATTATCTGGTAGGTCGTCTTGGTGTTGATACAGCTTACATGGATGATTTCATGAAGGGATTGAAGGAAGCTGCATATGCAGGCGACGATAAGGCTGCTGTTGCATATTATGCAGGTATCCAGATTGGCCAGCAGGTAGGAAACCAGATGTTCAAGGGCCTAAACCAGCAGGTATTTGGTAATGACTCTACTCAGACCATCAGCTTGGACAATTTCTTGGCTGGTTTCATTGCTGGTATCGACGGCAAGGGTTTAATGTCTGTAGAAGATGCTCAGAATATTGCTCAGGCTAAGATGGAAGCTATCCAGGCAGAGCAGATGGAAAAGCAATATGGCCCTAACAAGAAGGCTGGTGAAGAGTTCCTTGCAAAAAAGGCAAAGGAAGAAGGCGTTAAATCTTTGGAAGGTGGCGTTCTTTATAAGGTAATCACTGAAGGTAAGGGTGAAATGCCAAAGAGCACTGATAAGGTAAAGGTGAATTACAAGGGTACTTTGGTTGACGGTACTGAGTTTGACAGTTCTTATAGCCGCAACGAACCAGCATCATTCCGTGCTGATCAGGTTATCAAGGGTTGGACTACTGCACTGACAAACATGCCTGTAGGTTCAAAGTGGGAAGTTTATATTCCACAGGATCTGGGTTATGGTTCTCGCGAAGCTGGTACCATTCCTCCTTTCTCTACTCTGGTATTCGAAATTGAATTGCTGGAAATTGAAGCAGAATAATATACGTTTTTATTAAAAAGATATAAAAAAGCATCGAATTTCTTTAATTCGATGCTTTTTTTGTTGTTTTTTCCATCAATAATAGATTGTAACAGAAAAAAATCATTATATTTGCTTACTTTTTGATACTGAACAAAAACAATAAACAATCATATCATGGAAAAAATCGACAAATTAGACCTGAAAATTTTAAGCATTATTTCAGCAAATGCCCGTATCCCTTTTAAAGATGTAGCAACAGAATGCGGTGTGTCACGTGCAGCTATTCATCAACGCGTTCAACGTCTGATTGAAATGGGAGTGATCATCGGTTCAGGCTATGAGGTAAATCCTAAAGCATTAGGCTTCAACACTTGCACATATGTTGGAATCCGTTTGGAAAAAGGCTCCATGTATAAGGCTACTGTAAAGGAATTGAAGAAAATTCCTGAGATAATAGAATGCCACTTCACAACAGGCCCTTATACTATGCTAACCAAATTGTATTCTAAAGACAACGAACATCTGATGGATCTTTTAAATAATCGCATCCAGCAGATTCCTGGAGTCATCTCTACAGAGACCTTGATTTCTTTGGATCAAAGTATCAAAAGAGATATTCCCATCGAACAGATTAAACTGAAAGGTTTTTCTTTAGAAGACGAAGATTAACTCACTTTTACTATGGCACAGTTCAACTGGAAGAAGACATATGATGATTTTCATCAGTCATTCCCTGGTTACAAAAAACAGCCTTTAATCGGATTAACTGGTAACTATCGAGAGGGTGACTGTACATTGGCAGATACCTACTATAGTTCCGTATTAAGGGCCGGAGGTACTCCTGTCGTTCTTCCTCCAGTTGAGGATAAAGACGCTCTACTTAGTGTCTTGGATAGTCTGGATGGAATCATATTCACTGGTGGAGGTGATTTGAACCCACTATATGTGAATGAAGAGCCTATAAAGGAATTACACAGCATTAATGCTAAAAGAGACTTACAAGAGCTACTATTAGTCCGACTGGCATTTGATCGTCAGATTCCTATCTTAGGGATTTGCCGAGGTATTCAATTGCTTGCAGCAGCACTTGATGGAAGTATTTACCAAGATATCTACAGCCAAACAAAAAGTAGTACTTTACTGAAACATAGCCAAGAACTAGAAAGGGGCTATGCTTCACATTTAGTACAGATAGAACCAGATTCTATTCTCTCCGGGATATTTCAAACTGAAGTCTTGGCAGTAAATTCCTTCCATCATCAAGCTGTCAAGGAAGCAGGACCTCATTTGAAAATTGCAGCTACCGCTTCTGATGGCGTAATTGAAGCTGTTGAATCTTCTGAACATAAAGCTATTCTGGGAGTTCAATGGCATCCAGAATGTTTTTCAGCAATAGGTGACGACTCCATGATGCCTCTCTTCCATTGGCTTATCAAGGAAGCAAAACTGTTTCAAGAAATCAAGAACTTACACAAGGAAATCATCACATTGGATTCACACTGTGATACCCCAATGTTCTTTGACCAGAAGATTCAGTTCAATCAGCGTGATCCACGTATTCTAGTCGATCTTCACAAAATGACCGAAGGCTATCTTGATGCAACATGTATGGTAGCTTATTTGGAACAGAAAGAACGTACACCAGAGGCACTGGAAGCGGCTACTGCAAAAGCAACCCGCATACTGAATGAAATAGAGGAAATGGTTTCTATAAATTGTACTGCAATAGATATAGCCAAGACACCAAAGGATATTTCACAGTTAAAAGTACAAGGGAAGAAAGCCATAATCATGGGTATTGAAAATGGTTATGCCATAGGAAAAGATATCCACAACGTGGAGATTTTCAGAAACAAAGGGGTTGCTTATATGACTTTATGTCACAACGGTGACAATGACATCTGTGACTCACATAAAGGAAATCAAGAACACGGTGGTGTCAGCGTATTTGGTGAACAAGTCATTCAGGAAATGAACCGTGTGGGCATGATGGTAGATCTCTCACATGCACATGAAAGAAGTTTCTACGATGCACTTGAAATCAGCCATCTACCAATAATATGCAGTCATTCAAGTGCAAAAGCATTGTGTAATCACACACGCAATTTGACAGATGATCAAATGAAAGCACTGGCAAGAAAAGGCGGCGTAGCACAAGTAACTCTATACAATGGCTTTTTAAAAGAAACTGGAAATGCTTGTATCCTAGATGCCATAGAACATCTAAACCATATGGTAAACATCATGGGCATTGAACACGTGGGTATAGGTACGGATTTTGATGGAGATGGAGGTATCATAGGTTGTAGCAATGCCAGTGAGTTACTACAATTTACACGCAGACTTCTTCTTGAAAGATATAGCAAAGAGGACATACAAAAAATTTGGGGAGGAAACTTCCTGCGTATCATGAGTATGTATCAGAATCAATAATTATGAAAAAGGGTAATTACACATATCTTTTATTATTGGCATTTATCGGTTTTGTTGCCTGTGGAAATGGGAACAAGACTGCAAGTTTGCCAGACGAAGAAACAAAGGATGTAAAAGCACCAGAATTCAATGCAGACAGTGCTTTTGCATATGTAAAGGCTCAATGTGACTTTGGTCCAAGAACACCAAATAGCCAAGCTCATAATCTATGCGGAAATTGGCTGGTAAACAAATTCAAGGAATTTGGTGCTACTGTATATGAACAAACCGATAAGGTCAGAGCTTGGGATGGTTCTATGTTAGATATGCGCAACATCATTGCTAGCTATAATCCAGAAACTCGCAAACGTGTGATCATTTGTGCACATTGGGACAGCCGCCCATGGGCAGACAATGATCCCGATGAAAAGAATCACCATACTCCTATTGATGGAGCTGACGACGGAGCCAGCGGTGTGGGTGTAATGATAGAAATTGCACGCCAGCTTCAAATGAAGAGTACAGAAATAGGAATAGATCTTATCTGTTTTGACCTGGAAGATTACGGAACACCACAGTGGTATGAAGGCAAACATGATGAGAATAGCTGGTGTCTTGGATCTCAATATTGGTCACACCAGCCACATGTGGAAGGTTATAATGCACGTTTCGGTATCCTTTTGGATATGGTAGGAAATGCAAATGCACGTTTCTACAAGGAGTATTTCTCTCAGCGTATGGCAGGGAATGTTGTAAGCAAGGTATGGAAAAAAGCACATAATTCAGGTTATGGTGTATATTTTCCAAAAGAAGATGGTGGAGCCATTACCGATGACCATATTCCTGTAAATCAGATTGCACGTATTCCTTGTATTGATATCATTCCAGAATATGAAAACTGCGAAGCAAGCAGCTTTGGCCCTATCTGGCATACTATAAATGATAATATCAGTAATATTGACAAGAACACCCTTAAGGCAGTAGGACAAGTTCTTATGGAAGTTATTTACAACGAAAAATAAACAGATATGAAGACTATCAATGAGCTTCAGGATGAAATCATCGAAGAGTTTACCGAACTAGATGATTGGATGGACAGATATCAATTACTTATCGATTTAGGTAATGAACAAGAACCTCTGGACGAAAAATATAAGACAGAATCAAACTTGATTGACGGTTGTCAAAGCCGTGTCTGGCTACAATGTGATGAAGAAGATGGTAAGCTATTATTCAAAGCTGAAAGTGATGCCTTAATTGTAAAGGGAATTGTTACTCTACTCATCAATGTGCTGTCCGGTCATACACCAGATGAGATTCTAGAAGCAAATCTATATTTCATTCCAGAGATTGGCCTCAAGGAGCATCTTTCTCCTACACGCAGCAATGGATTATTAGCTATGGTCAAGCAAATTCGAATGTATGCACTGGCCTACAAAGCTAAGCTACAATAAAAACGTGGTATTAAGAATTAGATATTTTCGTAGAATAGTGCTGGCATGTTTGCTGGCACTTATTCTTGCTATTCGCTTCGTTCCTTACGGAGGAGAATTCTATGCTACATATCTATATCCTGGCATTTCTTTCTGTTTATCATTTGCCAGCTCTTTTATACAATATTCTTTAGAAGAAATAATTGTCTGCTTTTTTGCAGTTGCTTTTCTCCTTTATCCTATAATTGCACTTCTGTGTAAGAAACATCATATTTTATGGGGAGAAATTGAAATTGTACTATGGCTAATAACTTGGTTCTATTTAGGTTGGGGATGTAACTATTTTCGTACAGGATTCTACGAGCGAATCATGATTATACCTGCAGAATTTTCTCAGGAAGAATTCCAAATATTCCTAGAGGATTACACAGACAGCCTAAATGCATCATATCTCCCAGCTACAAAACTTAATCGGCAGGAAGCCAGAGAAGAGATCAAGGCACTCTATCAAAAAGTACCTGTTGGATATGGACTTACAAAACCTCGCATTTTTCAAGAGCCTAAGCAACTGCTTTTTAATGAATTGTATTCCGAAGTTAATGTCCTAGGATTTATGGGCCCATTCATGGCGGAAAGCCAAGTAAATCAAGAATTAAGCGATTTGGAGTATCCATTCACATATGCTCATGAACTAGCCCATTTATTAGGTATAAGTAATGAAGCAGAAGCTAATTATTGGGCTTTTACAATTTGCAATACCTCTAAAGATCCTGTTATACGATACAGCGCATATCTAAGCCTTCTATCCTATGTGGCGCAAAATACACGTATGGCTTTTACGAAAGAAAAGTATGAAGAGTGGTTGAATTCCTTGAAGCCCGAAGTGGTTGAAGATGAGCGCCAAATAATCAACTACTGGAAAAGACGTAAAAATTCAACATTGAACACCATTCAGGAAACGCTCTACAATCTTTTCCTCAAAAGCAATAATATCCAGAATGGTATTCAAAACTACAGCGAAGTTCTTAGCATGCTGATTTCTGTAAAAGAAAGTCAAAAAGAACCTTTGCGTCGCCAAGGGAGAGCCTTGTCCGTCAAGCAATGAAACAACGTGTTACTGATGTAGAAAGCACCAAAAGAAGTAATAAATCCTGCAATGGCATCTATCAAATAATGAGCCTGAATATATACGGTTGCACAGCACAACAAAACATAAAATGGCAATAACCCAAAGAACAACAATTTCTTTCTGGTTCCCCATGCTATTATCATTAAGATTGTTGAAATGCCCACATGCGAACTTGGGAAAGCTGCTGTTGGACGCTCTCCTGCTGCCTGTGCATCAGCCACTCTTTTGAAAAAGAATCCATCAGCATCTCCTGGAGCAGGAAGAATATCTGTATGATGATAAAAATAATCACCAATGGCAGGGAATCCATTCTGTGCAATGTCATAAATCTCTTTATCTGGATAGCCAACTGCAAGATAATAGAACTGTGGCCCAGCTACTGGCAAGAAAATATAGACAAAATAATACAAGAAGAATGATGTTAATATTACAAAACAAACACGCTGAATCTTCTTAGGATTAAACAGATATTGGTAGAAAACAACACCAACAATCATTAAATAATAGGACCAATATCCTAAATTAAACGCTTCGCTCCAGAATTTGCTGCTCAACAATTTGCTAAACTCTATAGCTGGTTGACAACCAAATAATGTCTGTTCCAGATTTGCAAACAAGTGGTCTTTATTTTCAAACAAACGATTGAACTCATAGGTCTCTGGATACCAGAAAATAAGCATCATAAACTGCAATAAAATACGCAGAAATCCAGTAAAACGACATGGGTAAATCTTGTACAACCACAAAAGTAAGGCTGTTCCTCCCACTAGCATGAAACGGCTTTCAATCATGTCATATGGATGATTCATGTTCTTACCTAATATCACAACTAAGATACAAGTAATCAATCCATAAATCCACGATGCATATTCCACTAAGAAAAGTCCTCTGAAAGGATTACTATCCCTACGGAATTGTGCTACGAAAAATTCTTTTACCTTCGCTCCAGTTACAACCATCCTTCTTTCTTATACCATGCAATAGTTTCTCTTACGCCTTTCTCTAAATCATACTGAGGGACAAAACCGAGTTCCTGCTTCAATGGCTCAATATCACATTGCCAATTACGCTGTTTCATAATTTGGTATTTGTCCATATTCAATGTACTTGGCTTTTTGGCCAATTTTGAAATCTTACCTGATACATAACAGATGGATTTCAACAACCAGAGTGGAGCTTTGATATGAAACAACAGTTTAATATTCAACTCTTTCTGAATATAATCACTGAAAGCACGACTTTCATATACATTTCCATCGCTCACAAAATACTCACGTTGAACGATACCTTTTTGAATACCCAAGAAGATTGCCTGTACAAGATCTTTTACATATATAAATGTTATTTCTTGCTTCTGATAGCCCACACTGAAATCTACGTGCTGTTTGATACTTTTGGCCATTAAATAATAATCACGCTCTCTTGGACCATAGACACCAGTTGGACGGAATATTAAATATGGGTAATCAATCAAAGAACGCAGATAACGTTCTGTACGTACTTTACTCTTTCCATAAGCTGTATTTGGGCAAGGTTCATCCGATTCACAAATTGGTTCATAAATCAAACCTTTCCTATTCAAGCCAACAGCTTTTTCACGGATTGGGCCAAAAACACTCAAAGAGCTGATGTATACAAACTGCAACGGACGCATTCCTTCTTCTCGAAGTGCCTGTACCAAATTTCGAGTAGCATTGAAATTATATTTCTCAAAATCTGCTGAGTTCAAGCACTTAGTGACACCCGCACAATGCAATACAACATCCCAAGGGCCACCATGCTTCTTATTTTTATCTCTTACTTGTAAACAAAGCTTATCTAGATTAGACAAATCCAATTCAATGAAATGGATGTGCTTATCCTGCAAGTATTTCCTGCTACTGGTTTTTCGTACACCAGCCCAGGTTTCATACCCCTGTCGCAAAGCCTCCTCTACCAGAAAGCTGCCAATAAAGCCACTAGCTCCTGTGATCAGTATACTTTTTTTCATGCGACAAAGATACTGCAAAATTCTTGATTATAGGAAATAATTCCTATCTTTGTGAAATAAACCATTTAATTGCATTTTTATGGGAAAAGGAAAGAAAGGAGGCAAACGCCTCACCAAAAGAGAGCTAGTTCAGAAACTAGCTGATTTATTCCAATTGAATCCAACAGAAAAGTACCCTCTGAAGACTATTTTCAGAAAATTACAACTAGATACCCATCCTCTGAAAATGCTGTGCATGGACATTATCTACGATCTTCTTGATGAAAATGTACTTCTACAGCCAGAAACCAATGTTTACCAACTCAAACCTATTGCTTATCGCAAGACAGAGAAAGAGGAAAACATAGATGCAGAACGAGATACTTTTGTAGGTGAATTACAAGTAGGTGTTGATTATGCTTTCCTAAAAACAGATGGGAAGATTCTCAGCCACGATATCTTCATTCCTTTGGAAAAAATCAAAAATGGTGTAACAGGACAGAAGGCAGTTGCACGTATTATTGAATGGCCGGAAGGTGCTAAGAATCCTGTTGGAGAAATCATTGACATTCTTGGCAAAAAGGGGGACAACAATACAGAAATGCACGCTATTCTTGCAGAATACGGACTTCCATATTCTTACCCAGAAGATGTTGAACAAGCTGCAAATCTTATACCTGATGAAATACCAGAGCAAGACAAGGCATTACGTGAGGATTTCCGGAACGTTACTACATTTACCATTGACCCACACGATGCGAAAGATTTTGACGATGCACTTTCAGTACGTAAGATGGGAAATCTTTGGGAAGTAGGTGTTCATATTGCAGACGTAACCTATTACGTAAAGGAAAATTCCATTATTGATAAAGAAGCTGTTCATCGTGCTACATCAGTCTATTTAGTGGATCGCACAATACCAATGCTTCCAGAACGCCTTTGTAATTTCTTGTGCTCTCTACGTCAGGATGAAGAAAAAGCAGCTTATTCTGTTATCTTCATGATGAATGATGAAGCTGAAGTGAAGGATTTTCGTATTGTTCATACCCTTATCAAAAGTAACCGCCGCTTCTGTTACGAAGAAGTACAAGATATTCTTGAACAAAATGGAGTAGCAGAAGATTATGACGAGGGACGTCCACAACCAGAATCTCATACGCACGATGAATACTGGGATGGTAAGTGTAAGCCACAGGGTGAATATGCTCTAGAGCTCATTCTTCTGGATAAGTTTGCAAAGAAACTCCGAGAACGACGTTTCCAAGATGGAGCCATCAATTTCGATCGATATGAAACGAAATTCGAAATTGACGATACAGGCAAACCATTGAGTGTCTATTTCAAGCACTCAAAGGATGCAAATAAGCTGGTAGAGGAATTCATGCTGCTAGCCAACCGTACTGTAGCAGAATTCATCGGAAAGGTTCCAAAGAACAAGAAAGCCAAGACTTTTGTTTATCGAATCCACGACCTGCCAGAACCAGAGAAATTGGAAAACCTAAGCAAATTCGTAGCACGTTTCGGTTATCGCCTTCGTTCTGTTGGTACCATGGGCGAAGTTAGCAAGGACTTCAATGCATTATTACATCAAGTAAGCGGAAAACCAGAACAAAACCTCATTGAGACGATTTCACTCCGTGCCATGCAGAAAGCAAAGTACAGCACACATAACATCGGACACTATGGTCTTCACTTTGATTACTATACACATTTTACCAGCCCTATCCGACGTTATCCTGACATGATGGTGCACCGCTTGCTAACTCGATACATTGACAATAAAGGACGTTCTGCCAGCGAAGATAAGTTTGAGGAACTCTGCGACCACAGTAGTGCTATGGAACAGACTGCTGCTGCTGCAGAAAGAAGTAGTGTTAAATATAAACAGGTAGAGTACATGAAGGAGCGCCTGGGACAGATATTTGACGGTACAGTAAGTGGCGTAACAGAATGGGGTATGTATGTGGAAATAGATGAGAATAAATGCGAAGGTATGGTACCTGCACGTGATCTGGGGCAAGAATACTTTGAATTCGATGAACGCAACTACTGTCTGAGAGGCCGTATTTCCGGTAAGATTTTCCAATTGGGAGACAAGGTCAAAGTAAAGGTCGTACGCGCCGACTTAGACAAAAAACAACTAGACTATGCACTTGCTGATAGAGAATCTGGAGAAGAATTTCCAAACAACCCACTGGCTAAACTTCCAGAAAAAAAATACAGTCTTAACAGTAAAGAAGCAAGAAAAGCAAGGAAAACAGCAAAGAAGAGAAGATAACTAATAAAAAAAAGAGCGGCCAAAATGACCGCTCTTTTTTTATTGTTCTTTTTCTATATTACTTAAAAAGCAATTGAGCAAAAGTCTGCAAGTACAGACGCCAGTTCTTCCACTCATGACCACCATCACTAGTGAACAAAGTATGCTCCATTCCGTTACGGGTCAAAGCAGCATCCAAGATCTTTGTACCAGGCATTGCGAAATCATCTTCACCACAACCAATCCAATACAACTTGTAACCAGCCTTCTTGATACCCTGAAGATCAGCATCCAAATGATCACTCTCACGAATACCACAACTCATAGGGCAGATGTAGTCAAATGCGTTAGGGAACAAGATAGTTGCAGAAGTAGTGTGTCCACCACCCATAGAAAGACCAGCGATAGCGCGTGAAGCCTTCTTAGGAATTGCGCGGTAATTCTTCTCAATGAAAGGAATAATTTCATTAACCAAGCTCTTTACATATGCATTTGCATTTTCAGGAGAACGAGTATCCAATGTAGTAGTTTCCAGGCCCAAAGTAGAAGCAGCCTGCTGGTTAGGGTTACCGTTAGGCATTACAATAATCATAGGCTTTGCCTTACCCTGCTCAATCAGGTTGTCCAAGATCTGAGCTGCGCGACCCATTGAAGACCATGCCTCCTCATCACCGCCACCACCATGGAGCAGATACAAAACTGGATATTTTTCCTTGCTCTTTTCGTAACCATAAGGCAAATAAACAGTCATACGGCGATTGATGCCTAAAGACTTGCTGTCATACCAGCGTTGTTCCACTGTACCGCGCTTTGAAGATTCATTGTAAACAGAAGAACGCTCACCAGGAACGAACAACATGTTCAAATAACGAGTACCATCACGCTGTACCATGAAATTCTGAGGGTCATTTACACTGACACCGTCAACGAAGAAATTGTAGGTATAGATTTCTGCGTATGGAGCTTTAATGGTAGTCTCCCAAATACCATCGTTACCCTTCTTCAAATCAATAGTCTGGCCATAAGGCATCCAGTTACCGAAAAGTTGAACCTGAGTTGCATAATTTGCATTCAGACGGAAAGTTACAGAATCACCTTTAATCTCTGGAGAAACGATTTGCTTGCGACCACCGAAGTTGAAGTTTGCCAACTCCTGGGCCTGTACTGCACCCATCATAAAGAGAGCAGCAGCCATAGTCAATAATTTTTTCATACTAAGTTATGTTATTATTAATGTGTTGATAGTTTTCGCAAAAATAACCATATTATTTGAATACTGCGTTTTTTTTTCCTATATTTGTGGTCGAACAACCCTATAAATTACCAAATTCATTACAATTATGATAGATGAGATGTTGCGCTACAATGCAGAATTCGTTGCAGCAAAGAAATATGAGCAGTATAGAACCAGTAAGTTTCCTGACAAGAAGATAGCCATTGTCACTTGTATGGACACGCGCCTTGTAGAGTTACTTCCAGCTGCTTTAGGTATAAAAAACGGTGATGTAAAAATAATCAAGAATGCAGGAGGAACCATCACAAATCCATTCGACAGCACCGTTCGAAGTCTATTGGTAGCAATTTATGAATTAGGTGTCAATGAAATAATGATCATTGGTCATACAACCTGTGGAGTTCAAGGTATGGATTCTCACGAAATGTTGCATCTCATGAGAAAAAGAGGTATTGATGAGGAACATATTTCACTCATGAAGCACTGTGGAATTGATCTGGATTCCTGGCTACATGGATTTGACGATACTGAAGCTGCAATCCTAGAAACAGTAGATTTGGTGAAGAATCATCCACTCGTACCTAAAGACATTGTTGTGCGGGGATACATCATGGATTCTATAACAGGTGGTTTAACCCCATTGTCCTAAAAGGAAAAAAGAGCTGAAAACCTAATAGATTTCCAGCTCTTTTCCTTATGCAAACAAACGTGCTATCTTTTCCAGCCATTTTTGATCTACCTCATCAAAAGTGGCCAAGAATTCACTGTCTATGTCCAACACACCAGTGACTTCTCCATTTTTATGTAAAGGAACCACAATCTCGCTTTTAGAAGCACTACTACAAGCGATGTGGCCAGGAAACAGCTCTACATCAGGAACCAATTGTGTGCGATCTTCTTTCCAAGCTGTTCCACAAACTCCTTTTCCTTTCTTTATTCTTGTGCATGCCAATGGACCTTGGAAAGGTCCCAGTACCAACACACCATCAATGACTCTATAAAAACCTGTCCACCAAAAGTGGAAGGTGTCATTAATCATGGCTGACACATTTGCCATGTTAGCTATCTCATCCGCCTCATCTTCCATAAGTGATTCTATCTGGCGGTACAACACCTCGTACTTCTCTTCCTTGGTGCCGTCAGCTATTTCCAGAAACTCGGCCATTACTTCTTGATGATAGGAAGAATAATGCGACTTGCAGCATTCTTCTGGTGATATATACTGATGGTTTCGTTTTTCAGGTCTTCCTTCTCAGCAGTATAGGTATTGATGAACTGCTGTGGATTACGATCGATAAGTGGGAACCAGGTACTGTGAATCTGAATCATAATCTTGTGACCAGGAGCAAATGTGTGAGCCACATCATATAGACGGAAATTCACAGGAGTTACCTTACCTGGCTCAAAAGCTTCAGGCTTATCAAAACCATTACGATAGCGACCTCTAAAAACTTCACCACGTACCATAAGCTGATAGCCACTCATTGGATAACGACCCATCTTCTGCTGTACTTCCATTGGATAGCTGTAGTTCTCTGGGTAAACATCTATTACCTTAACAATGAAATCTGCATCACTTCCAGTCATAGAGGTAAAAAGCTCTACATCAATAGGACCACCTACCTGTACACTGTCAGTTAGCACATCGCTGCAGAAAGTCAAGACATCAGGACGAATAGATGCAAAACGTTGGTCATCAGTCATATATGATGATTCACGGCTACGTGATGGATTTGGCATAAATGGAACAGGGTGCATCAAATCGCTATAATAGCTGCTTGAACTGTTAACTTCTGTTGGTAACTGTGTATTTACTGAACCATTCTCGTGAATATAGTAAGGAACATAGCTTATGTTATCAACAGGCCAATTATCATACATCTGCCACTTATTTGCACCAGAATAATAGATATTGACAGGTTGTGGCTTCTCACCCTTTCCTTCCAGATAGTAACGGAAGAAAGGATACTCTATATTATCCAAATAATAATCACTTACTTTCTCTCCGAAATATACATGACCCAAACTGTTGTAACCACGTCCACTCCAGCCACCATGATACCATGGACCAAAGGCTAGGAAGAGTTCTGTATCAGGAGATTGCTTCTTAATAGCCTCATAGGTTCCCCATGCACCGTAGCAGTCTTCAGAGTCAAATGTACCTCCCACTACTAGCATTGCAGGTTTCAGATCATAACATGAAGTACGTGCATCATGCTCCTGCCAGAACTCATCAAAATCAGGATGGTTCTTTATGTTATTCCACATTGGAACAGTAGGACCTATCAAACGGTCAGCATCTGCAAAGGTACCCAGCTTCAGATAATCCTGATATACATCGTTTTTCACAATGAGTGGAGTCACGCCTCTACCCATACGCTCTCCCTCCATTGAAGGCAGGTAATTCACAGTCTGCAGAAAGGTAAAGGCTCCATTGTGATGACGGTCATCGCCGCGAAAATAGTCAGTTACAGGAGCTTGTGGGGACACCGCCTTCAACGCAGGATGTGCACTACTTGCAGCCATAGTGGCATAGAAACCGTCCAGAGAAATGCCAGAACAGCCCACATTACCGTTGCACCAAGTATTGTGGATGAGCCACTCTACAGTATCGTAAGTATCTGTAGCCTCATCAATATTTACTTTGTCTTTCAAGGCTTTCTTACCAGTACGAACTTTGATATTCTTGTTCAGTGGGCGAATCAATTCATACTCACCTTCGCTTGGTGCACGACCGCGTACATCCTGTTCAACGATGATATATTTTGCTTTTCCATAATTTGAGGTAGCACTCAGTTTTCCCATAGGGAAACGATCTGGTCCTGTACCTGTTCCATAAGCAGTACGAAGCATCAGAATCGGGTGTCTCTCAGTAGAATCTGTAGGTGTATATATGGAAGTATGTAGCTTCACACCGTCTCGCATAGGAATCATCACCTCCTGCTTAGTGTAGTTTTTCTTCACTTCTTCCATCATCTTGGCATAATCGCCACCTCTTCGCTGTGCCATGGCTGTCAGTGCCACAGCCAACATCATAAAACTAAAAATAAGACGTTTAGTGTTCATTTTGCTGTTTTTTTTAGTATTCGCTCACAAAGATAAAGGTTTTCTTTTTTATTTAGCAGCTAACTCATTATTTTGTACTAAATTTGCGGCAATTTTAATTAGAAATTAAAAATAGTTATATATATGGAGTATAATTTTAGAGCCATCGAAGAGAAATGGCACAAGCGCTGGGTAGAACAGCAGACCTACAAGGTAACCGAGGATGAAAATAAGAAGAAGTTCTATGTATTGAACATGTTCCCTTATCCATCAGGTGCCGGCCTTCATGTAGGTCATCCACTGGGATACATTGCCAGCGACATCTATGCACGCTTCAAGCGCCAACAGGGGTTCAACGTTTTGAACCCTATGGGATATGATTCATATGGTCTTCCTGCAGAGCAATATGCCATCCAGACAGGACAGCATCCAGAGAAGACAACCTTCCAGAACATCGACCGCTATCGTGAGCAGCTGGACAAGATTGGTTTCTGCTTCGACTGGGACCGCGAGGTACGTACCTGCGCTCCGGGTTATTACCACTGGACTCAATGGGCTTTCCAGAAGATGTTCAACTCTTTCTTCTGCTACACTTGCGGAAAGGCTCAGCCTATAGAAACACTCATTGAGCACCTGAACGAGAATGGTACTAAGGACCTGAACGTAGCACAGAGCGAAGAGCTTACTTTCACAGCAGAGGAATGGAATGCCATGAGCGAGAAAGAGCAGAGCGACGTACTCATGAACTACCGCATAGCATTCCTGGGTGAGACCATGGTAAACTGGTGTCCTAAATTGGGTACAGTTTTGGCCAATGATGAGGTAGTTGACGGTGTTAGCGTTCGTGGAGGCTACCCTGTAGAGCAGAAAAAGATGCGTCAGTGGTGTCTGCGTGTAAGTGCCTATGCACAGCGACTGCTTGACGGTCTGGAAACCATTCAGTGGAGTGAATCTATCAAAGAAACTCAAAAAAACTGGATTGGACGATCAGAGGGTACAGAAATTCAGTTCCAAATTGCAGGAACAGATGATTATTTCACCATCTTTACTACCCGTGCAGATACCATGTTTGGAGTAACCTTCATGGTATTGGCTCCTGAGAGTGAACTGGTACAGAAAGTAACTACCGCAGATCAAAAGGCAGCCGTAGAGGAGTACTTAAATTATGTAAAGAGCCGTACCGAACGTGAGCGTCAAATTGATCATACCGTAACTGGTGTCTTCTCTGGCTCATACGCCATCAACCCATTCACAGGTGAAAAGAACCCTATCTGGATTTCAGAATATGTATTGGCTGGCTACGGTACAGGTGCCATCATGGCTGTACCTGCTCACGATAGTCGTGACTATGCTTTCGCCAAGCACTTTGGCCTACCTATCGTTCCTTTAATTGAGGGCGCAGACATTAGCGAAGAGAGTTATGATGCCAAGGAAGGTATAGTATGTAACTCTCCTGCCGAGGGTGCTACCCCATATGTAAATTTCAACCTTAATGGCTTGACCATCAAGGAGGCTATTGCTGCTACCAAGAAATATGTAAAAGAACACAACCTTGGCCGTGTGAAGGTGAACTTCCGCTTACGTGATGCTATCTTCAGCCGCCAGCGTTACTGGGGTGAACCATTCCCTGTATATTACAAGAATGACATTCCATGTATGATTCCAGAAGAGTGCCTGCCAATTGAACTGCCTCAGGTAGAAAACTTCTTACCAACAGAAACCGGTGAACCACCATTGGGTAACGCACAGATATGGGCTTGGGATGAAGTAAACCGCAAAGTAGTGGACAAAGCACTCATCGACGGAAAAACTGTATTCCCTATTGAACTTTATACCATGCCAGGTTTTGCAGGTTCTTCTGCTTACTATCTGCGTTACATGGATCCACAGAACGATGAAGCGTTAGTTAGCAAGAAAGCCGATGAATATTGGCAAAATGTAGATCTCTACGTAGGTGGTTCAGAGCATGCTACTGGTCACCTCATCTACTCACGTTTCTGGAACAAGTTCCTCTTCGATCTGGGCGTAAGCTGCAAGGAAGAACCTTTCCAAAAGCTGGTAAATCAAGGTATGATTCAGGGACGTTCAAACTTCGTATATCGAATCAAGGATACTAATACATTCGTTTCACTAGGTCTGAAGAAGGATTACGATACAACTCCTATCCATGTAGATGTGAACATAGTGAAGAATGATGTACTTGATGTGGAGGCTTTCAAGGCATGGCGTCCTGAATACAACAATGCAGAGTTTATTTTGGAAGACGGCAAATACATTTGCGGCTGGGCTATCGAAAAAATGTCAAAGTCCATGTTCAATGTTGTGAACCCTGACATGATTGTAGAAAACTTCGGTGCAGACACACTGCGTCTCTATGAAATGTTCCTAGGCCCAGTAGAGCAGAGCAAACCTTGGGATACTAATGGTATTGACGGTTGCCACCGCTTCTTGAAAAAACTCTGGGGTCTGTTCTACAGTCGTACAGATGAGTTCCTGCCAAAGGAAGGTTCAGCTACTCCAGAAGAACTCAAGAGTCTTCACAAACTCATCAAGAAAGTAACTGCCGACATTGAAAACTTCTCATATAATACTTCTATTTCTGCCTTTATGATCTGCGTAAATGAATTGCAGGGTTTGAAGTGTACCAATAAGGATGTCCTTGAAAAACTCATCATCTTGCTGGCTCCATTTGCTCCTCACATGGCCGAAGAGTTGTGGGAAGCACTTGGCCACGACACTACCGTATGCGACGCCCCATGGCCTGCATACAATGATGAATACCTGAAGGAATCTACTGCCACTTATGCAGTAGGCTTCAATGGCAAAACACGCTTCACTATTCAGCTCCCTGCAGATTGCAGTAAGGAAGATGCAGAGAAAGCTGCACTGGAGAACGAAAACAGTGCCAAGTATCTGGACGGCTTTGTTGTGAAGAAAGTCATCGTTGTTCCAGGTAAGATGATCAATATTGTTATCGGAAAGTAAACAAACCTCTTCTATCTGCCATTCTGGAATTTGTCTGGAATGGCAGATTCCATAAAACCTAAACCTTAAATCTATAATCTATGAGTAACTTTCTAAAATATAGTTCTGTAGGACAAGAAGTGAGAGATTATATCCTCGTTTTCTTGGGAATCAGTCTCTATGCTTTGGGATGGAGTGCTTTTCTTCTTCCTTACCAGATTTCCACTGGTGGAGTAACAGGTATTGCTGCAGTGGTATTTTATGCCACAAAACTCCCTATGCAGGATACCTATCTTGCTATCAACGCTGTCTTATTGCTATGCAGCGTAAAGGTGCTGGGTTGGAAATTCTTTGCCAAGACAGGATTTGCCATTGTCAGCTTATACATTATGTTGGACTTATTTCAGCTTCTCTTAGCTGATCCACAAGGAAATCCTGACCAATTCCTAGGCAAAGGTCAGGAATTCATGGCTTGCATCTTAGGTTCTATTACCTGTGGCTTAGGACTCGGTATAGCTTTTTCTGGAAACGGAACTACTGGTGGTACTGATATCCTAGCAGCTGTAGTAAACAAATACAGAAACGTGTCCATGGGAAGTGTTATCTTTATGGTTGATATTTGCATCGTAGCTTCTTGCTATTTTGTATTCTTTGATTGGAAACGTGTAATTTTCGGTTTCGTGACCATGTTTATGATGACACAGACACTGGACTACTACACCAACCGCATCCGCCAGTCAGTACAGTTCTTCATCATCAGCAAGCACTACAATGAAATAGCCGAGGCCATTACCTCCGAGGCCAAACGCGGCTGCACCCTATTGGACTCAGAAGGATACTACAGCCATGTTCATTCCAAGATTGTGATGTGCATTGCCCGTCAGAAAGAATCAAACACCATCTTCCGCATCGTCAAGAGCATTGACCCTAAGGCATTCATTACCCAATCCAATGTCATCGGCGTGTTCGGTGAAGGTTTCGATGTGCTGAAGGTAAAGGCTAAAAACGAAGCAAAAGAAAATATACAAGCATGAAGAAACTAGTCATTGCCACCAATAACACCCACAAGCTGGAGGAAATCCGCGCTATCTTGGGTAACCAGATTGAATTACTAAGCCTAAAGGACATTCACTGCGAAGTAGATATTCCTGAGGACTCCGACACTCTGGAGGGAAATGCCATTCAGAAGGCACAGTATATCTACGACAACTACGGCCTGGACTGTTTTGCCGATGATACCGGTCTGGAGGTAGAGGCACTGAACGGCGCTCCCGGTGTGTTCACTGCACGCTTTGGCGTGATGAACGGCTACGGTACCAGTCATGATGCTGATGCCAATACTGCCTGCCTGCTGGACCAACTGAAGAATGCAGACAACCGCAAGTGCCGTTTCCGCACCGCCATAGCCCTGATTTTGAACGGCGAAACCCACCTCTTTGAGGGCATCGCCAACGGTGAAATCACCACAGAAAAACGTGGTGACGGAGGCTTTGGCTATGACCCTGTCTTCGCCCCAGAAGGCTATGATGGCAAAACCTTTGCCGAGCTGGGCGTGGACGTCAAGAACCAGGTAAGCCACCGTGCACGTGCCGTGGCTAAACTATGTGAATTCCTTTTGAAGTAATAGCATAAAAATCTCTACTTTTCCATGAAGAACTACCTCTATCCCCTAATGCCACTGGTAGCTGTCCTTCCTATGGTTAGCTGCAGCAACAAGGTTGAACAGTCACTCAAAGACCAGCGCATGAACATTGTGTACATCATGACCGATGACCATGCTTTTCAAGCTATCAGTGCCTACGGTCATGAATTGGCTAAACTGGCTCCAACACCTAATCTGGACCGTCTTGCCAATATGGGTATTCTTTTTCAGAGAGCTTATGTAGAGAATTCACTTTCTACCCCTAGTAGAGCATGCTTGATGACAGGTATGTATAGCCATCAAAACGGACAAACTATGCTTTCCAATAAGCTAGATACCACTGTTACTTTCGTACCTGAAATCATGCACGAAGCAGGCTATCAGACAGCTGTTATCGGCAAGTGGCACATGTTGTGCGAACCTCGCGGTTTTGATACCTATCGAGTACTCCGTGATCAGGGTGAATATTACAATCCGGTATTTAAGTCTAACGATAGTAATGGAGAGTACATTACAGAAAAAGGTTATGCTACCAACTTAATTACCAGTCATGCTATCGATTTTTTAGAAAACAGAGACAAAAGCAAGCCATTTCTGCTCTATGTACATCACAAGGCGCCACACCGCCCATGGATGCCAGATTTTAAATATCTGGATCTATATGAAGACGTAGAGTTCCCATTGCCAGAAACTTTCTATGACGATTATGCCACCCGTGGAGCTGCTACTAAGGAACAACGAATGAGGATAGATGAAAATATGTCTATGCTCTATGACCTTAAACTTTTCGGCTACAAGGGAACACACCAGTACGATACAGATAATATGCTGGAATACGCCATGGGTACCATGACTCCCGAAGAGAAGGAACGCTGGATAGCAGCCTACAACAAGAAGAACAAGGACTTTCTGGAAAATATTAATCAGTTGAGCCACGATGAAATTGTTAGATGGAAGTTCCAACGCTATGTCAAAGACTACCTTCGTGTCATCAAGTCAGTTGATGATTCCGTAGGCGAAATCCTGGATTACCTGGAGAAAAACGACCTGTTAGACAATACAATGATAATCTACACCTCAGACCAAGGCTTCTACATGGGTGAGCATGGTTGGTTCGACAAACGTTTCATGTACGAGGAATCCTTCCGTACTCCGCTTATTGTTCATTTTCCAGGCAACAAGGGTGGAACAAAATCGGAAACTCTAGTACAGAACCTCGATTTTGGCCCTACATTCCTAGACCTTGCCGGTGCAAAACAGCCAAAAGAAATGTTCGGACGTTCAATTTTACCTGTTCTTAAAAAAGACGGAGCTGAACCAGAAAACTGGAGAAAAACTCTCTATTATCATTTCTACGATCATACAGCAGAGCATAACGTTCTTCGCCACGACGGTGTGTTTGGTAAACGATACAAACTCATCCACTTCTATGACGAAACAGGTGCTATCCCAAGCTACGAGGAGTTCTATGATCTAGAAAAAGATCCTAATGAACTGAACAATCTCATAGGTAATCCAGAATATAAGAACCTCATCGAAGAATACATGAACACCCTGAGCCAGACCCGAAAGGACATTGGCGTAACTGAATATTAAGTATCGGGGGATACAATAACTTCGACAACCACTATTCCTCATCGTAAAGTTTAAGTGTCTCACCAGCCTTGACGAAAGCATCAACATGGCTTTTAACTTGGTTAATATCCAGGATATACACGTTCCCAGAACGCATGGTAATAGAATAGTTAATCATAAATATATGAATAGTTAATAGTTA
>JAKSLR010000037.1 GCA_024401095.1 Bacteroidaceae bacterium
CCTATGTGATTAACAACAGTAGATTTATGGAAACCATGCCATTTACAGACAATCCGTTCTTTAAGGATCTGGATGAAGCAGCCAGATTCTACAGCATGCCTCTCACCGAGCAGGAGGAGTATGAATATCTGCAAAGAAACCGCTTGATCAGGCAGTTGAATGAGGATTTCAAGATCAAGAAAGCGGAAGAGAAAGGACTTGCTAAAGGCCGTGCGGATGGTAAACTTGAAACTGCCAGAAAACTCATTTCAGAAGAAGGTTGGTCTGTAGAGAAAGCTGCCAGTTTCTTGAACCTTTCTCCAGAAGAAATCACACTAGATTAAAGAGATTATTCACACATCGTTAAACTATAAGGAGTCGCAGGATTCAATTCCTGTGACTCTCTTTTTTGTTTAACATTTATCACAACCATTTTGGTTAAATGTCAGTTAAATGTCACCCCAAAGATAGATAGCTATTCCTCTAGCGAACCTCTAGCGATGGTCTAGCGTGCCTCTATCGAAGGTCTATCGAAACGATAGAGGAACGTAAAAAGTATGCAAAGAGATCTTTAGATGTAAAAGATTGGAAAAACAAAGGTAAAGCTAGAGTTTATGCATTGTCCGGCTTGACGGACAGACCTGTCCGTAAGGACGGACAAAGGAGTCCGTCTTTACGGACTTTTTCTAGCTTAAGTAGTGATGAATACCTATGATAAGCTATGATATAATCAAAAAAAGTTTTTTCAAAAAAACATCCAACACCCCACCTAATATCACTTATTTTATTGATTTTCGAATTTATATCCATGTTGGGTATTTGTTCAACACCCCACACAACACCTATCATACACCTCACCCAATACTAACCGGCATGTGGGGTGTTGGGTGGGGTGTCAGGTGGGGTGTTAAGCAAACACCTACCCTAGCTATTAATCATATTATCAACAAGTTATAGTATGATATGTGGGGTGTTGGGGTATTTTGAAAGAAAATTATTTCTTTAGTTCATCTCTTACAATCTTAGCCCATGGCTTGAGCTCTGCCTCTGTCCAGTTTCCTGTAGCATTTGCACCGGGAATAAGCATTGAACAGGTCTCCACCTTGTCGCTGAGGGACCATGCACACCAGCTTATCTTACGATCGGCCATCCAGTCGACAAATGCCTTCCACTCCTTCTCGTCTACAGGACCATCGCCCGAAGCTTCCATACCGGCACACTCGCTCACAAAGACAGGAATTCCCTTGGCCAAGGCTGCATCGGTGCGATCGCGCAACCACTTCTTGTGAGTTGCAGCATAGAAGTGCATAGTGTACATCAGGTTATGCTGGTCTGGCAATGGATCGGCTGCCACCTTATCAATGTCTTGATCCCAGTGAGGACAACCACAGAGTATCACGGCATCAGGTTCTATCTCACGAATGGCCTTGATTACTTCGGTAGCGTAGATTTTCACCTCTTCCCAGGATTCATAGTCTGGCTCATTGAACAATTCATAGATAACGTTTGGAACACCTTTATAACGGATAGCCATCTGGCGGAAGAACTTGACAGCCTCTTCGGTAAAGACATCGTGGCTGTGCCAATCTATGATTACGTAAGCACCATTCTGAATGGCAGCATCTGTCACATCTACCACGCAGCGAAGTCCTTGTGCAGGATCTTGAATATAAGTGTTCTCCATCTCTCCCGGATGGTAGTGGCTCACGCCCATGCTGGCACGTACTACCTGTGCACCCCAGTTCTTGATAAGATACTCAGTAACTCCCTTATTCCAGAATCTTGGCCAGATGTTGTGCCACCCGAAGCTCACGCCGCGAAGTACGGCTGGTGAACCGTTCTCATAGACAAGTTGATTCCCTTTAACAGATAATCTCTGAACCTGGGGTTGTGCCCAAAGCAGGATGCTGCAGAAAAACATGCAGAGTGTAAACAGTGTTTTTTTCATAGTTATTGTCAGGTTTTATTTCTTTGCTTTTGGAGTCATGGTGCTATTAATCTAAGAGCTTTTCTATTTCTTCCAGCTTCTCTCCATTGTTCAGCTTGTAATAGACTTTCCAGAGCGGTGCTGCCCACTGCTTAGGTTCCTTCGGACTAAGTTTGCGGGCTTTCTCCAGAATGGTTTCTGCCTCTTTATAAAGAGTCTTGATCTGTTCCTTCTCTTCGGGAGTAAATGGAAAGTGATCGATGGATTTCTCAACGTTCTCTGCCCTCTCCACCATGCTGAAGCCCAGATTCACCAGTGCCGGCAAATAATCATTCTTCTTGCTGATGACTTTCTGAAGCCACTCCACCGCACAGTCATAATCCTGGATATGTTGACAGACATAACCTTTCACAAAGCAGTTCAGGTAATTATCCTCATTGACAGCCAGAAGATCATCGGCCAGTTTCATGGCTTCTTCCACATGCTTGCTTTCCAGATAACTGTCAATAAGCATGCCGTAGAAGGCAAACTGTTCTGGATGGTGCTTGATGGCTGTCTTTACAGCCTCTACCCATTCTTCCTGCCTATTCATCTTGCGCAGGGCATCGCACAACTGGAAATCAATGTCTTCTGAATCGTGATCTGAGTCGTGAGCCAGCTGTGCTAATCGCACGGTTTCATCCAGACGGTTCGACATGCTGGCTGCAATGACAGCATTACCATAGACACCATTCATCACAGAGTCATTTGGTGCAATCAGCTTCTCTTGATGGAGGCGTATGAACAGGGAATAGAACTTATAAGCCTGGTCGTAATCCTTGCGGGTAATGAAATAATTACCGCCTATGCGCAAATTGTTCTGATACTGCTGGAAAACCCCAGTGACTGGCTTGGCATAGGTATCGTTCTGCTGAATGTGCGGATAGGCCTTTTCATACTGTTCATACATATTGAAAAGTGTCTTGAACACCGCTGTTGTATCTACCTTGTTGCCATAATACATCTTCACGTTGTCCTGTTCATAGGCATACTTGTTCAGCATTCCGTTCAGGTAATGTTTCTCCACACTGTCGGCCGGAGTGAGTTTACCAACTATCTTGTCTACCTCACCTTTCTTGTTGTTTTTCAGATAGTTCTTGGCTTCCTTGAAATTCTTGATTTTAACCTGCTGCGCTAAACCAGCTGCCGGAGTAACCAGCATAAAAGACAGCAGAATAAAATACCATAGTTTTCTTCTCATTAATGTTTGCATAAAAATCCGATTGCAAAAATACTGCCTTTTCGGCAAATTTGCCAAAATCTATAACGTATTATAACAATTCAAGCGTCTACTCGCTTATCAGAACAAGACCGTCGTTAGGATTCAAGGTAACAGCAAGCTGACCCTTCACTTTCTGACTTCGGCTCTTAGGAGTATCTCCACCCTCTATGACCTGTACCTGCTGGATGCCCAGTGAAGCAATGTCGAGTTTGAGGTGCAAAACTTCTTGAGAAGCACTGATACCACCAATGTACCATATGTTTCCGCTACGACGAGCCAACACAGCATATTGGCCGGGATAACCATCTAGAAAGCGAGTCTCGTCCCAAGTGGTTGGAACCTGCTTGAGGAAGTCCAGGCAAACTGATGGAGCATCCTCCAGATTATTTGGTGCCAGCGCAAAGTTTTGGATAGGATTCTGGAACAAAATGGCTGTGGCCAACTGGAATACATCGGTAGTGCGACGGATATTTCCCCGATTCTGTTTCTTACTCAAGCGATGGTTCATGAAACAACCTCCAAATTCCATGCTACCCAATGTATTACGGATGAACGGATGAAGACAGGCATTGAACGATTCCTGATCACAGTCGCTCTGGTTGAACACCAGATTCTCACTAGCACGCACAGCCTCACTTCCCACATAGTTAGGGTACATGCGTTCCCATCCTCTTGGTATGGTACAACCGTGGAAAATGACCATAAGCCCATGGTCGTCGGCATCGCTCAGAATCTGTTCATACAAGCGTATGGTTTCCTGCTTGTCTCCTCCAAAGAAATCTACCTTGATACCTTTAACACCCAAGCTCTGGAGCCAACGCATCTCTTTCTTCCGAATAATAGAATTATCCATGAGGTTAGTAGGTCCTTGCACAATATCGTTCCAGTAACCGCTGGAACTATACCACACAAATACGTCAACCTTACGACTATGAGCATAGTCGATGAGTTCCTTCATCTTGTCGCGACCTATCTGCGTATCCCACAGATTATCTATGAGCACATATTTATAACCCATGGCAGCCGAGAGATCGATGAACTTGACTTGATCTTCATAGCACACACTGCTGTCCTGCCACAGAATCCAGCTCCATGTTCCCTTCCCAAACTGATAGTTTGTGGTAGTTTCATAAAGCGGTTTCACCACATCCCATGCCACAGTAGTCTCTACGATAGGCTTAAGTGTGCTGCCTATGGTAAGGGTTCTCCAAGGTGTAGCACCTGGCAGAGAAAAAGCAGGTTCTGATGTGCCATTTCCATTGTTTTCCTCAGCCATGGGGTATTCAATGGTATAAGTATCAAACTGGCAGTCGCTCAGACGGGAACCGCAATAGCGACTGCCCACACCCGTCTCACTCACCAGCACCCATCCGTCATTGCCCAAATGAAACAGGCAAGGAAACGTATATCCATGTCCGTATTCTGAACGGATATTCATGGGTGCATCGGCCTTGTAATATTCCTCATAACTTGGCTTGGTACGCTTCCACCCTATCATGGCATCGCTCTGAGGGGTGAGAAAGGTTGTGGTATGGCTAGGAAAATGAAAAGCAGTCTGCTCTTTCATGACACGCACGCTGCCAGTCTCTCCGTGCTTCTGCAGCACATAGCGGAATGCCACATCATTCTGGCTAACCTGAAACTCCAGACTGTATTTCAGCCCGTCTGGAGTCTGCAGGTCACAGACCAGCCGGTTGGCTTTATAGTTCACAAGACTCGTCTTTATGCGATTCAAGGTGTAGGTTTCCTCCACCTCTTCCACATCGTATTTCAGAAGCTTGTCACGCTTTCCGTATCTTCCTATATTGGTAATCAATCCCAGAGCAGAATGATCCACCATGGTCTTTCCATCGTAGGTCACTGTATAATTTACTTCAGCCTTCTCTGGCACGTAGACTTCTACTTTTAATCGTCCATCAGGACCAGACACCACAGCATCCTGTGCATTGGCAGAGAGCAGGCTCATAAAACAGCCAATCAAGGATAAAATATACATTTTCTTCATTTCCAATAGTCTTTTCGGCAAAGATAAGAAAAAAAACACTATCTTCGCCCTAGAAAATCTAGAATTACACATCATGAAAACACTATTAAAACCTATTTTAGGCATTTCCATGCTGGCAGTAAGCCTCAGCGCATCTGCACAGCTCTCCTCTACTGTCACAGTAGATTTGGCAAATGAAGGGAACCTCATTCCTAAAGAAATTTACGGTCAATTCTCCGAGCACCTGGGTCAATGTATCTATGGTGGCCTGTGGGTTGGTGAGAACTCACAGATTCCTAACGAGAAGGGTTACAGAAAAGACGTGCTCCAAGCACTTAAAGATCTGCACGTTCCAGTGCTGCGCTGGCCGGGAGGCTGCTTTGCTGACGAGTATCACTGGATGGACGGCATCGGCCCTAAGGAAAAGCGCCCTACCATGGTGAACAACAACTGGGGAGGAACCGTAGAAGACAACTCTTTTGGTACCCATGAATTCCTGAACCTGTGTGAAATGCTAGGCTGTGAACCTTACATTAGCGGAAACGTGGGAAGCGGTACCGTGGAAGAACTGGCAAAATGGGTGGAATACATGACTAGTGACGGCAACAGTCCAATGGCAAACCTGCGTCGTCAAAATGGACGAGAAAAGCCTTGGAAGGTGAAGTTCCTGGGTGTAGGAAACGAAAGCTGGGGTTGTGGTGGAAGCATGCGCCCAGAATACTACTCAGACCTGTATAGAAGATATTCTACCTACTGCCGTGAATACGACGGCAACAAGTTGTATAAGGTTGCCAGTGGTGCAAGCGACTACGACTACAACTGGACCAGGGTTTGCATGAAAGCCATCGGCAACAGAATGAATGCCATTTCACTGCACTACTATTCTGTCATCAACGGCTGGGACGGTTCCAAAGGTTCCGCCACCGACTTCACTACCGCTGAGTACCTGCGTACATTGAGCAAGTGCCGTGAGGTGGAAGAAGTTATCCAGAAGCACATTGCCATCATGGATGAGCTGGACCCAAAGAACCACATCGACCTGCTGCTGGACGAATGGGGAACCTGGTGGGACGTAGCCGAGGGAACAAACCCAGGATGGCTCTTCCAGCAAAACACCATGCGTGATGCACTGGTGGCTTCACTCTCCTTCGACATCTTCCACAAATACACCCGTCGACTGAAAATGGCCAACATTGCACAGATTGTGAATGTGCTACAGAGCATGATCCTTACCGACCAGAAAGGACAAGGACACATGGTGCTGACACCTACTTATCATGTATTCAAGATGTACAACGTGCATCAGGATGCCACCTTCATTCCACTAGACATTCAGTGCGACAAGGTAAGTACAGAAGGAAACCGCACACTTCCTATGCTGAGTGCTACCGCATCGAAAGACAAGAACGGTATCCTGCACCTTTCTGTAACAAACACCGCCCCAGACAAGACACAGACCGTGAAACTGAACATTCCAGGCCTGAAGGCAAAGACTGTTACCGGCGAGATTCTGAACGGAAAGTTCATGGGTTCCTACAATACCTTTGAGAATCCAGACGACGTGAAGCCAGTGCCTTTTAACGGGGCCAAGATAAAAAAGGGAGAAGTGGAACTGACACTTCCTGCACACAGTATCGTAACGATAGAAGTTAAGCCATAAAACAAAAAAGGCGGTGGATTTTCCATCGCCTTTTTTCTTATCTCAAAGGTATCATGATTCTAGAAGGATGTTTTGGGTCCATATAAATCTTCTGGTGAGCAACCTTGTTCCGAATCTGCTTGGACCAGACTCCTGCATAATTGCTATGTACGCTATACTCTGGGAAATTGCTGGATGAGATGTCAATCCTAATGCGGTTTCCCTTTTTGATCTTCCACAGAATAGGAAGAGCTTCGAAATTCAATTCCACAATTTCTCCAGGAGTATATTTCTGACGCGCTCCCAAGCGGTTGTTTCGGAAAGCTAACGTGGTAATGCCGGAACGAATATTATAGGCCGTTCCATCAGGGAAAACTTCACTCACCTTGAAAGTCAATGCCGTATCGTCTACATCGGTACTCATGTACATGACTGCCTTAATTTTTCCATCAATGGTTACATCTTCTTCCATTGGAAGACTTTGATAGAAGAGAATATCATTACGATACCCAATTTCTGGCTGAGGACGGCTTCCACGTGTCTTCTCGCTGGTAAACAAGGTCTCTCCTCCTACACTTATGACAGGATCATCTGGATTATAAACATATTCAAGGCAAGCATCTTTCTTCAACTGCTTTACATCCTTAGTCAGCAAATATCTGTTCTTGACATTCTGCGGATGCTGAGCCATGAAATAATAAGTAAGATACTTATTTTTATCTACCGGCCAGTCTTCCATATTCAACCATTTGTCCTCACCAATGGAATAAACCAGTACCTCATGCTTTGGATTCTCCCCCTTTAACAGCAAGGAATACATATAGTTGAAACAATCCATATCAATGTCCATTTCCTTATCGTGTACAGGCTGATGAACCGTAGGTGTAGTCTCAAAAGAATGATTCCAACTCCCCACAATGAGACGGCTTTTAGCCTTAGTCTCCGGAGGAAGCATGGTATAGCCCAAAATGGTTCCTTCATTGTGATGGTCAAAATGACCAGCCACAACAGTGATTGGCACCTTAATCTTGGCAGGAATACTACGCAAAGTTTCCCACACACCCTCATGCCAGTATGGATCAGTATAATCTGTATGCGTAATCCAGTCGCGGTACCATGGCAGTTCATAGCCCAGACGGTCTACATCCATGGTTTCCTGTGGCATGTGCTGCTCTTGCTCATAATACGGAGCATCGGGATCCTTGAAAGGCTTGCTGATAGGTTCCTTGGCATTGTCAATAGCCCATGCAGTAAGAATATCCTGACGGAACAACCCACTGTTATAAGCTGACAAGTGACGATCTACCCCATAATGATGCAGATGGATGCACTTGACCTTCTCTGGAAGCATATCGGCAATGATCCAGCAAGTAAGACCCATATACGAAGTTCCGGTGAGGCCAATGCCATTCACCCAAGGCTGTGCATTCAGCCAGTTCACCAGAGCCAATCCGTCTTCACGCTCATAGATGTTAGGCTGATACTGCCCCTGACTACCACCCGTTCCACGGCAATGCTGCAACACATAACCCATGCCCCTTTCTGCATATTGCTTAAAGATAGGTAGCATGGACAACTTGAGACTTTCTGGAAAATATGGAATTCTCATGACTACCACAGGGAAAGGCTTGTCGGTATTAGGAAGACACATTTGGGTTCGCATCTTAATGCCATTACCAAAATCCATTAAAGTATCTACATAATGAACCTGGAAGGAAGCCTTTGCTGGTAAAAGAGCTTCATTGAGCGGCTTCACCTGTGCCGTTCCATTTAGAGGCAGAAGTAAAAAGCCAAGGACAAAGAAAATGGTGTTTCGCAAGCGCATGATTCTAATGTATTATTTCCGATTTTAACGAATTCTTTTCCGCAAAGATACATTGTTTTTAGAGTATCCCAAAAGATTTCATTACATTTGCAATCAAAATCAGCAAATTATGAAGACACATCTCATAAATCTAAAGAAACAACTGGAGCACTGGAATGAAAACCTCAAGGTAGAAGAAACCCTCTGTAACTCCTCCTGGGAAATATTCAGCGACGATACTTCCAAGGAAATCTTCGTCTTTCAGAAAGACGGCACCTTGCTGGTTTCTACCGGCGGCGTGGTAAAGGAAGCTAAATGGCAATACCTTGCACCAGCAGGCTCCATTCTCATAAAGGGGATGAACAGGAAAAGCTACATGATGAAGCCTTACACCCAGGAAGGAAAGATTATTCTCCTCAACCTGGAAGGAACGCAAGAATTTGCCATTCTGATCAATCAGAATTACAAAGATGCATTGAAAATCAATTCCATGCAGGACATTCGCCTGTACTTGAACGGTCATGCTGAGCTGGAGAAGAAACAGGAGGAACAAAAAACCGAGAACAAGAAAAAGGCTGAAAAGGAAAAGAAAGTGACTGCAGCAAAAGAGAAGAAGAACAAGGCAGCCTGGATCAGCTATATAGAAAAAGAAACGCAAATAGAAGCAAGGTCGAAGGAAGGCTCAGATTTTGTGAAGGCCATAAAGAAAGCACTCTTTATTTCTGTAGGATCTTTTGTGGGCGTGGAAACCGTACTTCTCATTGTACTGTCCTTTCTTAATCTGGAAATGGAAGAAAGTGTAGGCATTTTTGTCATAGCAACTTTCGTTCAAGGCATTCTCCTCTTTCTTTACATCAGAAGCATCTGGAACAGAAGCAAACAATTCAAGGCGCAAGTGGAAAAACGTCATCCATACAATAATACCGTGGACTATACTAAAAAATCCTAGAGGTTTAGACGATAATTTGAAAAAAAATACTATATTTGCAAAACAAGTTCACGCGGCATTCTATCATACAAAATAAAATACACATTTACAACATGAAAAAAAACACGTTCTGCAGCTTGATGGCTGCCATGCTGTGCTTGGGTGCACTACTTTTGGTCAATGCATGTGCAAGCCAACCACCACAAGAAGAAAAATGCGGTTTTATTCTAAAGAGAGGTACAAATCTGAGCCATTGGCTTTCACAGTCGCCTGTTCGTGGTGAAGAGCGGGCAAACCACATTCAAGAAGATGATTTTGCACGTCTGGAATCACTCGGTTTTGACCATGTACGCATTCCTATCGACGAAGTTCAGTTCTGGGATGAAGAAGGGAACCAGATTCCTGAAGCCTGGAATTTACTCACTATGGCACTGGACTTGGCTAGAAAGCACAATCTTAGAGCAATCGTAGACCTGCACATCATTCGTGCACACAACTTCAATGCAGAGAATTCTGGGGAGACCAACTCACTGTTTACCAGTGAAGAAGCACAAGAAGGACTTATTGACTTGTGGAAACAACTCTCTGAAGTACTGAAACCTTACAGCACCGACTGGGTAGCCTATGAATTCATGAACGAACCTGTAGCCGATGAGGCAGAACAATGGAACCAGCTGATAGCAAAGGTACATGCAGCCCTGCGTGAACTGGAGCCAGAGCGTACGCTTGTCATCGGTTCAAATCGCTGGCAAGGCGTAGAGACTTTCAAAGACCTGCGCGTACCAGAGGGAGACAAGAACATTATCCTGAGTTTCCATTATTATAACCCAATGGCCATTACACACCGTGGTGCCGGATGGACTCCTGTAGGAAAATACAATGGTCCTATCACCTACCCAGGACAACTGATTTCTGATGAGGATTTCAATGCTCTGCCAGAAGAACTGAAACCTGTTATGAAACACGCAACCCAAAACTGGGGCAAAGAAATGATTCACGCACAGATGAAGGATGCCATTGACGTAGCTGCCAAGTACGGACTGCAGCTCTTCTGTGGAGAATGGGGCGTATACGAGCCTGTAGATCGCGAGCTGGCTTATGCATGGACCAAGGACATGCTGGAGGTTTTCGATGAATTCAATGTAGCCTGGACAACCTGGTGCTACGATGCCGACTTTGGATTCTGGGACCAAAAGAGTGAATCCTTCAAAGACAAGAAACTAGTAGACTTGCTGATGTCAGGTAAAGGTCTGTAAAAAACAAAAGAAATAGAAAAAGGGAACCAAGAGTTTGGTTCCCTTTTTCTATTTTATAACTGTCGACATAACTGCTGTGCGGCAAGTACTAAGAACATGTAGTGTGAAGAACCTCCACCCAATACATATTCTGTTTGCTGCCACAGGGTTACCCTCCATCTTTCTGTTTAGCTGCTTTGGTACAGGCTGCCACTGGCCAGGAGTTGCCTCCATGCGAATATCTCCATTGGTTGCAATTCTGTGGCCGTTCATAATGACACACACTCCACCTTGATAACCTTCTGGATAAATCCCTGGCTCTTGAAATAGCCAGAAGGCATGAGCAGAAAACTCTGCGCCTGCAATGCCGTGCTCACTGTTAGAAGAGCAAGAGCAAGTACTGATTTCAAGTGTTTATTCTGCATTGTGATCATATAAATTAGGCTTATAGGTATATTCTTTTGCATATTTCCTTACAAACTCTGAAGGAGTCATATTAAACTCTTCTTTAAAATGTTTTGTGAAAATTTTTGGAGAATTGTAGCCCAACATGTAAGCAATCTCCGCAATCTGCAACTGGCTTTCAACAAGCAGCTGTTGTGCTCGTTTGAGGCGGATTGTTCGGATAAAGGCCAATGTAGACTTTCCGGTAATCTTCATGATCTTCTTATAAAGATAGCCGCGTGAAAGATTCAACTGTGTGGCTAGTTCCTCAACAGAGAATTCAGCATTCTTCAGGTTTTCCTCCACTATTCTAACCGCATCTTCAATGAGCTGACGATCCAACGGTGTAATATCAAGCTTACTTGGCTCTATCTTTATCTGTTCATCAAAAATTCGGTGTTTCTTCAAGTTATTGTCAATGATCTTGCTTATTCTTAATCGCAAAATCTCCATATTAAATGGTTTGGTTATGTAATCGTCGGCTCCTGTACTTAAACCTTCAACCTGGAATTCATCGGCTGCACGAGCAGTGAGAAGAATGACAGGTATATGAGATGTCTGAATGTTATTCTTGATGGCCTTACACAGTTCAAGTCCGTTCATCTCTGGCATCATGACATCACTGATAACGATGTCAATACTCTCCTCCTGCAAAATCTGAAGTGCCTCCTTACCATGATGTGCCTTAAGAGTCTTGTAACTGGTGGCCAAACTGCTGGATAGGAAGTCGAGGAAATCCACATTGTCGTCTACGATAAGAATACTATAACTCCCTTGCGATTCTTCCACTATCTGTGATTTCTGTGATTCCTGACCAACATCCTGCAACTGCACTTGCTGGTCCGAGAACTGAGCTCCTTTAGGAATCTGCAAGGTAAAGATACTTCCCTGAGGCTCATTGGCCTCAATCTGGATTGTTCCTTTATGCATTTTAGTATACTGAGCCACCAGATAAAGCCCGATGCCGGAACTTCCTGTAGGATTGTCGTTTGAGTCAACCTGATAGAAACACTCAAAAACCTTGTTTCGGTCCTTTTCAGGAATACCACAGCCCGTGTCGGTCACTTTAAGAATCAACATGTTGTCTGTCGTCTGGGCTTTGATAGTAATAGCACCTCCATCTGGGGTAAACTTGAACGCATTGGAAAGCAGATTCATCAGAATCTTCTGTAACTTATTATAATCAAAATCCATCGGGATGCTGGCATGGACAGAATCCAACTCAAAACGAATATTTCTTTTTTCAGCCTGCATGGCAAAGCCTTGCATCTGATCTTTAACCAGCGTAATCATATCACCATGTACATAATTCATGACCTCGCCTTTCGCATCCAATTTGCGGAAATCTAACAGCTGGTTGATAAGTTCCAACAGATAGTTTGAATTATGCAGCACAGTAGACAGCAAAGAATTCCTGTATTGCGGATTCACCTGCATGAATTCCTTAAGAGGATTAATGATAAGCGTGAGTGGTGTGCGCAACTCATGGCTTACGTTGGCAAAGAACTGCATTTTCATGTCGTTTACCTGCTGAATACGTCGGCTTTCTTCTTTCTGTGCCAGATAGCTTTCTTTTGCACGCTTGTAACTTGCATAACGATAGTTGGAATAAAGAGCAAAGGCAAGAATAATGAGAACACAGATCAGGATAAACCACCATCTTTTATACCAAACAGGAATGACGGTGATGGTGAAAGTCTTTATATTTGGTGACCATTTACCCTCAATGTTACAAGCCTTGATCTCAAGTTCAAACTTACCAGAAGACAGTAATGACAAGTCAATTTGATTAGAACGTGTATAGATCCAGTCGGCATGCTTGCCTTTTATGCGATAGGCATAGCTTACTTTTTGGAAATCATTGAAATCAAGCGTTGAAAAATATATTCTCAGGAAAGGAAGTTCCTCTTCATGAAGCTTTATGGCTGTAGCACATTCTGGTGATACATTCCAGACAATTCCCCCAGAGGAAAGATCAGATTCCAGCTGAGTAAGGTAAATAGTAGCATTATAGGTATCATGATGCACTTCCTGAGGAAGGATAATGGTATATCCATTTGGACTGCCTACAAATATATTACCATTGCTTAGCTTGAACATCGCACCTTCATTCACCATATCTGCTGTCAAGCCGTCTTTACTAGAGAAAGGACAGACTTCCCAAGGTGACTGTTTAAGGTTTATACGTGCGACCCCATTTACGGTACCAGCCCAAACCTGACCCGTATTATCCTCACACAGCGCATTTACAAAATTATCGGGCAAGCCGTTTGACTCATCGAAATGAACCACAGTGTCTTCACGCAGGTTCCAGTAAGTTAATCCTTGCGTTCCACCTAACCAAAGATTTCCGTTTTTGTCTTTCAAGACTTGATTCAAGACACCATTTGGAAGAGAATGTCCATGAGGAGTCTCATACAGATACTGATGTCTACGTGTCTGCGTGTCTACCATAAGCAAACCCATGGATGTGGCAACATAGAGCTTATTGTTACCGCCATAAATAATGCAACGGAATTGGGTTCCGTTTTTCATATCCATAACGATTTGGAAATTCTGGCCATCAGCATTCATGCAATAGAGATTTCCATTCAGGGCAATGACCCAGATCCGGCCATCTTCGTCTTCGGCCACACCATAGATGTCACTATCCTTCAAGTTGCTGTTACGCACATTGTAATGACTCAATTTTCCATGATCATAGCATAACAGACCACGCTGATAGGTTCCCATCCATAAGCGGTCTTTGCTATCTGCCTTTAACGAAACCAAGACATTGGCAGGTGTCACTAAATGTTCACCATAATCTTTATCGATATCCTTACACCATAGCCCACCACCATCGGTGCCGACAAACAGCTTGTCACCAACTTGGGCAAAACACTGAATATCATTATATTGGCTAAACGTTTTCTTGAAGAAAGTCTGTGCTTCTGGCACATAATAGGAAACACCATATTTATAATTTCCTATCCATACAATACCGTCATAATCTATATGAAGCGCTGCCAGATTATTACTAGCCAAGGTATGAAGCTGGTTCTGGTCATGCAAATACTGCCTCAACACTCCTGTATTTCGATCATAGATAAAAGCGCCCGTATGGCTAGTGATAATCCAGACATGTCCTTGCCTATCTTCCTGAATGGCTCTAGCACGATTAAAGTTGTCTTCGGCTGAAGGAGCGAGAATCTCCTGCCACTCTGAAAGAAGGCTCTTTTTATACAAGACCAGATTATTTCGATAAGTATGTAGCCATATTCCATTCTTCCTATCAGCATACACTTTGGGCTGTTGGCCGTTGAGTAAGTCATGATAGCGTTCTGGAATTAATATCTCTGCAGTCTGTGAAGTACGGATATTGGTAGAATACAACCGTCCATTATTGAACAATGTAAAAAGAGTTTCTTCCGTCATAGACATACTGCAATCGCCTTTCTGAGCCAGAGGATACAAATGTACGCGGTTTGATAAAGTATCATAAAGCTGAATCTGATCACTATCCAACACATAAAAATACCGCCCGCCAAGGCTCGAACCTATCGAAGAGGAATTGTCACCTTTCAGATTATGCTTCTGGAGTGCATCTTTAATATCATGGTTAAAGACACCCTTCTTATAATCATAAATGCTGTACCCCCCTTCACGGGTCTTAATCCAGACATTTCCTGATGGAGAATCAAACAAGTCTATCACCCATTCTCCATTCAAACTATTCTTCTGAGGTGTATATTGCTGAACATTGTAGGAATCAAACCGGTTCAATCCAGAATTTGTTCCTATCCAGATAAAGCCTCTACGATCACGATGAAGAGCAGTAATACTATTGCTTGACAGCCCGTCTTGGACACTGATATTTCGAAACATGATATCATTGGCAGGAATTGACTCTACAGACCATAGTGGCAGAGCAAACAGCAAAGCTGCAAAAACCCACACTAGACGTGACATCTCTATCTTTCTCATAACATATTCTTCTTTTCTGCAAATTAACACATTTTTCACGAGAAGAGCAACCCCATATAGTATTCATTTGAATCCCAAAACGACCAAATATGTATCCAAAACATAAGAATGACACAAACCAACCCCTTTTTGAATCAAAACAAGCCTTTGAAACAATCCATTTTATATCTTAAGATGGGAAATTTACATCTATCTTTGCAAATAGAAAAACAAGTGAACAGCACAAACACAAGAGACACACAAACACAACTAAAATATATGTAAGAAACACTATCGTGGAAAGCGCCAGTTCCTGGCGCTTTCCATTAGATGTTAAGCTGCTATTTAAACTATTAAATTTTTAGCTATGAAAAAATTCTTATTCTATTCTTTGTTTCTAATGTTTCTGACAATCTTCTGTCAGACAACTTTAGCACAACAGAAGCACAAGAATTTTTCTGTTTCTGTATACGTGCGTGCCTACGAAGTTGAAAAGATGAAAGATGCCAAATGGTTAGAATCAACATGGAAAACCATTTCTGACCAGCTGGATGTTGATAAGATTTATCTGGAGACACATCGAGATTTGCTGATTGTTCCCGATGCGACACTTGACAAAGCCAAGAAGTTTTTCCAAAAACAAGGCATAGAGGTTGCTGGTGGTATTACATACACCATCGACGAATCAAACGATTTTGAAACTTTCTGCTATTCCGATCCTGAGCACCGTAAAATGGTTCAGCAAATTGCAGAACATACAGCTAAGCATTTTGATGAATTCCTGTTGGATGATTTCTTCTTTACCAGTTGCAAATCGGATATCGAAATTGAGGCAAAAGGAGGAATGACCTGGACAGAATACCGTTTGAAACTCATGAATGAAGCAGGACGCAATTTGGTTGTAAATCCTGCAAAGAAAATCAATCCAAAAGTAAAGGTAATCATTAAATACCCAAACTGGTATGATCATTTCCAGGGACTAGGCTTTAACTTAGAAGATGGACCACAGATTTTCGACGGAGTATGGACCGGAACTGAAACCCGTGACCCAGGAGGCAACCAGCATCTTCAGAATTATCTCAGTTATAACGTCATGACCTACTACGAGAATCTCTCTGGAGGACGTAACGGTGGCGGTTGGGTTGATGCTGGTGGCATTAACATGAGCATGGACCGTTATGCAGAACAACTACACCTGACAGCCATAGCAAAGGCACGTGACGTCATGCTGTTTGCTTACAACCAGCTTCTGGATGTCAAACTGGCTCCTAATTTCCGTGCTCCATGGCAAGGCAATGGTACTAGCTGGAATTACGACGACATGACCGCTCCTTTCAAGAAAGGAAAAGAAACCATCACCCCTACTACTATGGCACGCATTGCAGATATCACATTGCACAAAGCTGATGCCTTGGTTGGAAAACTTGGAAATCCTATTGGTATCAAGTCATATAAGCCTTACCACACACTGGGTGAAGACTTCCTTCAGAATTACCTTGGTATGATAGGTCTACCAATGGACATGCACCCAACCTTTGCACAAGATCAAGAAATTCTGCTTCTAACCCAGCAAGCAGCTGCTGATCCTGGTATTGCTGCTAAAATCCGTAAGCAATTACAAGCAGGTAAGGATGTTATCATAACAACAGGTTTGCTAAAGGCTATTCCTGAAAAGATTGCAGAAATCTGTGAACTGAGATGCACAGATTTAAAGGCAATCGTCAATGACTTTGGACGTTATGGAAAGAGTTCACGTGATATTTTGATTCCACAGGTACTTTATCAGACAAATGACAGTTGGGAAATCGTCAGTGCAGGACGTCCGTTAAATGGTGGTGTTTCTGGCTATCCTATCTTGCATAAGGCACTTTATTCAAAGGGCTATTTGTATGTACTGACTATTCCTGATGATTTTGGAAATCTATACGACTATCCAGAAGCAGCATTGAATGAAATTAGAAAGACCATGAGTCAAGATCTGGACTTCTATCTAGAGGGGCCATCAAAAGTGAGCTTGTTCATGTATGACAATAAGACTTTAATAGTAGAGAATTTCAATGATGAAGCTGTTCAAGTGAACTTGGTAGCCAACGAAAATGTTTCATCAACAGAACTTAGTAATCTGGAAGAAGGAGAAAATCCAAAAGTTGTGATTACAGAAAGTAAAACTCGCAAGGGGAAACAAATCACGACAAAAAGATTCCCTCTTACTATTAAGCCTCACTCATACCTGGCTTTCCAATATAAATAAAAGAATCATCGTAGTTCTGTTTAAAATAGAAGAAAACTGTGAAGTTTTTAATAGTATAATTAGTTAAACACTTTTTAAATTGTAGATTTAGGTAATAATTAGTTGATGCAGGGGTTGTTGTGAAACAATTGCCCTGCATTTTTTATTCATCAGGCCATGCACATGGCATACCGTTCGCTTTAAAGACAGGACGCTGAGCCTGAACCTTACGTAAATAATTGCCAAGAATAGCTGAAAGTTTATTGACTATCTTTGGATATTGTGAAGAACATTCTTGTTTCTCCGAAATATCCTCGGTTATATTAAACAATTCTTTCTTTCCTGTTTCCCAATAATAAATCATTTTCCATTCATCCAGGCGAACTGCACAATTCAAATTGATTCCAGGTCCTTCATTACCCCATATGTTTGGAAAATTCCAGATAAGCGGACGACCATGTGATGTATCTCCCTCTCCCAAAAGCATAGGAATAAAACTCAAGCCATCTGTCTCAGGAATATCTTTCACTCCAGCCATTTCTAAAATGCTTGGATAATAGTCTTCTATCATGAGATAATTATCACATTGAGATTGAGGTGCAACCTTACCCGGCCAACGAACAATCATTGGAACCCGAATGCCGCCTTCATATAATGAACACTTACCACTATTAAGCGGATAATTCTGAGTATAAAGCGGTCCGTCACGCCAATCTGGCTGGGTTGCTAAACCTCCGTTATCACTCATGAACATTACTATGGTATTATCAGTTTCTCCGTTCTCTTCCAGCCAGTTCATCAGATCACCCAGACTCTTGTCCATTCCTTCTATAAGAGAAGCGTAGGCGGCTTCTTTAGGTGTCAAACCTTTATTAATATATTTCTGATAGAAACGTTCATCCTTATCTATTGGAATATGAATTGCATAATGCGACATATACAAATAAAAAGGATTTGATTTCTGGCTTTTCCAATTGTCTAAAGCTTTTATCGCCTCAAGCGTAAGTGCCTCCGTAGCAAATGTTCCTGTCTGCCAGTATTTTTCTAAGCCGGGAATTGCATTGAGGGCATACGGACTACCATCTTCGTTATGACCATAGTTCTTCTCGCTAAGATAAGTAGCCAGTCCACCAGCAGCATGGCCCGCAATATTTACCTCAAATCCCCAATTCAACGGATCTTCACCTGGAGTATCCTTGGCACCAAAATGGGCCTTTCCGCAATGGATGGTATGATATCCATTCTGGCGAAGAAGCTCTACGAAAGAAGTTCCGACATACGTATTATTCACCCCTCCTACAGGACTGATACCGTTATAATTCCACGAAGGAAGTAATACTGAATTAGAAGGAAGATCTGTCGATGTATCACGTGACATGGTCCAATTCGTCACCTGGTGACGAGCATTGTTTGCTCCCGTAAGCAGGCTGCACCGACTAGGAGAACTAACACTACAAGCATAAGCCTGTGTGAACATCATACCCTGAGCTGCAAGACGAACCATATTAGGTGTTTCATACGCTTCATTATAAAATGTTTTACTCTTCCAGAAAGGCAAAGACGTATCCTGCCAGCCCATATCATCAACTAAAAACAAAATGATATTTGGTCGGTCCTGTGCATAGCCTACGCCAGCAAAAAGTAAAGAGCTTATAAACACAAACGTTTTCTTCATAGCAGCAAAGGTTCTAAATTCTTCCTTTTTCTTTTCTACCAGTATTTATAAAAATGCTTTACAGGTCCAAAGCCATGACCAATCTCATAATCTGCACCTGCAATGATTGCCTCGTTAATATAATTTTTTGCTGCAGCTGCGGCTACAGAAAGTTCCATACCTTTTGCCAACATACTTGCTAAAGCAGAAGACATAGTACAACCAGTACCGTGTGTGTTTTTGGTATTGATACGAACAGATGGAAGTTCATATATTTTCCCTTCTTCCGCATCGTAAAAGATATCTACCAACTTCTCTTCTGTGAGATGACCAGCCTTCAACAGGACGGAAGTATTTGTTTTCTCCGCCAACATCTTTGCTGCATCTGGCAATGCTGACTGGCACTCCAACTTGACCCCATCCAAAAGTATTTCAGCCTCTGGGATATTTGGAGTAATTACACGAGCTCGAGGAAGAAGATCACTAATCAATGAGGTAATAGCACTTTCTTCTATAAGACGATGCCCAGATGTAGAGACCATGACAGGATCAATAACCACATTCTTAATCTGAAATCTATCCAACTGACGGCAAATACACTCTATCACTTGGGAAGAATGTAACATACCTATTTTTATGGCATCAACCCCTATATCTTCTATGACAGCAGCAATTTGCTGTTCAATTATTTCAACAGGAACAGGATGCACACCTGTCACACCTAATGTGTTCTGAACTGTAATAGCAGTAATGGCAGACGCTGCATAACAGCCACATGCACTGATTGTTTTTATGTCTGCCTGTATTCCAGCCCCTCCACCAGAGTCACTGCCTGCTATAGTAAGTACTCTATTGTATTTCATGTTTATCAAATTGTCATATTATTACAAGGCAAAGAAAAGAAAAAATAAAGAAACAGACAAACTTGAATAATAAAAAAAGGTGCATCCCAAAAGAATGCACCTTTTTAATACTTATTTCAAACCTATTAAGAGTTCTGCAAAGCTTCGTACTTATCCATCTCCTTCAGTCTGTAGTAGATCTGGTTCAGATAAGCCTTCCAAAGAGCTGGCTGATCAGGAGCAAGTTCCTTAGCCTTCTCAAAATATGGCTCTGCCTTCTTGAATACACCGTTGATATCATCTACCAACTTCTCGTATCCATCTTCACCATACTTAGGACCATTGTTTTCCATTTCGATCACCTTGTCAATCAAGTTCTGACCTGCAAAATAGAAAATCTGTGCATTGGTAGACTCCATAGAAACAGACTTTGCGAATGCCTCATCAGCCTCGTCATACTTCTTCTGGTTGGTCAATACATAACCCTTCATGTAGTAAGAGATGTAGTCACCAGTAGAAGAGATACGCTGATCGCAGAATGCGAGAGCCTGATCCAGCTGACCTGCCTGTACATAATTATCAATGATACCCAATGCGAATGAACCGCTCTGGCTTGGGAACTTAGAAATACCCTCGTTCAAAGTAGCTACATACTTATCCATATCGCCCAACTTCTTGTAAGCCTCTGCCTTCAACTGCATAGCAGTAGAACCGTTCTCCTTGTCCAGAGTACCTGCATCAGCATATTTAAGAACTGCTTCATAGTTCTCAATACGAGTTGCTGCCAAAGCTGCATAGTAAGAAATCATAGGCAGCATGGTGTCTGTCTGTGCATAGTTGAATCTCTCAAACATTGGGTGCTTTGCTGCATCGCAATAAGTACCGAAGAACTCTAATGCCTTCTGGTTGTTATCAGAATTGAATGCCTCAACACCACCATTAACCAACTGACCACGCAACTGGTTTAAAACCTCAGAATTAGGCTTACGGAAATTGTTCTTTACCTTACCCTTAGCATCTGGCTGCTCAGCAACCTTATCCAGAGCATAACCCTTTGCAAACAGGTCGTTTACCATGCCATAGAAAGCATTAGCATCGCCCTGACCCAAAATTACTGCATCTTGAGCCTTGCTAACCTGGCCCTGCAGAGCCTTGAACTCAGCACTCAAAGTTTTAGCATCCTGAGCCATTACAGCTACACTTGAACCAAGTACCATAGCTGTCATCAAGAAAAGCTTCTTCATAGTTTGTTTAAATTAAAAATAATTAGTACTAATTGTTAACTTTCAGATTGTGTCTCAGGAGTTGGAGTTTCTCCTTCCTGAGTATTTTCATTTACAGATTCTTCGTCCTCACTTGCAGCATCTACCTTGCAAACACTACTAATCTGGTCATTACGCTTTGTCAGATTAATCAATTTGACTCCCTGAGTAGCACGGCCCATTACACGAACCTCACTTACCTTCAGACGCAGTGTTATGCTGCTCTTATTGATAATCATCAAATCATTCTCATCTGTTACAGCCTTAATAGCAATAAGCTTACCGGTCTTGTCCGTAACCTCAAGAGTCTTGACACCCTTTCCACCACGGTTTGTAATTCTATAGTCTTCTACATCGCTACGCTTTCCGTAACCCTGTTCACTAACGACCATGACTGTCTGTGTCTTAGGATCATCTACACAAACCATGCCAACTACTTCATCGTCTGGTCCATCAAGTACCATACCCTTCACACCAGTAGCTGCACGGCCCATTGGGCGTACTGTAGATTCATTGAATCGAATTGCACGACCATTCTTGTTGGCAATCAGAATTTCATCTTCTCCACCAGTCAAGCAGACATCGACAACTCTATCATCTTCCTTAATATTAATTGCTATTACACCATTAGCACGTGGTCTGCTATAATCTGCCAATGTAGTCTTCTTGATTATACCGCTCTTGGTACAGAACATCAGGAAATGACTATTTACAAATTCCGCATTATTCAGATCCTTAATACAGATAAATGCATTGACAGCATCATCGCTTTCAATATTCAAAAGGTTCTGGATAGCGCGACCCTTTGACCCCTTGTTACCTTCAGGAATATCATATACCTTAAGCCAGTAGCAACGGCCCTTCTGGGTAAAGAACATCATGGTATTGTGTGTAGTAGCTTGATGGATGTACTCAATAAAGTCAGCATCACGTGTCTTACCACCACTAGCACCCATGCCTCCACGAGCCTGTGTGCGGAACTCTGCCAATGGAGTGCGCTTAATATAGCCGAGATGAGAGATTGTAATTACTTCATCTTCATCAGCATAGAAGTCCTCAGCATTAAATTCTCCTGCTGTTGGAATAATTTCAGTGCGACGAGCATCACCATATTTTTCTTTCACCTCAAGAAGCTCATCCTTAATTACCTTCCAACAAAGAACATCATCTGACAGAATCTGCTGATAGTATTCAATCTTCTTCAAGATTTCATCATATTCATTGCGCAAGTTCTCCATCATAAGACCTGTCAGCTGGCGCAGACGCATTTCAACCACGTATTTAGCCTGGACATCATCCCATCCGAAACGAGCCATCAAGCGATTCTGAGCCTCCTGAGGATCATGAGAAGAACGGATAATATGTACAACCTCATCAATATTATCACAAGCAACGATTAATGCTTCCAATAAATGTGCGCGTTCTTGTGCCTTACGTAAATCATATTGAGTACGGCGGATAACCACCTCATGACGATGTTCTACAAAATATTGTAGACACTCCTTGAGAGATAACAATTTCGGGCGACCTGGTTGAGCAGCTCCACGTGCACCTACCAAAGCAATATTGTTTACACTGAACGCAGTCTGTAATTCTGTCATCTTATATAGCTTGTTCAGAACAACCTTGGCATTTGCGTCACGCTTAACATCAATAACGATACGCATACCTTCGCGGTCAGACTCATCATTAGCGTTAGAAATACCGTCCAGTTTTTTCTCATTAACCAGATCTGCAATATGTTTGATACATTCAGCCTTGTTAACGCCATAAGGTATCTCTGTAATGACAATCTTGTCATGAGTTGGTCCATTTTCTATTTCTGCCTTTGCACGCATCATAATGCGTCCACGGCCAGTCTCGTATGCATCCTTAACTCCAGAAATACCATAAATGTATGCACCTGTAGGAAAATCTGGTGCTGGAATATATTGCATTAAACCCTCAGTATCAATGTCAGGATTATCAATATAAGCAACACAACCATCAATTACCTCACCCAAATTGTGAGTTGGTATATTTGTTGCCATACCTACAGCAATACCTGTTGCGCCGTTTACCAACAAATTAGGAATTCGGGTTGGCAATACAGAAGGTTCGTCCAATGTATTGTCGAAGTTACGATCCATGTCAACGGTTTCCTTGTACAGATCATCTCCCATCATTTCCTCACCCAACTTGAACAATCGGGCTTCTGTATAACGCATAGCAGCAGCACTATCACCATCAATGGAACCAAAGTTTCCTTGTCCCTGAACTAACGGATAACGCATAGCCCAAGGCTGAGCCATACGAACCAAGGCACCATATACAGAAGAATCACCATGTGGGTGATACTTACCAAGTACATCACCAACAATACGAGCTGATTTTCTATATGGTTTATCTTGTGTATATCCTAGTTCCATCATTCCATATAAAATACGGCGATGTACAGGTTTGAATCCATCGCGAACATCAGGAAGAGCACGAGCAACAATAACAGACATAGAATAATCTATGTATGATGTACGCATCTCCTTCTCAATGTCAACTTTTATAATTCTTTCGTCTACAGTCATTTAACTAATTCTTTTTACAAAAATTTTAAGAGGGGTTGGTTTAACTGCCCCAAAAACTTTGTAAAATTACTGCTTTTTTCTTAATTGTAAAAACTTTTAAGGTAAAAAGATTGTTAACAAGATTTGGCACAAGATTTGTAAAGCCTAAGGCAAATATGTATTTATAGACAAAAAATGACTCATAAAACAAGATTTACTTCCCAAGCAACTGATGAATTAAATCAGCCCTTCCCATTTTATTCATCACTATACTCACAGTCTCCTCTGAACGGATTTGAAACAGATGACGACGATGAGGAAGAAGATGCCTTTCCTGAAGAAAATGGGCAAGGTAATTTTAGAATGATCAGAATAAGTCAAGAAGGTGAGAAAAAAAATGACAAATCAAGCAAGAACAAAGAGCACAAAGACACACCATTTCTTGATAAATTCAGCACTGATATCACAAAAGCAGCGGAAGAAAAACTACTAGATCCTGTTATTGGTAGAGAAAAGGAAATAGAGCGATTATCTCAAATTCTTTCACGAAGGAAGAAGAACAATCCTATACTGATTGGAGAGCCAGGAGTCGGTAAAAGCGCCATTGTTGAAGGACTGGCAACGAAAATTGTAGAAGGCACCGTTCCTCATACCCTTATGGGCAAGCGTCTGGTTCGCTTGGATATGGCTTCAATAGTAGCAGGAACAAAATTTCGCGGGCAATTTGAGGAGCGTATGCAAAACCTTATCAGCGAGATGAAAGAGCATGATGAAGTCATTCTTTTCATAGATGAGATTCATACTATAATCGGAGCTGGAGCTAGCAGCGGAACCATGGATGCAGCAAACCTTTTAAAGCCTGCATTGGCACGTGGAGAATTACAGTGCATTGGCGCTACAACTTTGGATGAATACAGGAACAGCATTGAAAAAGATGGGGCTCTTGAACGTCGTTTCCAAAAGATAATAGTTGAAGCGCCTACAAAAGAAGAAACTTTACAAATCTTGATTAATCTACAAGAGCGATATGAAGAGCATCACCATGTAAAATATACAGATGAAGCCATAGAACAAGCTGTACGTTTAGCAGAGCGCTACTTGACAGACAGAAGCTTTCCAGATAAAGCCATAGACATCATTGACGAAGCAGGTTCACGTGCTCACATGAAGGAAACAATTACTCCTAGCCTTGTACTTGAGTTAAATGCAAAAAGAGCCCAAATCTGTCAAGAAAAGATGGATGCGGTAAAAGCTGGGAATTACCAACTGGCCACAAATTTAAGAGAACGTCAAGTTGAAATAGAAAAAGAAATCTCCCAACAGCAAGAATTATTCAATCAGGAACTAGAAGCAAACCCTGTAGAAATAACAGCAGAGATGATTGCTGAAGTCGTATCTATGATTTCAGGTGTTCCTGTAACAAAAATGGCTCAAGCAGAAGGTAACCAGCTCAAAGGCATGAAAGAAACTTTATGCAAGGAAGTCATTGATCAAGATGATGCTGTAACAAAACTAGTAAAGGCTATACAGCGCAGTAGAATTGGCTTGAAAGATCCTAACAGACCTATAGGAACATTTATGTTTCTTGGACCGACAGGTGTTGGCAAGACTCTATTAGCTAAGGAATTAGCAAAATTCATGTTTGGTTCATCAGACTCTCTAATTCGAATTGACATGAGCGAATATATGGAGAAATTCACTGTCAGCAGATTAGTTGGCGCGCCTCCAGGATATGTAGGCTATGAAGAAGGCGGCCAGTTAACAGAGCAAGTACGCAGAAAACCATATTCTATCGTTCTGTTGGATGAAATAGAAAAAGCTCATCCTGATGTATTTAACCTTCTTCTTCAAGTAATGGATGAAGGAAGGCTTACAGACAGTAATGGAAGAACCGTAGATTTTCGCAACTCTGTAATCATTATGACATCAAATGTAGGAAGCCGCCAGCTGAAGGAATTCGGACAAGGTATAGGCTTCACCAGTTCTAAGAACACAGATGCAAATGCAGACAGTATAATTCGCAAGGCTTTGCAAAAGCAATTTGCACCTGAATTCTTGAACCGTTTAGATGAGATTATCACCTTCCACCCTCTGGAACTACACTCCATGCTGAACATCATTGATATTGAGTTGAAAAAGCTTATTCAACGAGTTGAAGACATGGGCTACCACCTGGAGGTTACTGATGAAGCAAGAAAATTTCTGGCAGAAAAGGGATTTGACCCTCAGTATGGAGCACGCCCTCTACGCAGAAGCATTCAAACTTATCTGGAAGATGAGATATCTAACCTAATTATTAATGACGAACCTGGTTTTGGTACAACAATTATTGCACAAGCCGACATTGACAAACTGACATTGGCAGTGACAAATTGTCCCATCATTATTGCCGAACCAGTGATACAAGAAAGTTTAATTTAAAAAAACACAAATATGCAAAAAGGAAATATTGGGGTAACTACGGAAAACATTTTCCCTGTTATCAAGAAGTTTTTGTACAGTGATCACGAGATTTTTCTCCGTGAGATTGTTTCGAACGCAGTAGATGCCACCCAGAAGCTCAAGACACTGGCTTCAAAGGGTGAGCTTACCGAAGACATGGGCGACATTACCGTTCGTGTGAGCTTCGACAAGGATGCTAAGACTATTACCGTGAGCGACCGCGGTATCGGTCTCACCGAAGAGGAGATTGAGAAATACATCAACCAGATTGCCTTCTCTGGTGCAAACGATTTCCTGGAGAAATACAAGGAAGATGCCAATGCTATCATTGGTCACTTTGGTTTAGGATTCTACTCATCATTCATGGTGAGCAAGCAGGTGGACATCATCACCAAGAGCTGGAAGGAAGGTGCACAAGCTGTGAAGTGGAGTTGTGACGGTAGTCCTACCTATACCATTGAGCCTACCGAAAAGGCAGAACGCGGTACTGACATCATAATGCATATCGATGAAGATTGCGAGGAGTTCCTGGAGAAGAACAAAATTCAGGACCTGCTCAGCAAGTACTGTCGCTTCCTGGCCGTTCCTGTTGCCTTCGGCAAGAAGACCGAGTGGAAAGACGGCAAGCAGGTAGATACAGAAGAGGACAATGTAATCAATGACACAACTCCTATCTGGACTAAGAAGCCTGCCGACATGAAGGACGAGGATTACACCAAGTTCTACCGCGACCTCTACCCTATGAACGACGAACCACTGTTCTGGATTCACCTGAATGTGGATTACCCATTCAACCTGACCGGCGTGCTCTACTTCCCTAAGATCAAAACTAATCTTGATTTGCAGCGCAACAAAATCCAATTGTACTGCAACCAGGTGTTCGTGACCGATAACGTGGAAGGCATCGTGCCAGAGTTCCTTACTTTGCTGCATGGTGTAATCGACTCACCAGACATTCCGTTGAACGTGAGCCGTAGCTACCTGCAGAGCGACTCCAACGTGAAGAAAATCTCCACCTATATTACCAAAAAGGTAAGCGACCGACTGCAGCAGATTTTCAAGAAGGACCGTGCAGAATTTGAGAAGAAGTGGGACGACATTAAGCTGTTCATCCACTACGGCATGCTCTCTACCGAAGACTTTTATGAAAAAGCCAAAAACTTTGCCCTGTTGAAAGATTGCGATGGAAAGTTCTACACCTACGAAGAATACAACACACTCATCAAGGACAACCAGACCAATAAGGACGGCCAGCTGGTTTACCTCTATGCCAGCGACAAGGAGGCTCAGTACAGCTACATTGAAGCTGCCAAGAACAAGGGCTACAATGTACTCTTGATGGATGGTCAGCTGGATACCCCACTGGTAGGCATGCTGGAACAGAAGCTGGAGAAGTGTACATTTACCCGTGTAGACAGTGACACCATAGAACGCCTCATCGTGAAGGAGAACGATGCTCCTGAGGCTGTAGATGTACGTGACCGAATGACTCTTAATACCGTATTCAGCACCATGCTTCCAAAGGTAGAGAAGACCGAGTTTAACGTAGATCCTCAGGCATTGGGTGAGAATGCAGCACCTGTCATGATTACTCAGAGCGAGTATATGCGCCGTATGAAGGACATGGCACGCATCCAGCCAGGTATGGCATTCTATGGTGAGATGCCAGACATGTACAACATTGTACTGAATACCAACCACAAGCTGGTAAAGGGTATTCTGGAAGACACTCAGGCACAGACAGAAGCAGAAATCAAGCCTATCGAAGCAGAGATCAAAGGCCTGGAGGCACGCAAAGCTGTACTCAAGCAGCAACAGGATGGTAAGAAGCCAGAAGAGCTGACCCAGGAGGAGAAAGACAACCTGAGCCAGTGCGAGAAGGATATTACCGCACAGCAGGACAAGAAAAAGGAAATCCTGAGCACCTATGCCAAGAGTAATAAGGTAATCCCACAACTCATTGACCTGGCACTGCTCCAGAACGGCATGCTTAAGGGTGAAGCACTGAACAACTTCGTAAAGCGCAGCATTGAACTGATTTAAATACACATTTTATGCGGAAGGTTAATTTTTCAAGGGCCTTCCGCATATTTTTTTCGAAAATGATTTGCAAGTTCAAAAAAATAGTAGTACCTTTGCACTCGCAAAACAAAAGAATGGCTCCTTAGCTCAACTGAATAGAGCATTTGACTACGGATCA
>JAKSLR010000038.1 GCA_024401095.1 Bacteroidaceae bacterium
AATATTTCAAATGCGGGTCTGGGTACAGATAACACCTCGTAATCACTTGATTATGAGGTGTTTTTCTTTTTCTACGAATGCCTCGGGTGTACAAATGGTAGCAAATTACATTAAATCTCGCTCTGATAAAACAAAAATCATTCATGAAAAAGGTAGTATTCTTTTTATTCATTATCCTATCCTTGCCACTGTCGGCTCAACAAGGAACAGGCAAGAAGGTGCTCTTCATAGGAGATAGTGTAACCGATGGAGGATGGGGAAACGATGTTGCCGGATTACCTTCTTCGGAAAGAAATCATTGGGACTGGAATCATTTATTCGGGAGTGGTTATATGTACCTATGTGCATCTCATTTCATGGGAAAGGAGCCAGAAAAGGAATTACAGTTCTACAACCGTGGTATAAGTGGAAATACGCTGAAAAACCTGGAAGACAGATGGCAGTCTGACTGCCTGGATATTCAAGCCGATGTCATCTCCATCTTGGTCGGGACAAACGATATCCATTTCTGGTTGGAGGAGAAAGAAAAGAAGCCTTTTGACTATGCCAGCTGGGAAGCCAGATACCGCGCTTTAATAGATAAGACCATCAAAGATAATCCCAAATGTCAAGTCATCTTATGCACTCCATTCGTTGCAAAAGCAGGCTGGGCAGGAGAAGCTGACAATTACCCAGAAAGAGAAAAAGCCGTCAGGAAGTTGGCTGCAATCATTAAACAGATAGCAAAAGATAATAAACTTACACTTATTCCTTTTGACGAGATGTTTGATGAAACCCTAAAGAAATATCCAGATATTCCCGTTAACCACTGGTGCTGGGATGGCATACACCCTACCCCAGCTACTCATCAGAGAATGGCCGACCTGTGGATAGAAAAATGCGGGTTATGAAAAGAAGGACTTGTCCCTATTGCTTGAAGGACTAGTCCTTATGCCTTGAAGGACTGGTCCTTCGGGCAGGAAGGACATAACTTATCTTCAAGTAATCTTATAAGCTGTCCGCAAGGACGGACTTGTTTGTCCGTACCTACGGATTTTTTTTATCTTAAGTTATGATTCCGGCCGGTCTTAAGCTGTGATTTCGGCTAACCAATACTTAGCTTATTTTTACATAAAAAATAGTAAACACCTATCATCGGACAGGTTAATTTATAGAAGCTCAATTATTTAACTGTGATAGGTGTTGCTCCAACACCTATCACAACACCTATCACACACCTATCATGACATCAAACACAAAAATTGCAATCAGCTAAGATGATTCTTATCTCAGAAATAAAAAAAAGGAGACAAAATAATGTGTAAGCGTCATCGCGGAGACGCTTACCGTTGGGTAGGGTGTTGGGTAGGGTGTTGTGATAGGTGTTTGACAAACACCTATCACAACTAACTATTTTATTTTCAAACCTTTACACCGCAAATGTGAGGTGTTGGCATATTTTTGTGAAAACTTTCAGATTGGGTTAAAATCCGTAAATCTCTGCTAATTTCTTTCCCAAAGCTTCGCCAGTCAGGTTATTTGCTACAATCTTGCCATCAGGGCCAACCAGACAGTTTGCAGGAATGGCATGAACACCATAAATATCTGCTGCAATACACTGCCAGTACTTTAAGTCAGAAATCTGAGGCCATGTCATCTTCATTGTACTTACAGCCTTCTTCCAAGGTTCTGCTGTACGGTCGAATGATACACCTACTATCTCAAAGCCTTTGCCGTGATACTTTTCATAGTTAGCAACAACATTTGGCATTTCTCTACGACAAGGGCCACACCAACTTGCCCAGAAATCTATCAACACATAGCTCCCATTACCAACCCACTCGCTCAGCTTATGCATCTTACCGTCCATATCGGCCATTTCAAAGTCGTGGAACTGGCTTCCTGGGAGCTTCTTCTCGAAATCAGCCTTAATTCTCTTTGGACGATCAAGCAAAGTACTGCTGAAGTAAGGAACCTCAGGAGCCGTATAGGCACAGAGCTGCTCATAACTCAGGGAATACATGAATGAATTTAGCAGGAAAGCACCCACCACATTACCCTTGTTACGCTCTAAAGCCTCAACCACGAACTTGTCGTAGGCAGCATCGTCATCGTTTGGAATAGCCTTCATGGCAGCCATCTCCTTCTCATACACGTCGTTCATTGGTGTGCTGGTTACCACCTTCTTACCGTCCATATCTACCAGAATCTCCGATGCATCAGCAAAGAAGGTTACAGCTTTGTATCCCTCTGCTCTACGATCCTTTCCGTTTGCTACTGTAAGCAGCTGGTCTTTTTCTTGCAAAGTAGCAGAAACAGTAAATGCCCCATTTGCTACAGATACACTATCCAATACCTGATTGGTATAATTCATGACATACACTAGCGGAGTGGTAGCATTACCCTTAATAGTCACTTTCTGCTGAGCCATGAGTGCAGTTGCACCAAGCATGGCCAAACCCATCAATACAATTCTTTTCATTTCTTAATTATTTATTAAATTCTTGGTGCAAAGATATATAAATTTATTACATATTTTTACCTTTACTCTTTTTTTAGTATTTTTGCCCAAAAGAGCATATAATGAAACAATTTGTATATTCACTCTTCCTGTTAGCCTTAATCTATGGATGTAACACACAACCTCAGGAAGAGCCTTCGCTGGATACTGAACTGGAAAAGCAGCTTATTGCCTCCGGCTATATTCACAAACCACTGGCAAAAAATGCTGAACTTTCTTATGAGGCTCAAAGCCAAAAAAGAAAGGCAAAAGAAACCAAGCTGCTGGCTCAAGAGATTAATTTGCATGTACCTACTACTACGGGGAAAAGACCTGTGGGTTCTCCCGATGATCCTGACTATGCTATCTTCGGTACTGTGGATTACGTTATACCGCTCAATGACGAGAACCTGGAAAAATATGACCGTATTACCCTCCGGGTATTCCCTACTTACAAAGGAACAGGTGTAATAAACCTTAACCTTCAGATTCAAAATGCTACCCCAGCACCTGTAGGTGCCCATCTCATCAACCTGAATGCCAATACCTGGAATGAAGTGGTGTATGAACTGGGTGAACTGCCACGAGAAAAAGTAAGCCAACTAAGGTTATACACCGACATTAAAGGAAGACATGCTACAGGAAGTGATTCCGTACATTACTGTATTAAGGATCTGCAACTTGAAGTTACCGGATATAAGACCAAGGAAACAGGATGGGAACCAGAAACTGACCAGATAGTCTATTCCATGTCGGGCTACCTTCCAGAACATGACAAAACAGCTATTCTCCATGCCCAGCACATTGGGAAAAACTATATTCTGACCGATGTATCAAACGGGAAAACCGTACAGAAAGGAATTATTGAAAAAACAGAAAACAGCATTGGAACATTCGGAATCATTGATTTCACCGCATTTAAAAAGCCTGGACGTTACCAGATAACCGTAGATAATCTTCAAACAGAGCCTTTCCTTATAGGTAACCGCTGCTTTGAAGCATCAGCTTGGCGCGTGCTGAACTATATCTTCTGCCAGCGATGTGGTGATGCAGTAGAAGGTATTCACGACCAGTGCCATACCGATCTTTTTGCTGATTTCAACGGAAAGAGTTTCTCTTATGGTGGTGGATGGCACGATGCAGGAGACCTCTCCCAACAGACACTCCAGACAGGTGATGTATCTTTTGCCTTGCTGGAAACAGCAGAGAAGTACCGCAACAGTCAGCCTCAGCTTTACCAGCGCCTAGTAGAAGAAGCCTGCTGGGGACTTAAATTCATTCTTCAATGCCGTTTAGGAGAAGGATATCATGCTTCTAGCCTGGGACTTCTTCACTGGACAGACAACCAGCCAGGAACCTTCGATGACATTCATACCGTGAGGAAACAGAATCATGCCTTTGATAATTTCCTCTATGCAGCCTACGAGTCCTTTGCCTGCCGGGTACTGGGAGAGAAACACCCGCTTTATGAAGCACTGAAGAAAGCGGCAGAGGAAGATTTCCTGTTTGCGCAAGAGCAATATCAGAAACAAGGTATTCTACCGTATGCTCATATCATGGAGCATACTTATAATACCCCTCCTTCTGTATTCACTGCCACAGCATCTTGGGCTGCCACCCAACTCTACCTGCTCACTAAGAATCCAGACTACGGTCAGCAGGCTGTGCAGTTCATCAACTATACACTGAACTGTCAGGAAAAAGACGGAAACAGGCCGGAGCTGAAAGGTTTCTTCTACAGAGATGACAGCCGGAAAGCACTAGTACATTTCATTCATCAATCTCGCGAACAGCTTCTGGCATTGGCACTGGTGGATTTATGCCAAAGCCAGCCTCAGCACGCAGACTTTACCACTTGGAAACAGGCATTGGAACTGTATGCCAGCTATCTGCAAAGTCTCATGCCTTATACAGCCCCTTATTACATGGCAGCATCGGGCACCTATTCTACCACAGAATACCTGGACGAAAAGGGATTCCAGTCTCTGCACATCTTTGCCCCAGCCAATGCTGTAGAACGGTATACCCAACAGCTCACCACAGGAGGTATTCCGCTGGATGACACACACTTCCTGAAGCGCTTCCCTGTCTGGTTCAATATCTATAACGGCAACGAGGCCATTATCCTTTCATTAGGAAAAGCGGCAGCAAAAATTGGAAAGTACCTCGGTAATGCATCCCTGCAGGAATATGGTCTTTCCCAGCTATACTGGACAGTAGGAAAAAATCCTTTTGCACAGAGTCTTATCTATGGAGAAGGACACCGCTTCCCTTCCATGGACAGTTTCTCCTCTGGTGAAATTGTAGGCGAAATACCTGTGGGCATCCGATCCTGGGCTGATACTGACGAGCCTTACTGGCCACAGACCAATAATGCCTGCTACAAGGAAGTATGGATAACCTCGGCAGGAAAGTGGCTTTCATTAATCTCAGAATATTAATAAAAGAAAAACATACCATGAACACAAAACTCATTTACCTGCTTTTAGCCTTTCTAGGCTTCTGCCAATGCAGTACAGCACAAAACAAAGACGACAAAGTCATTGTAGCCTACGTTACTTCCTGGAGTGAGGTAATACCAGACCCTACCACTATGACACACATCAACTATGCCTTTGGAAAGGTGGCAGACACCTTTGATGCAATGTATATAGACAACGAACCTCGTCTGCAACAGATTTGCAAGCTCAAAGAACAGAATCCAAAACTGAAGGTACTCGTCTCTGTAGGCGGATGGGGAGCCGGAAACTTCAGCGAAATGGCTGCCGACCCTGCAAAAAGAATGGCTTTTGCAAAAAGTTGCCTGCAGAAAGTAAAAGAGTTTAACCTTGACGGTATTGACATCGACTGGGAATACCCTACCCAGAACAGCGCCAATATCTCCTGTTCTCCTCAAGATACGGAGAATTTTACCCTTCTGATGCGTGACTTAAAAAAGGTTTTAGGAAAAAACAAACTGGTTACCTGTGCTACCGTGGCCAATGCCAAATACATCGATTTTAAAAGCTGTATCAAATACATTGATCTGGTAAATACCATGACCTACGACATGGGAAACCCTCCTTATCACCACTCTGCTCTGTATCCATCGGAAATAACCAACGGACTCTCAGCCTCACAAGGTGTGGAAGCGCATCTGGCAGCTGGCGTTCCTAAGGAAAAACTAGTGATGGGTATGCCTTTTTACGGCAGAGGCGAAGGCAAACTGCGCAATTACCTGCGTAACCACGATAATCTAGGTATCTACACCGAGAAATGGGATGAAAAAGGTCAGGTTCCTTACATGGCCGATGCAGAAGGAAAACTAGTGAACGGTTTTGAGAACACACGCTCACTGGCCCAGAAGTGTCAATACATCCTGGACAACGGACTTCGTGGTGGTATGTACTGGGAATACTCCAGCGATAACTATCAGGGAGATGAACGCACCACACTCTATCTGAGTCTCATCCAGAACAAAAAAGGCACTCCAGCTCCTCGTAAAGTACTTGTGCTGGCAGAAGAAGGAACTCCTCACCAAGGATTTGTAGATGCCACAAAAGCATGGATGGATGGCCTTAAGGAGCAATTGAACATAGAACCAACCTTCATTGCAGACCTTAAGAATCTGGAAGCTGGTGAAATAGACAAATACCACCTTATCATTCATTTGAACTACCCTCCTTATGCATGGAGTGAAGCATCACAGAAAGATTTTGAACGCTACATAGATGAAGGCCACGGAAGCTACATTGGATTCCATCATGCTTCACTTCTGGGTGACATCTTCGATGGCTACACCATGTGGGGATGGTTCAGCGATTTCATGGGTGGCATACGCTGGAAGAACTATATTGAAACCCTTACCGATGCCACCGTCTGTGTAGAAGACAAGACACACCCTATCACTGCAGGTGTTCCTGATACCTTTGTCATTCCAAAGGATGAATGGTACACCTATGACATAGACCCAAGACCAAACGTTCATGTCTTAGGCCATGTGGATGAAGCCAGCTATGTACCCGCATCGGATATCCGTATGGGAGACCACCCAACCTTCTGGATCAATGAGCACAAGAAGGCCAGAAACGTATATTTCCAATTCGGACACGACAAGCAGCTCTTTGACTTAGACTACTTTAAAACACTTTTCCTGAATTCTATTCAATGGTGCCTTTACGATAAATGAAAAAGATCTTGATTATAATATTTTGTTGCCTGTGTGCTACTGCATTGGCAATAATAGTATGGAAAAACCTACCGGAGCAGGAAGAAACTGCTCCGGTAAATACGCCGCAAGAGGAAACGGCAGTTCTGTCCTGTACAGACGGGACCTTCTATTTTGGAACTGTAAAAGAAGATGAAGGACCACTGGAACACACTTTTACCATACAAAATACCGGGAATGCACCACTGATCATTGTCAGCTGCGACGGTTCCTGCGGCTGTATTTCTGCCGATTGGACAAGACAGCCTATAGCCCCTGGAGAAACAGGAACCATACATCTTTATTATAATCCTCAAGGAGTAAACGGAATGGTTGTTAAAACGCTAAACGTAATCAGCAATGCCCGAAACAGCCTGTTCCAACTTTATGTGAAAGGAGAAGTAAAAATGTAAAGGATTATTTGTTTACTACCTTCTCCTGAACGCTGGCACCATTTAAGCTACCTTTCAAGATAATGTATTCTACAATCATTGAATTACCCTCTTTACTCTTAACGTAAATTTCATTCAACAGGCTTTCTTTACCATTTATAACAATATACGCTCTCCACTTTCCTCCTTGCTGGCGTATCTTGATACTACGTTTATTATAAGCTTTCAGAGTAATCTCTGCTTCTGTTGCAGTAGATTTAATAGCCTTATACCCATAAGCCAACTTCTTCTGAATGAGATTCAGTTCTGTTTCCTCGCCCTGCTTATCTTCATTATTAATCCAAAATGGATGTACAGGATCTGTAATATTCAAAGCATTGCCCTTCAGTATTGCCTCGTAGCAAACGATATTACGGTTTGAGCTCTTTGAAATGTGAAATAACTTATTTGGATGGATTTCTGCATAGACAGAAATATTAACCATCAGCAAGAACAAAAGGACTATCTTTTTCATAAAACAAATAATTCTTCAGGAACACAATTGGCCATAGCCTCATAAGCACTCTCACTTGGATGTAAATGGTCACCAGAATCAAAGCCAGGAGCAAAAGCAGCAGGATGCTGAAGATCACAGACCGCCTTGTCAAAATCTACACAGCCATCAAAATCTCTACTGTTTCGCAACCACTCATTAAATTGACCACGTAACACATCACGGTCTTCATTATAGGTTCTCCATCCGTAGATAGGCAGCAAAGTTCCACTCCAGACTTTCAATCCCAACTGACGAGCATGCTGGATATAAAGTTCCTGCATTCCCTTGACCAGATCATCACAGGTAGGCATATCACTCCAAGGACGGAAAGGATTGACATCCACACCCACAGGATGAATAATGTCATTGATGCCATGCTGAATGATTACGGCACTGGCGCCAGCTACATTCAGTTCAATAGGAAAACGGGTTGCTCCTTTCAAGCCATAAGCCTGATAAGTAATACAGTCATACTGACGCAAGATACGTGTTCCACTTACCGCCCTACGAATAATAGAAACATTTCTGAAGCCCTCCTTCCAAGTACGCAATGCCAAGTAATCTGGCCAACTCTGGGCAGTTATGGAATCACCATAACAAACCAAGGCATGGTTTTTCTCTTCAGTAAGGATATCAACAGTATTCAAGAACCAGAACCAGTTTGTATTCCGAGAAAGATCCATTGGCAATTCTTTTGCCTCCGCAAAGTCACCATAGGCATACTTTCCCTTTGACAAGGGACCTGTAATCAGCGTTCCTGCATTCATCTGAGTATATCCGGCAAAGTACATGCTGACCTCAATGGTTTCACCGGCGCACACATCAAAGGAAATCTCATCGCTTGTCAGTTCCTGTCCAGGCAGAAGAACCACACTGTTTGAACCAGAGAACGTAATTCCTACAGGCTGATAATTATCCTGAATCTTTGCAACGTATGCCTTAGACAAATGCACATCCTCTGTACCTGTAAGATTAGAAAACCTGAATCTCAAGGTATTACCAGAAAAACACATCTGAATAGGATATCGTAAGGTCAGATCCTTTGCATAGACACATTCTTTACGGTCTGTAATAGAGGTTGCATTACCCCAACAAGACACCCATTTAGTAAACTGATTCATTGACTCTTTTTATTTTCGCCGTGCAAAGATAGGAAAAAACTGGTTGTTTTCGCTTGATATTAAGGCTTTTTTCTATATTTGCACACAGAAAAGAAAATCTAAACCACAAAATATAAATAAGAATGAAGACAATTAAATTTCTAGTTGCAGCCTTATGCTGCACTTTTATGAGCTGTGGAAATCAGCCTCAGCAGGCCGTAAATGAAGAACCTGCAGACAGTCTTAACCTGGAAGGTGTAGAAGGTGTAAGTGTCCTCGCACTTGAAGATGGCAGTCGTGCAATCTGGCTCAAGGATAACGCAGAAGACAGAAATAATTCTCCAGAGTTGTTTGGTGATGTACCTGCAGAACTGATAGACAGCCTGGGAATCTCTGAAGGTATCCCTTCTTCTATGAGCGCATTCCTGCTCCAGACCGAAGGCAAGAACATCCTGTTCGATGCAGGTATGGGTGGAGAACTTCTCAACCACTTGTCAACCATTGGATTAAGCGCTGAACAGATTGATTATATCTACATTACACACTGCCATGGAGACCACATTGGCGGTATGCTGAAAGACGGAGCTCCTGTATTCCCTAATGCACAGGTCTACCTGAGCAAGCCAGAATATGATGCATGGATGAACATGGAAGGCGACAGAAGCGAGCAGACCAAAACTGTGCTGAACGCTTACGGTGAAAATGTTCACCAGTTTGAGTTCGGTGAAACCCTACCTTGTGGCGTAAAGGCTATAGATGCCGTAGGTCACACACCAGGACACACTGCTTATGAAAAAAGCAACCTGCTAATTATTGGCGACCTTTTCCACGGCCTGGCACTTCAGAAAGACTTCCCACAATTCTGTGCAAGATTCGATATGGACAAGGAAGCTTCTGTAGCTTCACGCAAGCGCCTTCTGGACTATGCACGCGAAAAGAAACTGCACATGGCTGGTATGCACCTGCCTGCACCTGGATTCTTTGAATAAGAAATACGGACAGTATATAAAAAAGGCGGCTCATGTAGAGTCGCCTTTTTAGTTTATTTAAAATTCTTGTGAACAACTGTCCAATCTGAGTACTTTTCCTTCTGGTAAGCCTCATTCAGGAAGAACTGGCTTTCTTCTGTCTTGCCCTTCATCTGCCAATCCAGCCATTTCAACGTGATTACAGCAAAGGCACCACCATGCTGCTGATCATAAGTGGCTCCATGTCCTACAGGAAGATTGCACATGGCTACAGGTATATGATTAATAAGTTCATAGTTCTCTTTAGCATTAGGATAAGCTACATCGGTAGGTCCACCTATCAAGTAAACCACTGGAGCATGAAGCTTGACCAGATCAGCCTGAGTCATGGTACCACCAAATTCCTTTCCGTAAGTACCACCTTCTGATACTTTCTGGGCATAGCCACCTATAGGACCACCTGCAGGACGCTTACTTCCTGGTTCATCGACAGGGAATGGAGGTTTAAGACGGGAGAAACCACTATTCAGAGCTACGGTTGTTGTTACTCTTGGATCTACAGCTGCAGTCAAAGCCTGACCACCACCACAACTCTGTCCCATGGATGCAACCTGCTTCATGTCTACCTTCTGATAAAAAGCACTCTTCGGATCTGCATTCAGCTTTTCCATCACATTGATTGCCTGAACCAAATATTCTGTATCGGTCATGCCTAAACTACGAATCTGTTCATCAGACAATTCATCGAATGTGCCGACAGACACAACCATATAACCATGCGAAGCAATTTCTGTCAGGTAATTCTCAAAATGCTTGGAAGTAAATGAACATCCACCTGGAGAGAATACCACCAAAGGAAGTGCACCTTCTTTTTGAACTGCATAATCCAGATTTGCCGGATGGTACAGAGTGAAATCAGGAGCCTCAGCACTACGGTCAAGCACGGCCTTATATGGACCAGTTCCACCATCTTCAACAGTTATAAAGTTGGTTGTCTGCGGGATAAAACTACGAGCCTCTAACCAATTCAAAAGATCGTCACTCCATGTATCGGTAGTATTTAACCCTTTTCGTTCATTTAAGCCAAAAGGACCCTTTCCATCTCCATACATATGAAGTTCCGCATTCTTCCCAGCCTTCTTCCATTCCAGAAACAAGTCTAAGCAACCAGCTGCTACATTCGGATGTTCCGCACGTGTCATAATGAGCAAGTCTGGTGCATTCTGAGGCACGTTCACATCCATGAGAGAAGGTCCATAGACTGTTACCAGGAAATTAGGCATTTCACCACTCTGGGCACAGATCACTTCACCCAAAGCCACACCTCCCCCGGCAGAGAATCCCAAAAGACCCACCTTTTCTGGATTTACGTTCCATTCTGCAGCATGCTCACGTACCATTCTTACTGCAGCACGCGCATCATCCACAGCACGCATGTTGGCAGCATCGCCCTCTGCACTAGGCATAGGATTCGCATTTGCCTTTGGAAACTTCTGGAAACCCGTTACATCCACCATTTCTGGCATCACACCACCCATCTGCATAGGTGCATTATTCAAACGGTACTTCAGACCTATTGCAGCAATGCCACGATCATTCAGCAACTTGGCCATCTTTTCCACATCATTGGTCCATGAGAGCATGCGCATGGCACCACCAGGACACAAGATAACCGCTGTTCCCGTATTTTTCTCTGCTGTAGGAAGATAAACAGTCAAAGAAGGCTGTGTAACGCCCGTAATGATTTTTTCTTCACCGCGAAGAGTTACCTTCTCTTCCACTCCCTTCTCCGAATAATTAACTGGGATAGGTAAAACCTGCTGTGCCATGCAAAAAGCAGGCAAGCAAGCTAATGTAAGTAATGCTATCTTTTTCATTTCTTAAACAGACGAGGTGCCAGATCTTTCAAGTTATTTCTCCAGGTTGTCCAACTGTGACCACTCTGATAAGGCTCACTGTATTCATACTTGATGCCATACTCATCAAAAATCTTGTTGCTCTTCTGGCCGCTAATATAAGTAATGTCTGTAGGGCCACCCTGTGTATGGGCAAAGATTCGGAAGCTTTTGTTTATCTTTTCTGCATTCTCCTTCAAATTCAGACGAGAAGCAATCAGTTCATAATCTATATTTGGATTGAAGCCACTACTCAGGACAAAGACATAACCAAACTTGTCATAATTAGCCAATGTCACTTCCAAAGTCTGGATTCCACCCATGGAAAGACCAGCCATGGCACGATGATCCTTATCGGTCAATACACGATAGTTCTTTTCAACAAAAGGAATAACACTCTGCATCATGTCGTCGGTAAAGTTCTGCATCATGTCACTCATGTCACGCTCTTTTGCCGGGATGTTACCATTTGGCATGACCACAATCATAGGAACAATCTTACCTTCTGCCAACAAGTTGTCTAAAATAAGACCTGCACAACCCACACCTGGCCATGCATTATCGGTATCACCACCACCATGTACCAAATAAAGCACAGGAAGCTTATCCTTACCCTTCTCATAACCAGCTGGTGTCCACACATGCATTCTGCGAGTTGTTTTCAATGGCTCGCTATAATAATAACGCTGGCTCATGGCACCGTGAGGCACATCCTTCATGGCAAAGAAATCATTCTCTCCACCTAAGTTTGCAATAGCAGAAGTCTCGCCTGCCAACGGACTCTTTGGATCGTATACATTCAAGCCATCCACTACAAAATGATAGCGGTATGCTCCTGGATTAACCTGCTTTAGCGTAAAAGTCCAAACCCCATTTGGCTGTTCCTTTACAACAGGCTTATTCTCTCCCATCCAAGGAATAAGATCACCATCTCCCGCAATGGATACGGTACGCGCCTTTGGAGCATAAATACTGAAAACTACACTGCCATCTGCCTGTTGACGGATGGACTGAAGCGTGTCATTTGGAGTTGGAATGCGCTGCCACTGAGCGCTTGCAGAAACAGTCATGCCAAACAATAGGCATGCAACCAACATTTTCTTCATAACTTTTTATTTTTTTGTAGATTTTTCATGATGTTTTTTCTGGCGCACTTAACGGCTGGCTTATAATATGAAACCTCCATTCCTTCAAGTGTACGGATAAATTCATCCAGGAGCTCGGGATAAAATCCACATAACCTGTAAGCCAATTTCATGCAAAGAGACTGAATGCCTGGATACTCTTCCATATCAACCAAGTGATCCAGACAGAAATTCAGGAAATCCGTTCTAAGATCATCCTCTGTAAGCTTTAGGCGAATGATAAGATTCAAAGATAGACGGCGAACACTGGAATTTGTGGAAGAAAGAGCAAGATCCATAAGCTCGTGCAAGATGGGCTGAAGCTGAGACAATTCCTCATCAGAAGCCTTAGTCATACCCCAAAGCGCATTTCTAGCTACCTGATAATCTTCGTCGTACATAAATTGCTGTACAAACGAAAGAAAACTCATGCTCGCCTTTACTTCTCCATAGATAGCCTGTGCCTCGCCTTCACTATAAGCTCCCTTCAACCGTTCTCTGGTAATCATGACTATATTTTTAAATCACCGTCTTTAATCCAACCCATTTTCCGGGATAGTTCACCAAGAGCCCAACAAATAACTGCCGGTAAGACAAAGCATATTAAAATGAGGCCAACCCAGTCGAAGGTTGTCGCCATATAAATTTCCGCACCATTCTGAAGTGCAGCCTGAGATGGCTCAACCCATCCGGTCCATACACCGATAGGACCACAGAAACCACAGGTACCCATTCCCGAATTGATGGCTGCACCGTTCATTTGTAAATGAAAAAAGCAAGTTGCCACAGGTCCTGTAATAGCACTAGTCATAATAGGTGCAATCCAGATCTTTGGATTCTTGACGATGTTTCCCATTTGAAGCATACTGGTACCTATACCCTGGCTTACAATACCTCCCCAACGATTTTCACGGAAACTCATGACCGCAAAACCTACCATCTGAGCACAACAACCTGCCACAGCAGCTCCTCCTGCCAATCCAGTCAGGCTTAAACCTGCACAAATAGCAGCCGAAGAAATCGGTAAAGTAAGTGAAATACCCACAATGACAGATACTAGAATACCCATGAGCAGAGGCTGCAATTCTGTGGCCCACATGATAAGCTGTCCTATCCAACTGGCAGCCTGGCCAATAGGCCCAGCAATAAGCGAAGCAACCCCTACACCTACAAACAATGTAACCATAGGTGTCACTAAAATATCTATCTTAGTCTCCTTACTTACTGCCTTACCAAATTCGGCAGCAATGATAGAAACCAACAATACAGCAAAAGGACCGCCTGCTCCTCCTAATGCATTGGTAGCATAACCAACAGGCACCAGCGAATAGAAAACCATTCCCGGTGCACGCAAAGAATGCCCGATAGCAACAGCCATAGCTGGTCCAACCATGGCGCTGGCCAATGCACCCAAAGTAAATCCCTTCCCTCCTATGCTTACCAGTTCCTCTGTCAAGAAACTGATGTGGAACTCATTTCCCAAAGTATTCAGGATTGTACCAACCAGTAACGTGCAGAAAAGGCCCTGAGCCATGGCTGACATGGCATCTATTCCGTATCTCTTAACAGAAAAGACAATGTCCTTTCTTTCCAAAAATGATTGCAACCTACTCATAATAGCTGTAATTTGGCTACAAATATACAGCATTTCAAATACAATAAAAAAAAGAAATCCATAGAAATGAGAACCGGGCCTCCTATTCATCACGAACTGGAGACCCGAAACTCATTCATATAATTTACCAAGAAAAAATCTATAATTCAAATTTTTCCTTTGATGAAGCCCCTAAAGATAATGCTCTTTAGAGTTTTCGGCAGCAAAATAACCATGTTTCCCAGATGAATCAAGAATCAAATCATCAAATTGACCTTTTGAAAACAGCAAAAAGAACGTGCAACGGATTATTTTGATGATTTGGGGTTTTCTTACACTTCGAATAAAAAAAACTTACCTAAAGGTAATAGAGAAAGGTTCTGATTTTTCACTCATTTTTTTCTATATATAAGGTGGTGTATAAACTTTTTTGTTTTACCTTTGCGCCCAAATTGATATTAGCTTAAGTAACATTATGCAGAAAAATCTTGTTATCGTGGAGTCTCCTGCCAAGGCAAAGACCATCGAAAAGTTTCTTGGAAAAGACTTTAAAGTGATGTCTAGCTATGGTCACATCCGCGACTTGAAGAAAAAAGAATTCAGTATTGATATAGAGACTTTCAACCCTATCTATGAAATTCCATCTGATAAGAAAGATCTGGTAAAAAGTCTTAGAGAGAGTGCAAAAGAGGCAGAGACAGTCTGGTTGGCATCCGATGAGGACCGCGAGGGAGAAGCTATTTCCTGGCATTTAAGTGAAGTGCTCAAACTACCTCAGGAATCTACAAAGCGAATCGTTTTCCATGAAATCACAAAACCAGCTATTCTGGAAGCCATTGAGAATCCTAGAACCATTGACCTGAATCTGGTTAAAGCACAGCAGGCACGCCGAGTCATGGACCGTATCGTAGGTTTCAAGGTTTCTCCTATTCTCTGGAAAAAGGTAAAGCCAAGTCTGTCTGCAGGCCGCGTTCAGAGTGTTGCGGTTCGTCTCATCGTAGAACGTGAACGCGAAATCAACAGTTTCGTTACCGAGGCTGCATTCCGTGTAAGTGCACTGTTTGCATTGGAAGATGGCACAGAACTGAGAGCAGAACTGAACCACAAATTCAATACCCAGAAGGAAGCAGAGTCTTTCCTGAAGGAAGCACAAATAGCAGATTTCATAATCGGAGATGTTAGTACTAAGCCTATCCGTAAGAGCCCTGCTCCTCCTTTCACAACCAGTACCATGCAGCAAGAAGCTGCACGCAAGCTGAATCTCACCGTTCAGCAGACTATGTTGATTGCACAGCATCTGTATGAACATGGACTTATCACTTACATGCGTACCGACTCTGTAAACCTGAGTAAGCTCTGTCTGGCACAAAGCGCACAGGTCATTGAAGAAAGCATGGGCAAGAACTACGTACACGTCCGCCAGTTTGCTACACAGACCAAGGGTGCACAAGAAGCTCATGAGGCTATCCGACCAACAGACATGAGTGTCAGCGAAATTGAAGGAAGTGTTCAGGAACGTCGTCTATATGATTTGATCTGGAAACGTACCTTGGCAAGCCAGATGGCTGAGGCACAGCTGGAACGCACAACTGTTACCATTAATATGGATAACAACAAAGAAAACCTATTTCAAGCCTATGGTGCCCAGATCAAGTTTGATGGTTTCTTGAAAGTTTATCGAGAAGATACTGATGAAGAAAATGCAGAACAAGACGATGAACGTCTGCTTCCTCCACTGATTGTTGGACAGGAAGTTACCCCAAAAGAAATTATTGCTACAGAACGCTTCACCCAGCACCCTCCACGTTATACAGAGGCATCTCTGGTTAAAAAGATGGAAGAACTAGGAATTGGACGTCCTTCTACCTACGCACCAACCATCAGTACCATTCAACAGAGAGAATATGTTCAGCGGGGTGACCGCCCAGGCACAGAACGTGACTACACCATCCTGGTTTTAAAGGGTAACAAGATTACCAAGCAAACCAAGAAGGAAAATGTGGGTTCAGACAAGGGAAAGCTCATTCCAACCGATACTGGAATTGTTGTAAATGATTACTTGATGGAACATTTCAAGGGAATCATGGATTTCAATTTTACTGCCCAGGTAGAGCAAGAGTTTGATGAAGTAGCAGAAGGAAAAGTAGCATGGGATACTTTTGTAAAGGCATTCTATGGACGTTTTGAGCCAGAAGTCAATGCTGCAGCCAACGAACAGACAGAACACAAGGTCGGTGAACGACAGCTTGGTACAGATCCTGTCAGTGGAAAACCTGTCAGTGTAAAGATTGGCCGTTTCGGTCCTGTTGTACAAATTGGTTCCATTACCGATGAGGAAAAGCCAAGATTTGCTCAAATGAAGAAAGGTCAAAGCTTGGAAACAATCACTCTGGAAGAAGCTTTACAACTTTTTGCCCTTCCACGTACCCTGAATGAATTTGAAGGAAGTGCCGTGGTTATTGGTGCAGGAAAGTTCGGCCCATATATCTGCCATAACAAAAAATACATTTCACTTCCTGCTCCTTGGGATCCTATCACAATTACCTACGAGGAATGCGTGCAGCTTATCTTGGAGAAACGGAACGAAGAACAGCAGCGTCATTTGAAGAGCTTTGACGAGCTACCAGGTCTGGAAATCTTAAACGGACGATATGGTCCTTATATTTCATACCAGAACAAGAACTACCGTCTGCCAAAGAATGCTGCACCTACAGAACTTACCTTGGAGGAGTGTCTGAAGATTATCTCAAACCAAGGACCTGCAGAGAAGAAGACAACCTCACCAAAGCGAACTACCAAAACAAAAAAGGCATGACAAGAATCGTCCTTTTAGGATATATGGGTGCTGGTAAAACTACCGTCGGTAGAGAACTGGCCAAGAAATTGAACCTCATGTTCTATGATCTGGACTGGTATATAGAATCACGGTTCAAGAAAAAAGTTTCCCAGATCTTTGCAGAAGAAGGTGAAGAAGGATTCCGCAAGAAAGAACGTAACATGCTGCATGAAGTAGCAGAATTTGAAGACGTCATCATTTCGCTTGGAGGAGGTACACCTTGCTTCTTCGACAATATGGAATATATCAACCAGCAGGCAGAAACCATATACCTCAAAGGTACACCCGAAATTCTCTATGAACACCTCATGATGGCCAAAGGTAAGCGCCCTTTACTGGAAGGAAAAAGTCCTGAGGAGCTAAAAGAATACATCAAGACTTCACTGGAAAGCCGTGAACCTTTCTACTGTCAAGCCAAACATATTTTCAACATAGAACTGTTGGGCAACGGAGATAAAATCAACAAATGTGTAGAAGATATCTGCACCATGCTAAACATACCTTAAATACCTGTCACAAAAATGAAAAAATGGCGTATTGAAGACTCTGAAGAGCTTTATAACATCAAGGGTTGGGGAGTAAACTATTTTGGTATCAACGACAAAGGACATGTCTACGTCACACCACGTAAGAATTCAGTCCAGGTAGACTTGAAGGAACTGGTAGATGACCTGGCAACCCGCCATATTACTGCTCCTGTTCTGCTACGTTTTCCAGATATCCTGGACAATCGTATCGAAAAGACTTCAGATTGCTTTGATAAAGCTGCGAAAGAATATGACTACAAAGGCGAGCATTTCATCATCTTCCCTATCAAGGTGAATCAGATGCGTCCAGTCGTAGAAGAGATCATCAGCCACGGCAAAAAGTATAATCTGGGTCTAGAAGCCGGCTCAAAACCAGAGCTTCATGCTGTGTTGGCAACCAACATGGATTCAGACTCACTCATCATCTGCAACGGCCATAAGGATCAGAACTTCATTGAACTGGCACTTCTGGCACAGAAAATGGGTAAGCGCGTTTTTCTGGTGATTGAAAAACTGCCGGAATTGAAAACCATCGCAGAAACCGCCAAGAAACTCGGAGTACGTCCAAATCTTGGTATACGTATCAAGCTCGCATCTTCTGGAACAGGTAAATGGGCTGAGAGTGGTGGCGATGCCTCTAAATTTGGTCTGAACTCTTCCGAATTGCTAATGGCACTTCAGCTGCTGGAAGAAATGGGCTTGAAGGATTGCCTAAAGCTCATGCATTTCCACATTGGCAGCCAGATTACCAAGATTCGCAGAATTTCTACAGCACTCCGTGAGGCTGCTCAGTACTATGTACAACTCCATGCTTTAGGATTTAACATTGAGTTTGTGGACTGTGGCGGTGGACTGGGAGTAGATTATGACGGAACACGTTCAAGCAATAGCGAAAGTTCCGTAAACTATTCTATTCAAGAATATGTAAACGACTGCGTCTATACACTTACAGATGCAGCCAATAAGAATAACATTCCACATCCTAATATCATTTCTGAGGGTGGACGCTCATTGGCAGCACATCACTCTGTACTGATCATGGATGTACTGGAGAGTGTAAGCCCTGCACAAATGCCTGAAGATTTCCAACCAGGAGAAAATGACCACCAGCTGGTACACGACCTGACAGAAATCTGGGATAAACTTTCAAGCCGCTCCATGCTGGAAGACTGGCACGATGCAGAAGATATCAGAGAAGAGGCACTTGATCTTTTCCGTCATGGAATCATCGACCTGAAGACACGTGCTCAAATAGAATCACTCTACTGGGCTATTTCACGCGAAGTTTCGGAACTGTGTCATAACCAGAAACACGTTCCTGATGAGCTCAAGAAACTGGACAAGCAGATGAGTGATAAATACTTCTGTAATTTCTCTCTCTTCCAGAGTTTACCAGATTCTTGGGGTATTGACCAGCTCTTCCCTATCATGCCTATTGCTCGATTAGATGAGAAGCCAACACGCAGTGCTACCCTTCAAGACATTACTTGCGACAGCGACGGTAAAATCTCAGCTTATGTAAACTACAATCAGCAAACCAGCTACCTGCCACTTCATGCCATTAAGCCTGATGAACATTATTACATAGGCGTATTCCTTGTTGGTGCTTACCAAGAAATCCTAGGTAACATGCACAACTTATTTGGAGACACCAATGCAGTCCATGTTTCTGTAGATGGCAACAACTATGAGATAGATCAGGTTATTGACGGAGAAACAGTAGCTGATGTTTTGGAATATGTACAGTACGATCCGAAGAAACTAGTAAGACGTCTGGAAATTTGGGTCAGCAAGGCTGTAAAAGAAGGAAAAATTACAGAGATTGAAGGTAAGGAGTTCATCTCTAATTATCGTGCAGGTCTTTACGGATATACATATTTGGAATAATGGAAAAACTGACAGTCATTAAAGTAGGTGGCAAAATTGTTGAAGAAACAGAGTCTCTGCAAGATTTGTTGAACCGGTTCTGTGGAATCCCTGGAAAGAAAGTATTAGTTCATGGAGGAGGACGTTCTGCAACCAAGATTGCAGCCCAGTTGGGAATAGAAAGCCAGATGGTAAATGGACGCCGAATCACAGATGCAGACATGCTTCAAGTTGTAACCATGGTTTATGGTGGACTGGTAAATAAAAATATCGTTGCACAGTTGCAGGCACGCGGAGAAAATGCTCTTGGTCTCACTGGAGCAGATTTGAATGTACTCCGAAGCGACAAGCGTCCAATCAAAGACGGCATCGATTACGGATTCGTAGGAGATGTCAAAGAAGCGAACAGCAATATTCTGGCTAAGTTGATTGAAGAAGGTATAGTTCCTGTCATGGCTCCACTTACCCACGATGGCAAGGGAAACATGCTAAATACCAATGCTGATACCATAGCACAGGAAACAGCGAAAGCATTAGCCAAGCATTTTGATGTTACCCTGATCTACAGCTTTGAAAAGAAAGGAGTGCTTCGCAATGCAGAAGACGATGATAGCGTTATCCCACACATTAATCGTGAAGAATTCCTCCAATATGTACAAGAAGGCATTATTCAAGGTGGTATGATTCCCAAACTGGAAAATGCATTTCAAGCCCTTGATGCCGGTGTAAATAAAGTAATCATTACCTTGGCATCTGCTATTGGTACAGAGGGAGGAACAACTATTGAACGCTAATAATTTGTTAAAATGTATTAAATAACAAGCACGGGTGTAACTTTTTTAGGTTTCACCCGTCACTTTTTATAGAGAAGGAATGGAAGAACTACGGTTTCGAAATGATATCTTGCCTTTAAAGAACAAGCTTTATAGGCTGGCTCTGCGCATTACATTAGATAGTGCAGAAGCAGAGGATATCGTTCAAGAAACTATGATAAAAGTCTGGAACCAGCGAGATCAGTTGGATACAGTTTTATCTGTAGAGGCCTATTGCATGACCATTTGCCGAAACATGGCACTGGACAGAAAAGAGCGTAAAGACTCCCAAAATCAGGAACTGACGCAGGAAATGCAAGAAAACTGCCTTTTAGATTCTTCTACCCCTCATGAATCTCTGGTACAAGAAGAACGACTTCAGATTGTACACCAGCTTCTTAACGAACTCCCTTTAAATTATAGGGAAGTTATGCAGCTCAGAGATATTGAAGGAAAAACATACAAAGAAATTGCACAGATTCTATCCTTGACAGAAGAGCAAGTAAAAGTAAACCTTTTCCGGGCAAGACAACGAATCAGAGAACAATTTAAAGATATTGAGAACTATGGATTATAAGTACATTGAACAACTTATGGAACGCTACTTTGATTGCGAGACATCCTTACAGGAAGAGCAAATTCTGCGTAGCTTTTTCCAGCAGGATAATATTCCTGCGGAACTACTTCCATATCGTGATTTGTTCCGCTACCAAGAAGAACAAATCATGACTAAAGAGTTGGGCGATGATTTTGATGCAAAGATTCTATCTATTGTTGAAAAACCAACCGTAAAGGCAAAACGAATCTCTTTCAAGAGTCGTTTGAATCCTTTCCTTCAAGCTGCAGCGACCGTAGCAATTGTTCTGACTATTGGCAATGCCATTCAGCATTCGTTCTATGATGAAGACAACTACGATTTTCAGCAAGTTGGTACAGTACAACCAGAAATGGGCTATCATAAACCTGCATCACCTTTAGAAATGACAGCAGAAGAGATTGTACCCGTTCTTGTAGAAGAAAACACCATAGATTCTTTGGCAACCCTTACCAAAGCTAATACTGGTTTTTAAAGAAGATTTTTCATTTGCTTTTAAAGAATATATATGAAGCCGTGAGGTTTCGATTCTCTCAAATTTTTTCATAACAATACTAGCTTGTTTACAAAAAAGGCTCCGCAGTGATGCGAAGCCTTTTTTATTCTTATTAACTTTGGATTACTCTGCAGGAACCATGACAACCTCTATTCTATTCTGCTTAAGAATAACATCATTAATAAACTTTTGAACCATAGCAGGAGTTGTTGAATTCAAGATATTCATATAATCCTTCTTATAATTCAATCCCTCAAATTCCTTGGATTCAATGATTCCACTCCAGTATGTATTCTGTTTCTGATTATCTTGATAGCTCTTTACAAGATATTCCTTCACCTTATCAAAATACTTTGTGTCAATACCATTCTTTCCTAAATTTTCCAAAGAAGAATTGATGACCTTTACCACTTCATCTTTAGTTTCTGGCTTGATAGGAAGAGCAGTCTGAAGGACAAATTCCTTTGTATCAAATACTACATTGCCAACAGATCCTACAGAATAAGTAGCTCCCATTTCTTCACGAATCTTTTCAATATAGATCATAGTCAATACCTGAGCCACATAATCCATATTAACAATATTCTGAAGATTATAATCTACAGAACCTGTCTGGAAAATACCCACATAAGTCTGTGCATTCTCCATCTTACGGCTAAACTGCTCGTTCACAGTCTTTGATGCAAAACGCATGCCACGGTCAACCGCTTTCTCTATCTTACCTGTTGACGGAAGAGATGCCAGATAAGTTTCACAGCAATCACGAAGTTTAGCCTCATCAAAATTACCAACAAAGATAAATACAAAATCACCAGCATTACTCATGCATTCTTTATACATAGCAAGCATTCTTTCATAATTTGCCTTGTCTAAATCTTCTATCATCACGCGTTTAGCGCGTGGATGATTTGCATAAAGATTATTGCGAAGCGCGTCTGTAAATGCATTCATAGGATCTGCGTCATAACTCTCCAGTGTTGTTCGTTGACGATTTATCATGGCAGCATAAGCCTCATCATCACGCAAAGGTGCAGTAAAGGTCAAATAGGTAAGCTGGAACATGGTTTCCATGTCCTTAGGCACACAGTTGCCCTGAATCACCTCTTTATTAGAACCTATAGAAGGAGATACGCTTACCTGAATACCACTCAAAGCTTTAGTCAACTGATTACGAGTAAAGCTACCAAGACCACTTGCATTGACTGCACCATTGAGAAGTTTAATATTTGCCAGTTCTGAGTCATTGTATCTGTTTGTACCTCCACCATGGCTATAACCACTCATGATAATCTGGTCTTCACGATAATCTGTTTTCAAAGAAATCACCTTGACACCATTGGACAAAGTCCAAATCTTAGTACCCATTTCCTTATCTTCATCCTCCTTGACAATCTTACCTGCCTTTGGTAGCGTTGCCATGATAGGTTCATGAATAGTATTGTCTACCAGAGCTTCTATCTTCTCCGCACGAACTGCATTTACTATTGAACGTAACTCAGACTCTGATGGCAATGACACCCCTTCCTTTTCTTGGCCCATAATCAGTACAGCAAGATTCTTGTCACCTTCAGGAATAAGCTGTTTCATAGCTTGATTAATAGCATCCAGAGGAATGCTTGGTGCCAACTGATTCATCAGTTTATATTCGTCTTCTAAACTAGGAATTGGCTCATTATCGGTAAAGTTTGCCACATATTGGTCCACAAACTGGACATTCTTCATCTTGTCACGGTTAGTGTACTGCTGTTCCAACTGAGACAGATACTCCTGGCGTGCACGATCATATTCACCTGCAGTAAAACCATGCAGACGTATACGAAGTGCCTCACGCTCCAAAGCAGCCATAGTCTCCTTTTCCATACCAGGTTTAGGAACACCTATGAAAGAGAGAGCTGACTTGGTCTTAGCCAACAAATAATCAGAATAATCAAACTGTGCAGCAATGAAAGGTGCATCTGCCTTCTGACTTAAATCTTCAAAACGCTCGTTGATCATCATACCTATCAGGCTCTCTATGTAATTCTCCACCAGATACATCAAATTTGTCTTCTGCTCTGTAGGGAACGCATCAGTCTTATACATCATATAAATGACAGTATTTGCCTGTTCTTTGTCTGTGGCCATGGCATAGATAGCTTCCTCATTGTCTGGTACAGGTTCATAGACACGCTCTTTTGGATTTTCGGGCATTTTAATACTACCGAATAATTCCTTTATCTTTGCCTCGATACGATCTACATCTACGTCACCAACAACAATAACACCCTGCTGATCAGGACGATACCAAGTATGATAATAGTCACGCAGAACCTGATGTGGGAAATTGTCTACCACATCCATGGTACCGATAGGCAAGCGATAACCATACTTGCTTCCCGGATATAGAACAGGAAGTGTCTTTTCATAAATACGCATTGCAGCACCCATACTGCTACGCCATTCTTCATGGATTACTCCACGTTCTTTGTCAATTTCAGTACCCTCCAACAAAAGATCACTTGCCCAGTCGTGAAGAATAAGTAAACATGAATCTTGCAAACCAATTCCATGATCCGTAGGAACATTACTTATATTATAGATTGTCTGATCTATTCCTGTAGCAGCATTCACATTGGTGCCGAATTTCACACCATGACTCTCAAGATAACGGAGCAACTTATCACCAGGGAAATGAGTAGTACCGTTAAAGCACATATGCTCAAGGAAATGTGCTAAACCACGCTGATTGTCTTCCTCCAAAATAGAACCGACTTTCTGAGCAATATAGAAATCAGCCCTGTGTTCTGGAAGTTCATTATGACGAATGTAGTAAGTCAGACCATTCTCCAATTTTCCGATGCGGACACCCTTATCAACAGGGATGTTCATTTGCTGAGCATAAACTGCGCCACACAGGAACAGCAACATTATGCTCAAAAACTGTTTCATCTTTTTCATATCATTTTTTTTAATTCATTTCCTTTAAACGAGGGCGCATATACCCGAATATAAACAATGCCGAAGCCAATCCAACAACCATAATCATCAAAGCACCCGTAGTTCCAAACATTTCCACGTAAGTAGCATTAGGATCATCCGATACAAGAGACAACACTACCGAGGTAAGATTATTGAATATATGTAATCCGATACATGGCAGCAGACTCTTAGTACGTACATATACCCATCCAAGCAACAAACCAAGTACAGTTGCATAGATTATCTGAACAGGATTCATATGGGCAATTCCAAAAAGAAGCGATGATATCCAAATGGCAGCTGTAGGACTCCATCCTTTATCCATAAGTTTCTGCAAGGCAGCCCCACGGAAAAGTACCTCTTCACCAATAGGACCAACAACAGATATGGCTAAAACGCCCCAAGGATCAGTTATCATATCTTGAATAATAGCACCCACTAAATCAGGAACTTGAAGAAACTCCAGTAGGGAACTACAACCAAACGACATGCCTATCAGTGTCAATGCCAGATACATTGCATGATTCCAAGGCATTCCCTCTTTGCGGATTTGGTCTTTTTTCAACCATTTCATGCCCCACAGCAACAATACCGTTACAATAGTACTCAACAAAGTTATCCATATCTGATAGGTTGGCATCTGCTCCATGAGATTCATACCCACACCACTTCCTGTAGCTAGCCTATAAACTGTTACAGTACCAAACAAAAAGAAAAGGACACCATATTGTACTACAAAAAAAAGTAGAAAGGCTAGAAAAGCCAGGGCAAGACCACGCCCCAAGTTTCTTTCTTCCATAATTATTTTAAATAAATATCAACAGATTTTGCATCACGCTCCAATTGCTCTACCAATTCTTGAGCCGATGAGAACTTTTTCTCATCACGTAATCTTCTGACAAAGTCCACCTGCACCGTCTCACCATAAATCTCACCACAGAAATCCAGCAGATGAACTTCAAGAGATATCCTGCCATCATAGCTTACTGTAGGGCGATAACCGATGTTCAACATTGCCTTATAGCTATGCCCAGCAAAACTTGCCCATACCACATATACACCCACAGGAGGCAATAACCGATTTGGAATATCAGGAGCCAAATTGGCTGTAGGAAACCCCAGCTTGGTTCCTTTATGGTAACCAGGAATGACTTTACCTGTAAAACTATAGAAACGTCCAAGGCATTGTGACGCTCCAATCATGTCACCACTAAGGATAAACTGACGAACTGCAGAAGAACTGATACCTTGAGTTTCTGTCAACCTTTCCTCTTGAGCACGCACCACACCCATGCCTATTTCCTGTCCATAGCGCACATAATCCTCAAACCCTTCGCTCCGATTATGTCCAAAACGATGATCATATCCAATGAGTAGAACCTTTACCATTAAATCATCATGAAGATACTTCATGAATTCAAAAGCAGTCATTCGAGCCAACTCTGCAGTAAAATGCAACAATAAAGTTGCATCTATTCCTTCCTTCTCTAGAAGTGAACATTTCTGCTCATTAGTAGTAAGAAGAGAAATTTCTGCCTCTGGTGATACAACCAGTTTAGGATGTTGATCAAAAGATATCACCAAACTACTCATATTCATAGCCTTTGCCAAAGCCTGAAGCTGAGTAATAAGATATTGATGCCCCTTATGCACACCATCGAAAAAACCTATGGTAGCAACGAAGGACTTCTCTGTTGAGATATGTTCGCCAGTCAGTATCTGCATTTGGTATATATTTGACTACAAAAGTACAATTATTCCACGATGTGAAAAAGGGAAAAGCTAAAAAGACTCAAATTATTTGCACAATTAAATAAAAGAGTGTATTTTTGCACCGCCTTTTAAGCAATAATGAGGCACGGACTTGTAGCTCAGTTGGTTAGAGCAACAGACTCATAATCTGGAGGTCCTAGGTTCAAGCCCTAGCTGGTCCACACTGAAAATCAAGCAGTTAACACAAAGTTAGCTGCTTGATTTTGTTTTGCGGTGACCTTCAGGTGACCTTTTCGAAACAAAACTCATCTTTCGTGACCTTGTTGCAATTCCATGAGATGTGTGGCAATTGAGTAACATTTCAACGACCAAGTGAAAAATACCGACTATCCCCTTTTCTATTGGTTGGAACCGTGAAATACGACATCACAACAATGAGGATGCCGTAAACATAACTC
>JAKSLR010000039.1 GCA_024401095.1 Bacteroidaceae bacterium
ACGGGTGTTAACGGTTTTGCAGACCGGTGACTAAGCCACTCATCCAAGGCACCATTTTCTTGTTTGCGGATGCAAAGGTAACACTTTTTTCTAATTTACCAAGCATCCAATGCAACTTTTTTATGATTTGTCTCGTTTTTTACAGTCCTAACAGACTTTTCAGAATGTAGAATACAACGGGTACTAGCAGTGATGGCAATAAATTTAATGTCTTACAATCCTTAATACCCAGAATGGATAAGCCTGAACTAAGGATTAATACTCCACCCACAATACTGAGCTCTACACGCATTGGTTCTGGCATGGCAGAACTGAAACAGTATGCAATGAGATAAAACATGCCTTGCCAACAGAAAAGAATAGGTGCTGCCAGCATCATACCCCATCCGTATACAGCAGCTAAAATGGCACTGGTAACTAAATCAAGTGTCGCATTTGTATATAAAAAGGTATTTGCAGGTTCACTGATAGCCCATCCCTGTGAAGGAGAAAGAGCTGATAATACAGGACCAACGATTGCAAAGGTTCCGATACAATACAACAGACATCCTGTGGTGAGTCCTTCTATCAGTTCCGGTTCATTGTAATCATTTTTGAGTTTTCCTTCTTGACGACGTTTCTGGTAATTGTCAAGCTTTCCTGCAATATCAATCCAGTTTCCAATTACAGAACCTATGGCTAAGCTAAGAATAAACAGAATAGGAATGTCACTTTTAGACATGTTACTGATAGATGCGTTTACGCCTAACATGATGCAAGCTAGTCCTAATGCGTCAAAAAGTGTCTTGCGATATTTTTCCTTGACATTCTGTTTGAAACATGCACCTACTGCAGCTCCAAGAATAATTGTACCTGTATTTACGATTGTACCTAACATTATTATACATTTTAGCTTGGAAAAAAAGTGCCCAGAAGAATACTACTGGGCACTTTTTGTATTTTGATATAAATTTATGCTACCTTATTCAAGCGCTTTAAGATAGAGAAGATAAATGCGGCAGCAACAAGGCAGATAACCATAAGTACACCCCATACGATATAGAGCTCATTGCCCCACAACCAACCAGGGATAGCAACCAAGAAGTTACCGCAAGCAGTTGCAACAAACCAACCACCCATCATCATACCCTTATACTTAGGAGGAGCTACCTTGGTAACGAATGAAATACCAATAGGAGAGAGCAACAGCTCAGCGAAGGTAAGAACCAAGTAAGTACCAACAAGTAGGCTAGGAGCAGCATCAGCCATGTGCAATGGCTGTCCATCAGCACCTGTTTCTGGTGCAGGAAGACCCATAGAGCCCATGGTCATCATCAGGTAAGCTGCAGCAGCAACCAACATACCCAAACCAATCTTGGTAGGAGCTGTTGGCTCCTTGCCCTTCTTGTTCAGCCAACCGAACAATGCAATAGATACAGGGGTAAGACCTACTACGAAGCAAGCATTGAACTGCTGGAAGATAGGAGCGCTTACAGAAGTAACATCACCATCAGCAGGAACCATCATCATCAGGAATGCACCACCACCAACGATCAGCAGACCTGCAATTACCTGAGAGAGACCCTTGTTCTGGAAGATACCGAACAAACCGTATACGATGAAGATGACACCAAGAAGATTACGAACATCAAACATCATGCTTTCAATGCCGGTAGATGAAGTTGCAGTGTAATCACGAGCAAAGTAAGTCAGTGTCAAACCATTCTGGTGGAATGCCATCCAGAAGAAGATAACCACAGCAAATACCAGACAGAGGCAGATGATACGCTCTTTAGTCTCAGCAGGAGTAAGGTTGTCTTCTACCACAGCAGCAGCCTTCTTTTCAGAACCCTTACCTGTGGTGATGACATGCTTGAATGTTGGCTTGCAGAGATAATAAACTGCAATACTGAAAATCAAAGATGCACAAGCTACAGCGAATGCATAGTGATAAGAATCAGCCTCAGATGCACCCAGAGAATTCTGTGCCCACTCCATTACCTTGATAGCTGCAGTAGGAGCGAAGAGAGCACCTACATTGATAGCCATGTAGAAAAGAGAGAAACCAGAATCACGCTTGTCTGCAAATTCCTTCTCATTGTAAAGGTCACCTACCATTACCTGAAGGTTACCCTTGAAGAAACCTGTTCCTAAGCTGACCAGCAAAAGTGCCAGACCCATAGCTCCCATTGCCAATACATTAGAACCCATAGGGATAGACAGCAACAGGTAACCGAAGAACATGATGAAGATACCGATGGTTACCATTTTGCTATAACCTAACTTGTCGGCAGCAATACCACCAAACAAAGGAAGGAAGTAAACCATCATCAAGAAGGTAGAATAGATTGTTCCTGCTGTAGCTGCAGAGAAACCGAAGTTTGCTTGCAGGAACATAACGAACACTGCCAACATGGTATAGTAGCCAAAACGCTCACCAGTGTTAGCTACAGCCAGTGCCCAGAGGCCCTTTGGCTGTCCTGCATAAGTAGAATACAGGAAATAGAACCATAGTACAAAAAGTACTACAATCCAAGGGGTTGAAAGTGCTTCAAACATTTGTTTATGATTTTTAAGTTAATTGTTTATTTCACATTTGGTTGCTGAAGGCCATAACCTTTCTTCTTGTCTTCCAATAGAATCAGGAATGCAATGATTATGGAAATGATTCCAAAGCCTGCAAAGATAGTCATTGCTTCAGTATAGTCTATAAAGCCTGTAGCATCTGTGTTTTTATTGTTTACTGCACCAATAACCATTGGCACCATCATCAATCCAATATTCTGGATAAAGAAAATGAGTGCATAAGCAGTACCCAGGAGTTTCATAGGAATAATCTTAGGTACAGATGGCCACATGGCAGATGGTACTAATCCGAAGGCAATACCAAGGATAATCATGACGATGATAGCCAATGCGACACTGGCGATAGGCAAAGCAAAGATGATATGTACCATTGTCAGCAAGATAGAACCCAGAATCATGAGAGTAGCTCCCTTGCCGTACTTGTCATACACGCTACCAAAGAGTGGGGTGAGGACTATAGTACCGAATGGCAGCATAGAAGGAATAAGACCAGCCAGATCTGGATCTACGCCATATTTATAGATCATCAGTTTTGTAGCAAACTTCAGGAATGGGAATACTCCGGCATAGAACATGAGACAAAGAACAGCAATGTACCAGAATCCACGGTTCAGGAAAAGCAGCTTAAGGTCAGCAAACTTGAAACCTTCTTCTGGTTCTTCATTCACTGCAGCAGAAGCAGCATCTTCTTTCTTGTCCATTACATTGTATACCAAGAAAGAAATCATTCCGATACAGAGCATGGCAGCACCCAGTCCTACTGATGTGCTCACACCTCCAAAGGCACGGGCTACAGGCAATGAAGCAGCCAGCGCAACAGCTGTACCTACACGTGCCAATGCTACCTGAAGACCCATGGCTAATGCCAGCTCATGTCCAGTAAACCACTTGGCAATAACCTTAGATACGGTAATACCTGCAATTTCTGCACCCACACCATAGATGGCAAAGCCTAAAGAAGCAACAGCTACCTGAGTTTGTACATACAGCGGAGAAAATCCGAAATCACCACCACCGATAGGCATCCATACTGTTCCTTCGAAGGCATGGCTTACACCGTACCATTTGATTAAAGCTCCGGCAAACATCAGGAAGGTACTCATGACACCTGTAAAACGGATGCCGAATTTGTCCAGAATTAATCCACCAAAGAAGAGTAACAATAAAAATACGTTCATCAAGCTGTACGCTCCACTGAAGAAACCGTACTCTGAAGAACTCCATCCTAAACCCATTCCATCTTCTGATCCTAAAGCAGAAGTCAGAAGTGGTTCCAAAGGAGACATGACGTCGGTAAAGAAATACGCAAACATCATGGTACATGAAACGATTACCAGTGCAGTGAAACGTGCTCCTTTTGAATCGCTTAGTTTTTTCTGTAAGTATTCTGTCATTTTATAGTAATTTTTATATTTTCGGTGCTATAGTTATTTTTTTAACCACTTGTCAAGCCAACGGAAGAAGGTTCTTTGCCAGAGCACACCATTCTGTGGTTTTAATACCCAGTGATTCTCATCAGGGAAGAGCAGGAGCTCTGCTGGAATACCACGAATTACTGCAGCATTGAATGCGCTTTCTCCCTGACTGGTCATGATGCGATAGTCTTTGTCGCCCTGAATACAGAGAATAGGGGTGTCCCACTTGTCTACAAACTTGTGTGGAGAGCTTGCAAATGTCTTCATGGCATCGGCATTGCTTCTTTCCCATGGTGCTCCCTTCATGTCCCACTGTGCAAACCACATTTCTTCAGTTTCTACATATTGCTGTTCGATGTTGTAGATTCCGTCATGTGCAATGAATGCCTTGAAACGCTTGTCGTGATTACCAGCCAACCAGTAAACAGAGAAACCTCCGAATGATGCACCCACGCATCCCAGACGGTCTTTGTCTACATAGCTCTCTGTGCAGATATCATCTATGGCAGAAAGGTAATCTCTCATGCATTGGCCTCCGTAATCTCCAGAGATTTCTTCCAGCCATTCCATGCCGAATCCTGGAAGTCCTCTACGGTTTGGAGCTATGACGATATAATCATTGGCAGCCATGATCTGGAAATTCCAGCGGTATGACCAGAACTGGCTTACAGGACTCTGAGGACCACCTTCGCAGAAGAGTAATGTTGGGTATTTCTTGGCAGGATCGAAATTAATAGGGTAGATGACCCATGACAGCATTTCTTTACCATCGGTGGTTTTTGTCCAGCGTGGTTCAACCTTTCCCACCTTCAGCTGATCCCAGATGTGTTTGTTCTCTGTGGTGATTTGTGTGGTTGCACCAGTCTTGATGTCCAGTGCAAATAATTCGCCAGATTCAGACATGCTGTGGCGCTCAACCAGAAGCTTGTCTTTGCCTAAGAGCTGCATGACGGTATAGTCGTACTGACCAGAAGAAAGTTGCTTGTGCTCTGGCATGTTCTTTTTGACTGTACCTGGAAGACAAGCCTGATAAACTTGGCTTTCACCGTGCCATACACCTGAGAAATAAATTGATTTAGAATCTGCATTCCAGATGAAAGCATCTACACCACTTTCAAACCATTCAGTTACATATTGTTTGGTATGTGTGGTCAAGTCCATGACACAGAGGCGGTTACGGTCTGATTCATAGCCATCGCGCTCCATGCTCTGCCATGCAATGTATTTTCCGTCAGGAGAGAAAGATGGGTTGATGTCATAACCCATGTTCTTGTCTTCTGTGTAATCCTTGCAAAGGTTTTCGGTTTTTCCGGTAGCTACTTCATAAAGGAAGATGTCACTATCTGTAGAGAAAGCATAAGCTTTGCCTTCTTTCTTACGGCAAGTATAGGCAAGGATCTTTGAATCTGGTGACCATGCAAACTGTTCACTGCCACCGAAAGGTTTCATAGGTGATTCATAGTTTTCACCTTCCAGAACATCTTTTCCGGCTCCAACCTTGTTGTCCTTGAAATCAGCAATGTATGGTTTTGGAATAGAAGTCACGTACTCATCCCAATGCTTGTACATCAGGTCTGTGATAACCATACCGCTTGCTTTCTGCAGGTCGTCATCGTTTTTCTGGATATTGTGATAATAGGGAACAGAAGAGATGTACATCACCTTGGTTTCATCTGGGGAGAACAGGAAGCCTTCGATGTCTGTCTTGTTGAAACTTAACTGTTTTCTTTCTGTACCATCAGCGTTCATCTCGAAAATCTGGGTGCAGCCTTCTGCATCTCCTGCAAGATATGCAATCTTTGAACCGTTCTTAATCCATACAGGAGAACTCTCGTTCTTTTTGCTGGTAGTAAGCATTTTTGCCTCTGAACCATCAGCATTTGAAACGTAAATTGTGGTATGGCTGCGGTTTTGTTCCACGCTGTAGTAAGAAACAGTATAGACTAACTGCTGTCCGTTTGGTGACAGGACAGCACTTCCAATGCGTCCAAAAGACCAGAGAATTTCTGGAGTCATACGGCCATCTTTCACAGTAACCTCGTGCTTGCCAATGAATGGAGCATCCTGAGCCTCTGCTTCAAGTCCTGCGGTGAATAGTCCTGCAGCTAATAGTGCCATGTTTGCAAATTTCATATTGATAATGGGTTAAATTCGTGCAAATATAGTGAAAAACTGCTATATGGACAAAAAAATACCACCCTATACGTAGTATAGAGTGGCATTTCATTTATTTTGGTACGAAATATTACTTTCTACCTTTGCGTTTTTGTTCTTCCTGCTGGCGGAGGATTTCCTGCTGCTGTTCTGCTAACTTCTGCAGACGCTCCTGGAAACTAGCTTTTCCTGCCAGTTTTGGATTAGCCTTGCGCTCTGCTTTTCTCTTCTCCAGTTTTGCCAGAAGCTTCTCATCGTCAGTTCTCAGGCGGAAGAACCACATGATTCCTACACTGATCAGACCACTGACGAAGTAGTACCAGCAAAGACCAGATGAATAGTCATTGAAGATAAAGAAGAACATCACTGGCATCAAATACATCATCCACTTCATGGCAGCCATTTGTGGGTTTGCACCAGTATCCTGCTGTTTCATGCTTACCATAGAATTGATAATGTTGGTAGCACAGAAGAGCAGACAGAAAATGCTTAAGTGATCACCAATGGCTGGAAGGTTGAAACCCCAACTGATGATGTCATCATAGGTGGAGAGATCGCTTGCCCAAAGGAAGCTCTGCTGACGAAGCTCGATGGCATTTGGCACGAAGTTGAACAATGCAATCCAGATAGGCATTTGTATCAGCATTGGGAGACATCCACCCATTGGACTAACACCATAAGAACTGTACAGCTGCATAACTTCCTGCTGCTTGCGCATAGCGTCTTCCTGGTTAGGATACTTGGCATTGATCTCATCTACCTTTGGCTTCAAAGCCTTCATCTTTGCAGTTGAAGCATAACTTTTATAACGAGGCCATAATACGATGAGATTCACCAGAATAGTCATCAGTAGAAGAACGATTCCCATGTTGATGCCAAAGCCAGATAACCAGTCGAACACATACAGTGTAAACCAACGGTTAATCCATCGGAACAGAGGCCATCCCAGATAAACTAACTCTTCCAGTTCCAGATCCTTTTTGCTGATGGAAAGCTCGTTGGCTGCTTGCAGAGTCTTGAAGTGGTTTGGACCCATATAGAGCTGCAAGTTTGTAGCTTGTTTGCCTGTTGGGTCAAACAAGGTATTTACCTGTGCTGTATATTCTTTCAGATAGCCAGATCCTTTCTTGTACTGTTTAGATTCTAATGAAGCATCAGTAAAGTTCTGGTCGGCGATAAATACTACAGAGAAGAACTGGTTCTTAAATGCAACCCAGTCCAAAGCATTCTCTACCTTTTTGTCATCATCGCTGGTTTCGCTCAGGTAGTCAGTTCCACCGTTGTTTTTCTTGTAGGTAAGAGAAGAGTAGCGGTTTTCAAAGGTGTATCCTTTCTCCAGCTGCTTTGCTTTCTCATTAAGGTTCAGTGTTATGCTCTTTGTGTTAGGAGAGAAATAGTTACTTACATTCTCTGCTTTGATCTCCATGTTCAACATGTAGTTGTCAGGAGAAAGCGTATAAATGAAATCAATGTGACCAGCTCCCAGAGGAAGACGCATGATGGCTGATGTAGCAGTGATATCTACTGGCTGGAAGAAAAGGTCGCTGGTAATGACGTTTTCATTTTTGCCCTCTAATGCAAATGAGAAGACATCTGCTTCATCAGTGAACAACTGAATGTTTGTTTCTCTATCCTGATTCTTGTAGCTCTTAAGCTCTGCCTTTGTTGGAACGCCACCCTTTGTGTTCAAGGTAATCTTTACCAGTTCGTTCTCCAAGTTTACTTCTTGAGCAGAACCTTGGGTTGCTGCAAAGAGTACACTGGCAGAGTCGGTAGATACAGCTTCAATCTTTGCTTTGGCATTTGCCTTTGCTTGTTGTTTAGCTTGTTCCTGCTGTTGTGCAACAAGTTCAAGTGAATCTCTAAGTTCTTGCTGACGAGCCAGTTCTGCTTCACTTGGCTGATTGTAAATGCTGAAGCCAATGAGAACTAGGGCCATCAGGACGAAACCTATGACTGTGTTTTTATCCATATTTTTTGTTTTTTATTATTCGAGTTTCCGCATTTAGCGTGCAAAATTACTCAAAATAGTTGAATATTAGAAGTGGAATGTTTAAAAAAATAAGATTGTGTTCGTTTTTTTGGTTGAAGTTTTCTACCTTTGTACCTAAAATAAAAAAGCAAAATTTTATGAAACAAACTATTTTTCTCTTGTTATCGCTTGTCTTGTCGTTGAATTGTGCTGCGGAAGACAAGAAGCCTGTCAGCATTTCTCCTTCAGATTCTGCGGTTGTTGCCAGATATCTAGATTCATTGAATGTAGTTCTCAAGAAGTATGAAGACATGGAGTTCGATTCTAAGTTGAATCCTTACATGTACAAGATGACTACTGTTCCTACGTATTATATGGCACCTCTGCGTCAGGCATTGGGGTTAGATTCTATTGCCGATGAGAAACAGAAAGGAATGTTTGAAGCATTACTTAAGGCATATTTGAATAATCCTACTGCATTCCAAGGCACTGAAAGCGCACTGATGGAAATTAAGAACACCATTGCTACTGTAAACAATGAAAAAGAAACAGCTTCTACTGTAAAAGTGGAAGACCTTGTTCAGGTTGAGCAGCCACAGATTCAGGCTGAGACTGTGGCATTAGAAGCAGAAAAGCCTAATTTCTGGACTCACAATGCCAATGTTTATTTCCAGTTCTCCCAGAGCTATATTTCTCAAAACTGGTATAATGGAGGTGAAAGTAACAATAGTGCATTGGGTGGCTTTACTTTTGAGGCAAACTATAATGACCAGAAGCGTATTCAGTGGGATAATAAAGCAGAAATCAAGGTAGGATTCATCACAGCACGCGGTGATTCTCTGCATAAGTATAAGACAAATACGGACCTTTTCCGTCTGACTTCAAAGTTTGGTTATAAAGCTGTCAAGAACTGGTACTACACAGTTTTAGGAGAGTTGAACAACCAGTTCTTCCCTGGCTATAAGACGAATGATATGCGTAAGTATTCTAATTTCCTGGCACCTTTGAAGTTCAATGCCTCTATCGGTATGGACTGGAAATTGAAGAAGGACAAGAAGTATGAGTTCTCTTTGGCGCTGTTGCCTCTCTCATACAACATGATTTGGGTAGCAGGCGATGAGGTGAATCCTCAGCTGTTTGGTATTAAGGAAGGTGAGCATTTCTTGCATAAGTTCGGTTCTAAGATGCAGCTGGATCATTCTCTCTTCCTTACTAAGGATATTACCTGGAAGAGTCACTTCTACATCTTCACCTCTTACCACAGCACAGATAGCTTGTGGGAAAATACTTTTGATTTCGCAGTAAATAAATATCTCTCTGCCAAGATGTACCTCAACTTGAGATTCGATGACCATGGCGTTAAGTCCGACAAGCATGGATATCTTCAGATTCAGGAACTCTTGAGCTTTGGTGTAAGTTATAACCTCTAAATAATTAGGAAAATGAAAAGACTATCATTAATGTTTTTATTACTAGTGTCTTTTGTCTCTCTCTGTTCAGCTCAGACTGTTGAATCAGTCAAGAAACAGGCTGAAATCAAGTTTGATGAGACCACCTATGATTTTGGACGTTTCCCAGAAAGTTCTCCTGTCCAGACATGTAAGTTTACTTTTACCAATACAGGTAATGACCTGCTTCTTATTCATCAGGCCGTTGCGTCATGTGGATGTACAGTACCTAAGTATTCTAAGGAACCTATCAAGCCAGGGGAGAAGGGTAGCATTACTGTAACTTACAATGGTAAAGGTAAGATTCCAGGAGTGTTCAAGAAATCTATTACATTACGTACCAATGCAAAGACAGAGATGATTCGTCTTTACATTCGTGGAGAAATGGAAAGAGAATAAGATTAGAAATCTTTCAGAAGAAGGTCTTTCGTACCTTCGCCGAACATAAGTACGGCCTTGCGGAATTTTTGAATCTGCGGGTCGTATTTTTTGTGGTCTATTTTCAAGTCGCCTTTACCTGTATTGTAGATTTGACTCAGCACGTCAGTTACGTTGATTTGCTGAAGATCTGTGGCAGGTAGATAGGTGTCGTCTTCATCGACTTTTTCATTGCATGCCAGCCATTTATATTCCACCAGTAAAGCCAGTTGGTTCTTTACCATGCGAAGAGGAAGACTGAGTTCCTGAGAAAGCTCGTTAGCTGTATAGCCCTTGAGACCTTTTGTCTGAAAACGTTTGCAGATAGTACTTAGTAGCAGGAGCGTCACAAAGTCTTGATGTCTGCGTGAAGCGTGCTGTACATCGTAATCAAAATTATAGGCATCCACGTTCTGGATGGCGTATGACAATTCTGCGCCAAACAGGCAAATGGTCCATGAAGTTTGTGCCCAGATCAGGAACATTGGCAGGGCAGCAAAAGATCCATAGATGGCATTGTATTTCGAAATCCAGATCTGCGAATTGATGTAGAAATACTGTACGCCAACAAATGCAGCACCTGCCAGGAAACCTGGAATAATGGCGCATTTGAATTTTACATGTGTATTAGGCATGAAGATGTACAAGGCGGTAAAAGAAAGGCCGATGAACAGGAATGGAATGAGTTTGATGAGAAATCTCACAGTGTAACTCAGTACCAACCAGTCATCCAGATTCTTTGCCCAGGTAGAGATAAAGAGGGTAAAACCAGAGATTACTACCCATACCATTGGGACCAGGAACAGCACGGAGAAATAGTCGGTAAACATGCGGAAAGGCGTTCTGCTGCTTCCTTGCCAGATTTTGTTGAACGTATTCTCTATGGTACTGGTCATGTTTACTACCGTATAAATCAGGAAGAAGAATCCTATTCCCAGAAATATACCGCTTTGAGTATGAGAAAGATAGGAGTTTACTGAATCGAAGAGTACGTTTAGAATCTCATCGTGTCCCTGGAAAGATTCTCTAACCCATTGTTCTACCAGTTTGGCAAAACCAAACCCACGGGCAATGGCGAAGACAATGGCAAGTACTGGGACTAGAGCCAGAAGAGTAGTGTAGGTGAGTGCAGAGGCACGGTTCATCATTTTGTCTGAGATGAATCTTTCTATGGCCAATACTATCCACTTAAGGTTTTTGTACATGAACTCCCTGAATGGGGTCAGGTTAGCGCTTTCTGCATCTGTAAGGCGCCAAAGATCTTTCAGCAGGAATTGCTTTATTTGTTGAAATTTCTGGTTCATGTATATAGATTCATTAAAAAAATCACAGTGGGTCTATAAGCCGGGTCCTGTTCTTCCGAAGAAGTGCCTGTCATTTATCTATCATACATGTCACCATGCACGTCTGAGCCATGATGCTCTATCGTTCTACCCTCTGGCTCGGGCGAGCAACCCTCAAACGCCAGTTTACATGAACTTTCAACTCCCAAGATGTGCAGCCCGCATGTCACCATACGGCTGGTGGGCTCTTACCCCGCCTTCTCACCCTTACCTTATATATATAAGGCGGTTCTTTTCTTCCACATTACTCAAATCTCGCGACCTGCTAGCATTTCTCTAGTGGGATGCTCTGTGTTGCCCGGACTTTCCTCTTGCATTTCTGCCAGCGACAAGCCGACCTACTGTGATTCAGCTTGCAAAATTAGTGTAAATGGGTTTAAATGCCAAATTTACTGCCAAAAATGTCATGTTGGTTGTCATTTTACATTTTTTCAGAATTCACAGTAAGGTACATAAATGGCACTTAATTTTAATGAATGTAAAAGAAATGCCCTGAACGTTAAACTCCTGTTAAGTTTGGAACAATTTTTGTTAAATATAGGAAAACATGATGCTAAAAATTTGTACAGGAACAAAAAATGCCTTTAATTTAACATCAGAAAAGTTAATCAAATACGAAATTTAACAATTTAAAGGTTTATAGTTATGAATATGACAACTAAAAAGTATTTAAAGGTTTCAGCAATTGCTCTTGTAGCATGTGGTGCTGTCAGTGTGACTACTTTTGCGTTGAATGCAGGTGAAAAGGAAGAAGGAAACTTCTCTGAAATGTTTTCTCAGAATGAAGAAACTGTTAAGCAGGCAGCGGCCATTACCAATTTACAGCCTGTTGATCTGACACAGGCTTCAGAAATTGCAGTGCATGCTGTAGTTCATATTAAGGCTACTCAGTTGAGTAAGACCAAGACTGTGCAGGAAATGCCAGACATCTTTGATTTCTTTTTCGGAGATGGTCGTGGTCAGCAGCGTCAGGTCCAGACTCAGCCTCGCGTAGGTTTCGGTTCTGGCGTCATTATTTCTGAAGATGGTTATATCGTAACAAATTATCACGTGGTAGAAGGTGCCGATGAAATTACTGTCAAGTTGAACGACGAGCGTGAGTTCAAGGGTCGTGTTATTGGTACAGATGCTGCTTCTGACTTGGCACTTGTCAAGATTGAGGGCAAGGGATTCCCAACTCTTCCTATCGGTAATTCCGATGCACTGAAGGTAGGTGAGTGGGTAATTGCAGTTGGTAATCCATTTAATCTGAACTCTACCGTAACTGCAGGTATTGTCAGTGCAAAGGCACGTTCACTTACAGCTACAGCATCCGATGGCAAGACTGCTTCCCTGCAGAGCTTCATTCAGACAGATGCTGCTATCAACCAGGGTAACTCTGGTGGTGCTTTGGTCAATGCTAAGGGTGAGCTTGTAGGTATTAACGCCATGTTGTATTCTCCTACAGGTGCTTATAGCGGTTATGGTTTTGCAATTCCTACCTCTATCATGAAGAAAGTAGTTTCAGACCTCAAGACTTATGGTTCTGTACAGCGTGCTGTCCTGGGTATTGCTGGTCGCTCTATCGGTACAGACCTAACTACCGATGATGCTCAGGCAGAGCAAATGAAGAAGCAGGCAGAGGAATTAGGCGTTAAGGACGGTGTCTATGTAGCAGAAGTTACCGATGGCGGTGCAGCTGCAGCAGCAGGCATCAAGAAGGATGACGTCATCACTGAGCTGGACGGCAAGAAGGTGAAGACCTTCACAGACTTGCAGGAAATCCTTGCACAGCATCGTCCAGGTGATAAGATCTCTGTAAAGTATATCCGCGACAAGAAGGAGCACTCTACTACTATGACCTTGAAGAACTCTCAGGGTACTACCAAGGTAACCAAGAATGCAGATATGGATGTACTGGGTGCAGCATTCCGTCCATTGCCAGATGAACTTAAGAAGCAGCTCGGTATTTCTTACGGTCTTCAGGTAACTGGCGTAACTGGTGGTAAGATGAAGGAAGCTGGTATTACCAAGGGCTTCATCATCCTCAAGGTAAATGGTTCTCCAGTGAAGAAAACCGAAGAGCTGGAGGAAATCATGAAGCAGGCTTCACAGTCACCAGAGCAAGTACTGTTCCTGAGTGGTATGTATCCATCAGGCAAGCGTGCCAACTTTGCAGTAGACTTGGCAGAAGATTAAACTAGCCTAGAATAATATGACGGACACTCGGTTTGCGGGTGTCCGTTTTTTTATGTATCTTTGCGGAGATGAACAGAATAAGACTGATAATGATAACCTTCTGCCTGTGTGCCCTGAGCCTGCAGGCACAGGACATTAAGCCTTCTAAGGTCAAGAATAGCAAGGTCTCCACATTGTTGAGAGATCTGCAGGACCGTGAGCTTCCGGTCATCTCTCTCCAGCCCAAGGAAGAAGAGAAGAGCAGTGCCGTTGACGAGGCACTGATTTCATCTATTATCAGTTATGCCAAGAAACACTTGGGTTATAAGTACCGTTCAGGAGGAAAAGGACCCAAGGTGTTCGATTGCTCTGGTTTTGTAGGTTATGTCTGGGGGCATTTCGGCTATAAGATGGCTTCTTCTTCCAGTGCGCAATACCACCAGGGAGAAGAGGTAAACAGAAACGATTTGAAGCCCGGAGATCTACTCTTCTTTAACGGCAGGGCACGTGGGGGCAGTGTAGGACATGTGGGAATGGTTGTCAGTGTGAACCCGGAGACCAAGGCTGTCAAGTTCATTCATGCAGCTACAAGCGTGGGCATAAAGATTGACTCATATCCCGATGGGGGTTATTATTCCGCACGTTATGTAGGCGCAAAGAGAATCATACCTAACTAAATAAAAAGAGACTTGCCATTGTGGTAAGTCTCTTTCCTTATCTTATTCCTCAGATTCTTGTTCTTCTGTTTTTTCCTCGTACTTGGTATACTTGAACTCTGTTTCGTTCAGGAAGATTACTTTCAGGTTTTTCTGTGAAGAATAGAACTTCTTTAGCTTTACGTAAAGCTTTTCTATGTCCTGCTTCTTTTCTTCCGAGTAAGTGGCGCATACTCTGTGATCTTCGCCGCGCTGTGTCTCCAGGAAAGTCTTCAGCTGGGAGCTGTATTCTGAGCAGTGAGGCAAGAACTTGGTTTTCTTCTCCAGGCTGATTCCATCTATGGGCTGTATTTCTGTGAAATAGACAGTAGAGTCTTTGAATGAAGCAGAGAAACCGAATATATAGACACCGGTAGGTGTTTCCTTCTTAGGATCTTTTCCTCCCTTGGTGAACGAAGAGAAGATACAGATGCAGACTACTGCCAGGACAGAAAAAAATAACGTACGTTTCATTCCATTCTAAATTTGAGTGCAAATTTACAAGAAAATGTGTATGCTCCCAAAACTAAAACGCCTTTTTAGTATTTGTTATAGGTTTTTTACCATTTCACGATAGGGAAGACATTCAAAAACAACCTGCTGGCATAATTCTTGAAATTTGAATATTTTGTAGAATAATGCCAGTATTTATAATAAATAATGTATATTTGATAGGGAATATAAATAAATATTGTCTTTATGACAAAAATACTTCCGAATTGTCTTGATTATTATGACTACTTTTCTTACCTTTGCAGTCCAGATAGATTAAATGAGATTTATATGGAACCGTTGAAACATGAATGTGGAGTGGCAATGATCAGATTGCTCAAGCCGCTGGAGTACTATCAGGAAAAATATGGTACTTGGATGTACGGTCTGAACAAGTTGTATCTGCTCATGGAGAAGCAGCACAATCGTGGACAGGAAGGCGCTGGTTTAGCTTGTGTCAAGATGCAAGCCAATCCTGGTGAGGAATATATGTTCCGTGAAAGAGCTCTTGGCTCTGGTGCCATCACCGAGATTTTCCAAGCTGTCAGCAAACAGTTCAGCAGTCTTACCCCCCAGCAGCTCCAAGACGCCACATTTGCCAAAAGTTGTCTCCCTTTCGCTGGAGAACTTTATATGGGCCACCTCCGGTATTCTACCACCGGCAAGAGTGGCCTTTCTTATGTCCATCCGTTTCTACGCAGAAATAACTGGCGTGCCAAGAACCTCTGCATGTGCGGAAACTTTAACATGACCAATGTCGATGAGGTTTTCGATGAAATTACCTCCAAGGGTCAGCATCCTCGTATTTATTCCGATACTTACATCATGTTGGAACAGGTGGGTCACCGTCTGGACCGTGAAGTGGAACGCCTGTTTAAGATTTACGAGGAACAGGGACTGCAGGGTATGGACATTACTCACGCCATAGAAGAGCATGTAGACTTAGCCAATGTACTTCGTACCTCAGCTCCTTTGTGGGATGGTGGCTATGTCATCTGCGGACTTACCGGAAGTGGTGAACTCATGTCCATGAGAGATCCATGGGGAATTCGTCCGGCTTTCTACTACAAAGACGATGAGGTTCTGGTCATCGCATCAGAACGTCCTGTCATCCAGACAGCGTTCGATCTTGATGCCTCACAGATCATTGAACTTCAGCCAGGTCAGGCTATTCTCATGAACAAGCATGGAGAAATGCGTCTGGAGCAGATCCTGCCAGCTGGTCAGGAAAACAAGTGTTCCTTTGAGCGCATATACTTTTCACGAGGATCCGACGTGGATATCTATAACGAGCGCAAGGCTTTGGGTTACCAGTTGCGTGACAAGATTATGAAAGCCATTGACAATGAACCGGAAAATGCCGTGTTCAGCTTTATTCCGAATACTGCAGAGGTGGCTTATTACGGCATGGTGGAAAGTTTCAAGGATTACATGAATCACCAGAAGCTGGAGAAAATCAGCCGCATGGATCATGTACCTACTTTAGAAGAATTGGAAGCTGTCATGGACTTGCGTATCCGTGCAGAGAAAGTGGCATGGAAAGACATCAAGCTGCGTACCTTCATCTCCGAAGGCAGCTCCAGAAACGACTTGGCTGCTCATGTCTACGACATTACCTATGGCTGCTTGCGTCCGGGTATAGATAGCTTGGTTATCATAGACGACAGTATCGTACGAGGTACTACCTTGAAGGAAAGCATCATTCGCATTCTGGATCGTCTGCACCCTAAGAAGATTGTGCTGGTCAGCTCTTGTCCACAGGTGCGTTATCCGGACTATTACGGCATAGACATGTCCAGAATGTCCGAGTTCATCGCTTTCCGTGCAGCCATTGAATTGCTCAAGGATAGGGGCATGACTTCAATTATAGAAGAAACCTACCGTAACTGTAAGTCTCAGCTGGATAAACCGAAGACAGAGCTGGTTAATTATGTAAAGGATATTTATCGTCCGTTTACCCCAGAGGAAGTCTCAGAGAAGATGGTAGAGATGCTTCGTCCTGAGGGTGTTACTACTCCGGTAGAGATTGTCTTCCAGGACTTGGAAGGTCTTCACAAGGCCATCCCGAACCATACCGGTGACTGGTACTTCAGCGGTCATTACCCGACTCCTGGTGGAATGAAATTGCTGAACCAGGCTTTCATAAACTGGTATGAGCAGAAATACGACAAACAATTAAGAATTACTTTTTGATGATATAAAACAGATCAACAATGAGAAATGTGACATTACTTTTAGATGACGGTACACAGTTCCACGGAAAATCGTTCGGCTATGAGAAACCAGTAGCCGGCGAGGTGGTCTTCAACACCGCCATGATGGGCTATCCCGAGAGTTTGACCGACCCTTCCTACGCTGGTCAGCTCATGGTACTGACATTCCCCCTGGTAGGCAACTATGGCGTTCCTCCTTTTACACTGGAAGAGAATGGAATCCCAACCTTCATGGAGAGTGAGAAGATCTGGGCAGATGCCATTATCGTAAGCGACTACAGTGAAGAGTACAGCCACTGGAATGCTGTAGAGAGCCTGGCAGAATGGCTCAAGCGTGAACAGGTTCCAGGCATTACCGGTATTGATACCCGTGAACTTACCAAAGTGCTCCGTGAACACGGTGTCATGATGGGTAAGATTCTTTTCGATGATGAACCAGATAATATCCCTTCAGCCGACTATAGCGGAGTGAATTTCGTAGATAAGGTCAGCTGTAAAGAAATAATCAGATACAATGAAGGCGCAGAAAAGAAGGTTGTGCTGGTAGATTGTGGTGTAAAGGCCAACATCCTGCGTTGTCTCATCAACCGGGGTGTAGAGGTAATCCGTGTACCTTGGGACTACGATTTCAATACCCTGGAATTCGACGGTTTGTTCATCTCCAACGGCCCTGGAGACCCAGATACTTGCGATGCAGCCGTGCAGAACATCCGCAAGGCCATGCAGAATCCTAAATTGCCTATCTTCGGTATCTGCATGGGTAACCAGTTGCTTTCCAAGGCAGGTGGAGCTTCCATCTATAAGCTAAAGTATGGACATCGTTCACATAACCAGCCCGTACGCATGGTTGGAACCAACAAGTGCTTCATCACTTCACAGAACCACGGTTATGCAGTAGATAACAACACCCTGGGAGAAGATTGGGAACCACTGTTCATTAACATGAACGATAATTCAAACGAAGGTGTGCGTCACAAGACAAATCCTTGGTTCTCAGCACAGTTCCACCCAGAAGCTTGCAGTGGACCTACTGATACAGAGTTCCTTTTCGATGAATTTATCAAACTGCTTTAAATACCGAACATTATGGAAAGAAATGAAATAAAGAAAGTCCTGTTGCTTGGTTCCGGTGCATTGAAGATCGGTGAGGCAGGCGAATTCGATTACTCAGGTTCCCAGGCACTGAAAGCCCTGAAGGAAGAAGGAATTAAGACCATCCTCATTAACCCTAACATTGCTACCGTGCAGACCAGTGAGGGAGTTGCCGATGAGATCTATTACCTTCCTGTAACCCCATATTTCGTGGAGCGTGTCATCCAGAAAGAGAAACCACAGGGTATTCTCCTGGCCTTCGGAGGACAGACAGCATTGAACTGCGGTGTGGCACTTTACCGTGAAGGAATCCTGGAGAAATACGGTGTGCAGGTTCTGGGTACACCGGTACAGGCTATCATCGATACAGAAGACCGTGAACTCTTCGTGAAGCGTCTGGATGAGATTGACGTGAAGACCATCAAGAGCGAGGCTGTAGAGAACATCCAGGATGCTCGTCGTGCTGCCCGTGAACTGGGTTATCCGGTCATCATCCGTGCTGCCTATGCACTGGGTGGCTTGGGCTCAGGTTTCTGTGACAACGAGGAAGAACTGAACAAGATTGCAGAGAAAGCCTTCTCATTCTCTCCACAGGTACTGGTAGAGAAGAGCCTCAAGGGCTGGAAGGAAATAGAATATGAAGTGGTACGTGACCGTTATGACAACTGTATCACGGTTTGTAACATGGAGAACTTTGACCCACTGGGCATCCATACCGGTGAATCTATCGTCATTGCACCTTCACAGACACTGACTAACAGCGAGTACCACAAGCTCCGTGCGCTGGCTATCAAGATCATTCGTCACATTGGTATTGTGGGCGAGTGTAACGTGCAGTATGCCTTTGACCCAGAGAGCGAGGATTACCGTGTCATCGAGGTAAATGCCCGCCTGAGCCGTTCTTCTGCCTTGGCATCCAAGGCTACCGGTTATCCATTGGCATTTGTGGCCGCAAAATTAGGATTAGGTTACGGTCTGTTTGAATTGAAGAACAGCGTGACCAAGACTACCAGTGCCTTCTTTGAGCCTGCACTTGACTATGTAGTCTGCAAGATTCCACGTTGGGACTTGGGTAAGTTCCGTGGGGTAGACCGTGAGCTGGGTTCCAGCATGAAGTCAGTAGGTGAGGTCATGGCCATCGGACGTACCTTTGAGGAAGCTATCCAGAAGGGTCTCCGCATGATTGGCCAGGGACAGCACGGTTTCGTGGAGAACAAGGAAATTCAGGTACCAGACTTGGAAGAAGCACTGAAGCATCCTACAGACAAGCGTATCTTCCTTATTGGTAATGCACTGTATTCCGGCTATAGCGTAGATAAGATTCACGAACTGACTAAGATTGATAATTGGTTCCTCCATAAACTGAATAATATCGTGCAGACTGCCAATAAGTTGTCTACCTGCACTTCAATCAATGATATAGATGATGAACTCCTGCGTAAGGCAAAGGTTCAAGGCTTTACCGACTTCCAGATTGCCCGTGCAGTGGGCATTAACATGGAGCTGGAATCAGACGATGCACTCATTGCTATCCGTAACCTGCGCAAGAGCAAGGGCATTGTCCCTGTAGTCAAGCAGATAGATACCTTGGCTGCTGAATATCCTGCTCAGACCAATTACTTGTACCTTACCTACAGTGGTGTAGGTCACGACATTGCCTATGAAGACGACAAGAAATCCGTGGTAGTTCTGGGTTCTGGTGCTTACCGTATCGGTTCATCCGTAGAGTTCGACTGGTGTGGTGTGCAAGCCTTGAATACCGTTCGTGCCAACGGTTATCGCAGTGTCATGATCAACTATAATCCAGAGACAGTTTCTACCGATTATGACATGTGTGACCGTTTGTATTTCGACGAACTCACATTCGAACGCGTACTGGATATTCTGGAGTTGGAGAACCCACACGGTGTCATCGTATCTACCGGTGGTCAGATTCCTAACAACCTGGCTATGCGTCTTGACGGACAGAACATTCCTATCCTGGGAACTACCGCCCAGAGCATTGACAATGCCGAAGACCGCGACAAGTTCTCTGCCATGTTGGATAGAATAGGTGTGGATCAGCCACGCTGGAGCGCCCTGACCAATATGGAAGATGTGAACGAGTTCATCGCCCAGGTAGGTTTCCCTGTCTTGGTTCGCCCTTCTTACGTGCTCTCTGGTGCAGCCATGAACGTTTGCTCTAACCAGGAAGAGCTGGAGCGTTTCCTCAAGTTGGCAGCCAATGTCAGCAAGAAGCACCCGGTAGTTATCAGCAAGTTCATTGAGAACGCCAAGGAAGTGGAGATGGATGCTGTGGCAAAAGACGGAGAAATCATTGCCTATGCCATCTCAGAGCACATTGAGTATGCCGGTGTACACTCAGGCGATGCAACCATCGTCTTCCCACCACAGAAGTTGTATGTAGAGACCGTACGACGCATCAAGCGCATCAGCCGCAAGATTGCCAAGGAACTCAAGATCAGCGGTCCATTTAATATACAGTACATGGCACGAGACAATGACATCATGGTCATTGAGTGTAACCTGCGTGCCTCACGTTCTTTCCCATTCGTCAGCAAGGTGCTGAAGCTCAACCTCATTGACCTGGCTACCAAGGTCATGCTGGGTCTGCCAGTGGAGAAGCCAAAGAAGAACCTCTTCGACTTGGATTACGTGGGCATCAAGGCCAGCCAGTTCAGCTTCAACCGTCTGCAGAAGTCAGACCCAGTCTTGGGTGTAGACATGGCTTCTACCGGTGAGGTAGGCTGTCTGGGCGACGACATCTCCTGTGCCGTACTTAAGAGTATGCTTTCTGTAGGACATCGCATTCCAGAGAAGACCGTGCTTCTCTCTACCGGAGGTGCCAAGCAGAAGGCAGCCATGCTGGAGGCAGCCCATAAGCTCATCCAGCGCGGATATAAGATTTATGCTACCGGCGGAACTGCACGCTACCTCACAGAAAACGGGGTAGAGAACACCTTGGTTTACTGGCCAAGCGAGGAAGGCATGCAGCCACAGGCACTGGATCTGTTGCACAATCATGAGATAGACATGGTGGTGAACATCCCTAAGAACCTGTCTTCCGGAGAGCTGACCAACGGATACAAGATTCGAAGAGCTGCCATTGACCTGAATGTGCCGCTCATCACCAACGCCCGTCTGGCCACTGCCTTTATCAATGCCTTCTGTGAGCTGTCGCTCGATGACATTGCCATAAAGAGTTGGCGCGAATACGGTGCAGAATAAAATAATTTTGTATATTTGCATTCGTAAGGAAAGCAATATCATGAAAAAACTAATCACTTTAATGCTCATGCTGACTTTCGGCATGGGCATTTTTGCTCAAGACAAGAGCCGCGCAGAAGTCACTTTTACCACTACTAAAGGTAAGATAGTCATGGAGTTATATAATGAGACTCCACTGCACAGAGACAATTTCATCAAGCGTATCAAGAGTGGAATCCTGAACGGAGCCACCTTCTACCGTGTCATAGAGAACTTCATGATCCAGTTTGGTCCCTACGAGGGCGAAGACACCCCCGAGGAGATTGCCGGAACCGTGAGCCGTGAATCTAATATGGTAGAGGCAGAGTTCAGATATCCGGAGATCTACCACCGCCGTGGCGTGCTGGCAGCAGCCCGTGAAGGCGATGATGTGAACCCAGAGCAGAAGAGTTCCGCCCTGCATTTCTACATTGTGTGGGGAAAGGTCAGCGACGATGCCGGCATTACCAGAGCCAAGAATCGCATGGCTACAGGTACCAAGGGCAAGTACACCATGAAACCGGAACTGGAAACCTATTACCGCCAGAACCCGGGAACTCCGCACCTCGACGGTGCCTATACCGTATTCGGTGAAGTAACCCAGGGCTTGGAACTGGTAGGAGAGATCCAGAAAGTAAAGACCAACAAGAACGACAAGCCGCTGGAGCCTATCACCATCCTGAAGGCTAAGGTTACACGTAAAGGCAAGTTCAAGAAATGAGGCGCCTCCTTATCGTCGGCTTCCTGTGTCTCACCGCTGCAGGTGCAGGAGCACAGAACAGAGAGAAGACCGTTTTCCAGACCAGCAGAGCCTGGATGCCGGAGATTGACGTCAGGGCAGATGCTGCCATTGTCTATGGCGTAGGCGGAAATCCCGGAGACAGGAATGCCGGTAGTTCCCCTGTGGAAGAGCGTATCCGGAGCTGGAAGGAGAAAGGCTATGCCACCCATTTCATGACCGGCATTGCCTGGGGAAACTACCAGGACTACTTCACCGGAGAGTGGGACGGCCGTCAGCACATGGACGAAGGACAGGTGCAGCTGAACGGAGACACTATCTGGCACGGCAAGGATGTGCCTTATATCGTTCCTTCCATGAACTTCCTGAAGTACATGAAGGAGAAGCACATCAAGCGTGTGATAGATGCCGGCATAGACGTCATCTACCTGGAAGAACCCGAGTTCTGGGCCTATGCAGGCTACAGCGAGTCTTTCAAGCGTGAATGGCAGGATTTTTACGGTTTCCCTTGGAGGCCTCAGCATGAATCACCAGCCAATACCTACCTGAGTAACAAGCTGAAATACCACCTCTATTACAGGGCTTTGAACGAATGCTTCACCTATGCCAAGGCCTACGGAAAGAGCAAGGGCATGGATGTGAAATGCTTTGTGCCTACGCACAGCCTCATCAATTATTCCCAGTGGCAGATTGTGAGTCCCGAAGCCAGTCTGGCCTCCCTGCCTTGTGTAGACGGTTACATTGCGCAGGTATGGACCGGTACTTCACGTGTACCGAATTATTACAACGGTCTCATGAAGGAGCGTGTGTTTGAGAATGCGTTCCTGGAGTACGGTTGCCTGCAGCAGATGACAGCACCAACCGGCCGTCAGGTCTATTTCCTGACAGACCCTATAGAAGACAATGCCAGTTACGACTGGACCGACTACAAGCGCAACTACGAGGCTACCTTTACCGCCCAGCTGCTTTATCCCGGCAACAACTTCTACGAGGTCATGCCTTGGCCAGAACGCATCTATACCGGTCTGTACAAGAAAGCCATAGGCAGTGAGGAGAAAATCCGTATCCCACGTTATTTCTCCACCCAGATGCAGGTCATGATCAATACCCTGAACCAGATGCCGCTCAGTCAGGAAGAGGTGAGCGGTTCACAGGGCATTTACGTGCTCATGTCTAACTCCCTCATGTTCCAGCGTACCCCAGAGCCTATGGAAGGATACGATGATCCGCAACTGGCCGATTTCCACGGACTGGCATTTCCGCTGCTCAAGCGCGGCGTACCTGTAAAGACCATGCACCTGGAGAATACCGGCTATGCCGAGAACTGGAAAGATGCCAAGGTGCTGCTCATGACGTATGCCAACATGAAGCCGATGACCCCTGACGGTCACAAGGACATTGCCCAGTGGGTGAGAAACGGCGGACGACTGGTTTATTGCGGACGTGACGACGATGCTTTCCAGCAGGTTCCGGAATGGTGGAACCAGAACGGACAGGACTATGCCGTACCATCCGATGAGCTGTTCACCCAGTTGGGGCTATCCCGCGGTCTTCCTGCAGGTTCCTACAGTGTGGGTAAGGGTCACGTCTATGTGCTCCGCCAGGATCCTAAGGAACTGGTCATGCAGGAGGGTGGCGACAAGGAGTTCCTGAAGCTGGTACAGAAAGCCTATCCGGGTACCTTGGAACTCAGTAACACCCTCACCTTGAACCGTGGTGCCTATGAGCTGGCTGCCGTCATGGATGAGAGCGTGAGCAACAAGCCTTACGTCCGTAAAGGCCTGTTCATAGACCTCTTTGATCCTGCACTTCCTGTAGTAAAGAAAAAGACCGTACTTCCTGGTCAGCAGGCCTTTCTGCTGAATCTGGACAAGGTAAAGACCAAGAAGATTACCCCATGTGTGCTGGCAGCATCGGCACGTGTCACCCATGAAGAGATTACCGAACATTCCTACAGTTTCGTGGCTAAGAGTCCGGTAAACACCACCGGTATCCTGCGCGTCATGCTTCCTTCCAGACCTACGGAAAGCCGCATCAGCCAGAATGTCCGTCGCTGGGAGTGGAATTCCCTCAGTCACACCCTGGTACTGGAGTTTGAGAACCAGCCCGAAGGAGTGAAGGTAGAGCTGAAATTCTAAGCCCGGTAAATAATTTTTCCAAATTATAGCGGAGAACTGGATTTTCTTCTTATATTTGCCTCGGTAAAAATGTTTTTACCATTTAAAAATAAAAAGCAATGAATAAAAGAAAAGCAAACAAGATTCTGAACACCACTAACTATTACGAGATTATTCGTAACCTGGAAAACGGCAAGGTCTGTTTTGTACCTAAGACCAGTAAGCACGTGTTCCTGATGCACAAAGCTTGCGAGATCCTGAAGGACATGTCTCCTTACAATGACATGAACAAATCCGCACTCGAAGCTTTTGAAGTGGAAGAGTAAAAAAATAGATTGTGCCAGGGTATAGAAACACCCTGGCACTTTATTCTTTCATTGCTTTTTTCAAGCTGTAAGAAGTAATTCCGCACAATCTGGCTACCTGGTAAGGATTCAGACCTCTTTCCACAGCCTTCAAAGCCAGTTGTAGTCTTCTATCATCCGACATTCTCAAAATGGAAGAGGCCAGTTTGAAGTTGGCCATTTCACGCAGAATCTCTATAACTGCGCTGTCATGCATCTTGCGTGGACGCTTATCCACATCAATGCATTCCACCGGCTGATTCTCTTCCACGAATGCTTTCAGTATCTTTTTCGGCCTCAGGTTGAAGACAGTCTTTGCGTCGCAGATTTTTCTGTCTGTTACTCCAAAGTATTCTTTCCAGCTGCTCCACCGGTAAGCTTTGCTTTTTTCGCAGAGCCCCTCGTTTTTTGCAAGGTTATGTATAAAAGAGAATATGTTGAAGAAAGTCTTGTGACTTTCTATAGGTTCACTCAGATAGCGTCCATAGAACACATTACCAAATTTTGAGTACTTATTGTTGTAGTAGGAGGAATAATTCACCGTTAGGCTCTTCATGGCGTCAGCCAGTTTAAGTGAACCTTCCATTACTATAAGATGTGCATATCCTCTCACCAGGCAATAGGCATAGACATGGTATCTTTTCATGACAAATCTATCCTCTTCCCTGTGTTGCGATGTTCTATCCACTAAATCCAAGAATGCCATGCAGTCCTCGTCGTCACCAAACAGAAAATGTTCTTTCTGGCATTGCAGAACTACATGGTACATGTTGTAAAGACTATGCTTTCTTGGTTCTTTTGTCATTTTTGTCTAAATTTTTCTGCAAAGATAAACAATTTTTACGGAATAGGAGAACCGGCAGCATCTCCCATTGTGTAACTGTCAGGATTTAAATCCAAAGAATGTATGCCAGTGATACACCACTGATGGTGATCCATAGCAGTACGCCTTGAATGAGAGGACGAATGCCTACGGCCTTGAGCGTCTTGCGGGTCAGTCCGGCTCCAATAAAGAAGAGGGACAATGTGATGAGATGCTTGGCTAGCTGGTTTACAGCGCCACTTATTCCAGCTCCTGTAGCTGCAGCAGCATCGCCTATAAGTGAGGCATTGGACAGCACATAAGTGTTCACGAGTATGGCTACAACGAACCAGATGATGAAGCGTGGTACAGCCTGATACCAAGGCTTTCCTCCCTTATCGTCTCCGTCAGGATTTCGCATAATGAATGGTGTAACCAGTACCAGGGCTACAATCCATAAGGCACGGGTAAGCTTAATGGTGGTGGCTACTTCCAGGGCAGACACGCCTTCGCTAGCCATCATTTCTGGATGCATGGCATCGTATGCCGAACCGGCACCAACCACGGAACTGGTATCGTGAATGGCTATTGCTGCCCACATGCCGAACTCTTTCATGGTCATCCCTATGGCATCGCCTATGTAAGGGAAGATAAAGAGAGCTACGGCATTCAGTACGAATACCACTCCCAGGGCTACAGACATAGACTCTGCCTTGGCCTTGATGGCAGGGCCTACGGCAGCAATGGCAGAACCACCGCAGATGGCTGTACCGGAGGAGATGAGATAGCTTGTCTCACGGTCCACCTTCAAGAGCTTTCTGCCTATGAGCCAGCCTATGGCCAGTGTGCCGAAAACGCTGACTATGGTAAACAGCATGCCTTCCTTGCCCGATGCAAGTGCCTGATTCACGTTCATGCCGAAACCCAGTCCGATGACCGAATACTGCAGCATTTTCTTGGACATGGTCTTGGTGAACTTCTCGAATGTAGCCCCGAAAATAAGGGCAAACACGATGCCTAACAGAAGTGCCACAGGCGATGATACCCAGTGTGCCACCCAATCCAGTGCACCCAGGCTGATGTCAAACTGTTTGGTAATAAATGCTGCCAGCAGTGAAAGGCTCAGTGCTGCAACTATAACAATGTAGATTATTTTCTTGTTCATGTTTTTCCAGATTATA
>JAKSLR010000004.1 GCA_024401095.1 Bacteroidaceae bacterium
ATGTCAGCTCGCTGCCTTTTTCTTTCTTCTTCAAGAAATCTGTATCAGATCTTGAATGCAAAGATAGTAAAAAATTAACAATAACAAGATTTTCTCTTCAGAGATTGGTGCTAGCGCGAAATTCAAACTGTTTGAACACTTTGATAACTAAAATCCGAAAAACACATTCGTAATAGGTGAACAAAAAAAAGAGGATATCCCGACGGATACCCTCCTTTTTCTATATGTAGCCAATTATTACCAACCAGGATTCTGACCCATTTGAGGGTTCAGAGTAATCTGACCAGTTGGAATTGGGAACAGAATATACTTAGCATCGTAAATACGCTTGTTACCGTTTGCACAGTTGATGTAACCATCTGCATCAACGTCAACACCAGAAAGATCAATATCGTTAGCAAATGCACCTACGTTAGCACCACGTGCAATGTCAGGATGCTTCTGGGTATCCAACAACTCTAACTGGTTCCAGCGCTGCAATGAATAATAGCGGTCGTTCTGGCAGTACATGAGTTCTACACGACGTTCACGACGAATCTCCCAAATCAAATCGCTTACACCCATATTATTTGCTGGGTCGGCAGTTACATTGGTTGTTGACAAATGTGGCATACCTACACGGTCACGAAGCAGATTGATTGACTTATCCAAATCTGCATCAGAGATAGAACCCATCTCGGCACAAGCCTCAGCATAGTTCAAGAGAACCTGAGCATACCAGAACAATGGAGCATCTGTAGCATTGGTACCAATCTGCTGACGGTCAGTATTGCTGATCTTATTGTTATCGAACAACCATACACCATAGCCAGTAGAAGATGTAGACTGTGCACCACCGAAACGAGCCCAACCGTTTCCAGGGAACTGAAGAACAGGGTCAACATGAGCAGACAAACGTGGGTCACGGTTCTTCAATACACCAGAGATATCAATACGTGTCAGTTCACCGAAACCACCACCGTCATCACCTCTGAAGAGAACACCCTTGTCATTTGTATCCATAGTAGTGGTAGCCAATGGCTTACCATCCAGGAACAAGTAGCTATCGAATGCATCCTTGCTCATACCGTTTACCTGAGTAGAACCACAGGTATAGTCGATGGTAGCATGTCCAAGAACACCATATACATAATGCTTGTACATAATCATCTCCTTATTACCCTTCAAATCCAGAGAATTGAAATTAGCCTGGAAATCAGGATTCAAAGCAAACTTGCCTGAATTCATGATTGCCTCACAAGCAGTCTTTGCCTCTGCCAACCAAGTGTTAGCTCTGGATGCATCTTTAAGAACGTACTTATTATAGGTACCTTCAAACAAGCAAACCTCAGCTTTGATGGCCTGAGCTACCCATACGTTCAAGTCGGTCTGTGAACCACCGTTTTCTGTAATGTTAGCCACAGCAAAATTCAAATCTTCCAGCACCTTGTCCATAACGCTGTTACGTGGCTGACGAGGGCCAAACAGAATATCTTCGTCATTTGAATCAAGTTCTGTTTCTACCCAATAGCAATCTCCATAAGCACGAACCAACTTGAAATGCTGATAACCACGGTACAGGCGAGCAACACCTTCCCAGTTCTTCTTCTTTGCATCGCTCAGGGCAGATACATTAGGAAGTGCATTGATAAGGGTATTGGCACGGCGGATTTCTGTATATGGAGTGTTCCAAGCTGCAGCTGTTGCAGGAGTATTGGTAAATGTCCATGTAGCCAAACCTGTAGTTCCTTGATCATCATTAAGGTTGTTAAAATAGAAATTACCATAGCTACCACTGTTACCGTATCCTGCAAATTCAGAATAGAAATAGTTAGCAAACTGCTGAACGTTGGTCTCACTGGTAAAGAAGTTGTCTTTGGTGAACTCATCGTAAGGATCGCCATCCAGCAAATCATTACAGCTTGTAAGAGCCACCGCAGCTCCCAACATATATAAAGCTATCTTTTTCATAGTGTCTGTTTTTTTAAAATTTATAACATCCATACCTCTCATTAGAAATCAACCTGGATACCCAGAGAATAGGTACGCAAGATAGGATCTGTACGTCCCCAAACAGCATTTCCAAGTGCACCAACACCAGTATTAATTTCTGGGTCAATACCTGTACCCTGATTGTGGTTGATAATGTCGAATGCGTTGGTAATAGTACCATATACTCTTACGCGGTCAATCTTAGCTTTATGAGTAATCTCGCTTGGGATAGTATAACCTAAAGTAATATTCTTCATGCGTAAGTAAGACATGTTAACCAAATACTTGGTCTGTGGGTAGAAGTTATACTTACCACCACTCAGGATTGAAGTAGATGCGCTACCCTGACCTGCACCACCACCGAACAGACGAGGGAAATCCTTGCTCTGGTCAATCTTTCCAGCAGCATAATCAGCCTCGGTAATGTAAGATGTCTGGTTAGCATACAAAGCATCGGCACCACGCATCATTGGCATAACGAATGCAGACTGTGTCCACATATCACGCTTACCTACACCTTGCATGAAGAGATCAATGTCAAAGCCCTTCCAGTTAGCACCAAGACGAAGTGAGTACTGGTAGCGAGGAGTAGAGTTACCAATCTTAATAAGGTCACCATGATTATCAGGAGTACCATCACCCCAGTCAATTACACCGTCACCGTTCTGGTCAACAAACTTAATATCACCAGGACCGTAAACGAACTTACCCTGCTGCAGCTTAGTCTGGCTAGCTATACCTGCCTTGTAAGAACCATCAGCATTGAAATCGTCGAAAGTGAAGTAGCGATCGGTAGCAAAGCCCCAGATTTCACCATATTCCTTACCAGTATAGTTGGTATTGATTAAGTTGTTAGAATCCCATTCAGTAACTGTTGCCTTGTAGTCAGAGATATTGAATGTAGCATATACATTCAAGTCATTAAACTTCTTTCTCCAGTCAACGGTCAATTCCCAACCACGAGAGCGAAGAGAACCAGCATTCTCGTAAGCAGAAGAAGTACCCAGAACACTAGGAAGAGTCTTACCAGGAGCCAACATATCACGAGTGTCACGCTGGAACCAGTCGAATGTAATGTTCAGTTCATTGTTCAGCAATCCCAGATCCAAACCGATATTGGTAGTAGCGATAGTTTCCCAAGTCAAGGTAGAAGATACCATCTTTGGCTGAGTAAAGTAGTCAACCTTTGATGAACCTGAGCCTAACCAGTTCACACCGTTGTTAATCTTTGACATGGTCTCCAAGAACATGTTGTTACCAATAGCCTGGTTACCAATTTCACCATAAGAAGCACGAATCTTCAAGTTGTTTACATACTGCTTCAATGGTTTGAAGAATGCTTCCTCACTTACACGGTAACCTACAGATACAGATGGGAAGAATGCCCACTGGTCTGCCTTAGGGAACTTGCTAGAACCGTCGTAACGTCCGTTCAACTCAAGGAGATAGATGCCCTTATAATCATAATTGATACGGCCGAAGAAACCTGCAGAACCCTGATGAGTATGATGGTGCTCATAACTATAGTCAGAAGCAGAAAGTGCAAGTTCTGGCATATTGTTGTCCATCATGTCATGACGCTCGTAGTACAAATATTCATATTCCTGCTTATCTGCATTCACACCTGCCATTACATTTACATTGTGATTTTTTGCAAATGTATTGTTAAAGTTGAAATAAGCATTAGCTACATGATTGTAAGTAAATGAGCGGTCAGTTTCTACGAATGTAGTTGTGCTGAGTGAAGTCAATGATGGATTTACAGACCATGTATTATAAATATTTGCAGGAAGACCTACACCCTTATAACGGGTAGTAATCTCAGTATAGGTATAATCTGCATTCAAGGTCAGCCCCTTAGTCAGGTTAATCTTAGCAAAACCGCCCAGACGCAGGTTGTTGGTCTTACGAGTAAGGTCACCACCAGTCATACGATAACCAATCATGGTACGGCCTTCATACTGCTGGCCATCTTCAGGATTTACAAAGTAACCATAAGGACCGAAGAAAGAACCCCAACGCCACAGATACTGGTAAGTACCAGAACGCATGTAAACGTCATCGTATGTCTTGTTAGAATAGTTCACACGAGCACCAATCTCCAACCAGTCAGTTGCCTTTGTAGAAACGTTTACTGTAGCATTGTAACGACTCAACTTATCAGGATTGAAGTTCAGGACACCCTGCTGCTTGTTATAACCGATAGAAGTATAGAAGTTAGTCTTACCGGTATTACCCTGTACAGAGAATGTATGGTTCTGAGATGGTGTTGCATTGTTGAACATAATGCCTTTAACATCCCAGTCAGCATAGTAACCTTGCTCGTCATAGTCATCACCAAAAATCATTTCACGGTAACCAGCCTTACCAGGGTGTTTTTGAGCCCACTTATTCATCATGGTCTGGAAATGCTCGCTATCCATGTACATACCGAACAATTCAGAAGCATTGCCTTCACGATTGTTCACATCAATCAGTGCACCAACCTGAGTAGGAACATCTGGATAATCTGGCAATGTGGTAGCTTGGCTCCAACCGAAGTTGTTGCTGTAAGAAACCTTTACCTTTTCTGCATTCTTAGCTGTCTTTGTAGTAATCAGAACCACACCAAATGCAGCACGCGCACCATAAATAGAGGTAGAAGCTGCATCCTTCAGAACAGATACAGATTCAATATCTGCAGTATTCAGATAGTTCATGTTCTCAACAGGAACACCATCAACAACATACAAAGGTGTAGAAACACCACCATTTGACAGAGTACCAATACCACGGATTACGATTTCAGCATCGGCGTTAAGACCACCACTGCTGTTCAATACGGTAAGACCAGGAACTGCACCCTGAAGAGCTTTGCCCAAATCTGTAGTTGATTTAGATTCTAATGTCTTGCCAACATCTACTGAAGAAACAGCACCAGTCAGGTTAGCCTTCTTCTGAGTACCATAACCCACTACTACTACTTCGTTCAGAAGTTCCACATCTTCCTGCATGGTTACTGCCATGTTTTTAGTTGCACGAATTTCAACAGTCTTGTAACCCAGGAAACTGATGACAAGAGTAGAACCTGGCTTAGCATTCAATGAGAACTTACCATTGAAGTCGGTCAATGTTCCAGTAGTTGTACCTTTAACAAGAATGTTAGCACCTACAATAGGTTCACCATTTGCATCAAGTACTGTACCTGCGATAACACCCGTTTGCTGTTCAATCATGATTTCAGAAACAGCATTCTGATTTGCCATCACGTTACCGCTACTCATAAACAATGCCAAAGCGGCAGCTGTCAGGATTCTACCATTAAAGGCCGAATTCCTTTCTTTGCGATTTTCGTTCATAAAGCATTTGGTTTAAATTAAATTAAAATATTATTATATAAATTTATATGCCTTTTAAATAAAAATAAGCCAACTATTGCGTCTTTTTACCTGTATTCTATTGATTGGTTGTTTTAGACTGCCTTAGTTGACTTACCTATTTACTAAATGCAAAATTAAACTATATTTACATTCTTTCCAAATTATTCATATAAAAAAGTACACGTGTACGACAAAAAAGTCTTTTTTTAGTTTATTTTTGATAAAAAACACCCCCTGAGGAAAAGGGAGTGTCTTCTATTTTTCAACAAAATCTGGCGTCTACCACTTACATGACACAACGCTTCTGGCAGGCAGTGTAACACAGAAGGTTTTTCCTGAAAGCTGGACAGAAACCTGCTTTTCTTCTTCGGCTAAGTTGTTCATGACCACACTTAGGGTTCCATCCGGATTCTGGAAAGCTGCAGTGAGGATGGTTTCATCGGGCACATTGCATGCTATACGAACAGCACCTGGCTGAACTACTGCCGACATGTGCGTAATGACATAATAGTGAGAATTCAGGGTATATTCTGTATAATTCTCCGGATTAATGTCAATGGCACCGTAGCAAGTCTGGCAACCGCCATCCAGGTTAGGACCACGATTGGTGTCGAGCATGAAATTCCAAACCAGGACTGCTTTACAGTTTCTGTTTACAGTACCTAATACCAGATTTTCCATATCCTTCATGAGACGGACCGGTAAATCCCTACCCTTGTTCCATGTGCCGATGGATGATTCTGTAAAGATGACTTCCTTCTCTGGTGCCTGTGCAGTGATGTCTTCCAGTTCTAAAGGATGACCACCATAATCATGATAAGCAGCTCCTACTACATATTCAGCACCCTCAAAGTTGTTTCCAAGTGTCTTGTAAATCTGAACCGGATAGTCTATCTGATCCTCCTTATCGTCATAGTTGTAATTATGGTCGAATACATAAATCTTGGTATCAAGTGCATGCTGTTTAAAGGCAGCCGCCATGGCTTTTACCAGCAGAGCTTCTTCCTGCCAAGGAATATAGGTAGAGGCACAGTTGCCCGGATTGAGCGGTTCATTCTGTGGAGAAACAGCATAAATCTTGATGCCTTGCTCCTGGAATGTCTCTATAAACTTTACAAAGTATTCTGCATAGGTATCATACATCTGTGGATTCACATGCCCGTCTGTCCACGAATCATGAGGCTGCATAGATTCAATATTGTCAACTTTTATCCATTTTGGAGCAGTCCATGGAGCAGCTATGATTTTCAGGTCAGGATTGATTTCCAGAATTTCTTTCAAGACTGGAATCACGTAATCTGTTTCATCGGTATAGAGGCGGAAATGCTCTAATCCCGGTTCATCGCACAAGGTATACTCAGTACTGGAGAAATCATTGCATCCGATGGAAATGCGTGCATAACTAGCGCCATATCCCTCTTTTACGTCGTAGGTCTGTTTCAGTAATTCATGACGCAATGAGTCGCTCATTTTTAGAAGATTATAGCAACTTGAGTAAGTAATAGCATAACCAAATCCATCCATCGTCTGGAACTGTTCTTCCGGGTTTATCGTCACTGGTATAGCTCCTTCTTGGGCTTTCTCCAGGAACTCTACCGTAGTAGCTTCCAGCTGATGAGCACCATCGGCCGAAGTAGTCAAGACATCCACCTTATTATTAATAGGGGACTGACAGGAAAAGAACAAAGCAGCACATGATGTGGCCGCAATTAAATGTAAAGTATTTTTCATGTATTTTGTGTTTAGATAATGAAAGTTTTAACTGTTGCAAAAGTAAAAGAAATAAATATATCCTCCAAAAAATACGAAGAATTAGCCCTTATTCTATCAAATATTGATAGAAAAACATACAACGGAAGATAAAATGTATTAAATTTGTGGAGATTTTAAACCTAAAAACATGAAAAAGCATCTCTTAATAACTGTAACTTTGGCATTTATGAGCTCTGCTGCCTCAGCACAGAACATTTCTACAGATGTCAAGAAACAAATCGAAGAACGATTGAACAGAGAGCTTTCCGACCAACGGATCTCTGTAGGTAAAGCCAAGATAGATTCCATAGCCGAGGAGAAGAAAGTAATCAAACTCTTCCTGAACGACAATTTTTCCTATGTTCCTTTCCGCGAAGACAACGTAGAGGCACTGTACAATGACATGCGTGCCCTACTTCCTGCACAAGCAGCCAAGAAAGGGTTAGAACTACGTGCGAACAACCATAAGATAGAGGATCTGATTCCGCACTACCTTCGCACAGGGAAGAAGAGCAAGGACAAGACCTGGGCACCTTCAGCATCACAGCCGCTGGTAAAACCGCTGAACCGTCCATTCACTCCTACTGCCGGATTAAACGGCCGTCACATTGCCATGTGGCAAAGCCACGGCTTTTATTTTGAGCAGAAGTTGAACCGCTGGGAGTGGCAACGTGCACGAATCTTGCAAACCGTAGAGGACCTTTACACGCAGAGTTACGTACTTCCTTTCCTGGTACCTATGCTGGAGAATGCCGGTGCCAATGTAGTCCTGCCAAGAGAGCGTGATACCCGCCGTGAGGAAATCATTGTGGACAATGACGGAAAAACCATGGGTAATTACACAGAAACTAACGGAACGCAGAATTGGACCGAAGGCGGCATAGGTTTTGCACACAAGAAAGAAGTATACAGCGGCTGGGATAATCCATTCAAGGACGGAACATTCCGCCAGGCAACAACCATAAAGAAAGGTGCTGCCAGTGAAGCATGCTGGACACCCCAGATTCCTGTGACAGGCGATTATGCCGTATATGTATCTTACCAGACTCTCCCTAACAGTACAGAAGATGCACTTTATACCATCAATCATGCAGGCGGAAAGACCTCTTTCCATGTGAACCAGCAAATGGGTGGCGGTACCTGGATTTACTTAGGTATGTTTAAATTCATCAAGGGACAAACGGGCAGTGTAACACTTTCTAACCTCTCTGCAAAGGCAGGAAAGGTGGTTACTGCCGACGGTATTAAGATTGGCGGCGGTATGGGCAACATTGCCCGTTCACTCAATGTGGAAGGTACTACCGAAAACGTGAAAAGCAGTGTGGCTGCCAATGCTGAACAGGCAAAAGTGATGGCCTTTGAACCTGATTATCAGGTAAGCGGTTATCCACGCTATACCGAAGGTTCACGCTACTGGCTGCAGTGGGCAGGTGCTCCTGACAGCGTATACAGCAAGAACCACGGAAAGAACGATTACAACGATGACTACCAGAGTCGTGCCGAATGGGTAAACTGGATGGCCGGTGGTTCCCAGGTTCTTCCGAAACGTAAGGGTTTGAATGTGCCGCTGGATCTGAGCATGGCTTTCCATACCGATGCCGGCACTACCCTGAACGATGACATCATAGGTACACTGATGATTTACATGAGCAAGACTGAAGGACGCGAAACCTATGCCAACGGTGCTTCACGCTACTTGGCTCGTGAGCTGGGTGACTTAATCCAAAGTCAGATTGTGAGTGATGTACGCAAGCTGCATGCCCCAGAATGGAGCCGTCGTGGATTATGGAACTCATCTTACTATGAAGCACGTGTTCCTGAAGTTCCTGCCGTTTTGCTGGAGTTCCTCTCCCACCAGAATTTTGCCGATATGCGTTACGGTCTGGATCCTCGCTTCCGCTTCACCGTGAGCCGCGCCATTTACAAGGGTATGCTAAAGTTCATCTGCTCTCAGCGAGGCAGTGAATATGTGGTACAGCCAATGCCAGTGGATCACATGGCAGTGAAAATGAACGGACAAGAAGCCGTACTGACCTGGAAAGCGGTAGAAGATGAGCTGGAGCCAACAGCTGCTCCTGATTCCTACATCGTCTATACTCGCATAAACGATGGCGGATGGGACAATGGTGTGATAGTAACCGGAAATTCATATACCGCCACTTTAGAAAGCGGAAAAATCTATTCCTGGAAAGTAGCTGCTGTGAATAAGGGAGGTAAGAGTTTCGACTCTGAAATCCTGTCTGCAGGTCTGGCAGGAAACAGCAAGCCTGTACTGGTAATCAACGGCTTTGACCGTGTAAGCGCTCCTGCTGATTTTGTAGCTCCGGGTGAAGGCGGCAAGGAATTGGGCGGTTTCCTGGATGATGTAGATCACGGTGTTCCTTACCTGAAGGACATCTCCTACATTGGTCAGATGAAGGAATACCGCAGAGCCATTCCATGGATGGACGACGATGCATCTGGTTTTGGCGACAGCTATGCGGATTATGAGGATAAGGTAATAGCAGGTAATACATTTGACTACCCTAGTGTTCACGGTGCAGCCCTGCTGGCAAACGGATACAGCTTTGTATCCTGCAGTAACGAAAGTGTAGAAGATGGCAGTGTAAGCCTGAAGGATTATGAGTTGGTTGACCTCATCTTGGGCAAGCAGTACCAGAGCAAAATGGGTAAAGGCGGTTACAAGCCTCTGGAGTTCAAGACCTTTACTGACGACATGCAGAAAGCACTGACAGCCTACCTGCAGGAAGCCAAGGGTAAACTTTTTGTGAGCGGTGCCTATGTGGCAAGCGACCTCTGGGACAACCCTCTGGCAGAAAAGAAGGAAGCCGATGTGAAGTTTGCTACAGAAGTCCTGAAATATCAGTGGCGCGTGAACCAGGCTGCCAAGCACAGCGGATTGAAGACTGTTCAATCTGCTCTCTCCAAGGCAGGTGAACGCTTTGACTATAGCGACACGCTGAATGAAGACTGCTACATAGTAGAGGCTCCAGATGCCCTGGAGCCTGCATGTACCGAGGCACAGACCGTGCTGCGCTATACAGAGAACAACCTGAGTGCAGCAGTGGCATACAAGGGCGAATACAGCACCTACATCATGGGTGTACCTTTTGAGACACTGCGTTCAGCAGCAGAGCGCATTGCTCTGATGAAGACAGTCATAAATACATTGAAGTAAAATGAAGAAACTGGCATTCCTGCTTTTAAGCATAGTGGCTCTGGCCGTTCAGGCACAGCAGCCATTCAAATTTGCACAGCTCACGGACATTCACCTGAACCATGATGCTCCTGAGCACATTGAAGACTTACTGCGCAGTGTGGCCAGCATTAATGCCACCGACGGTTTGGACTTTGTGCTCATCACTGGAGACATTACCGATGAAGGTGACCGTTATACCATGGAACGTGCCAAGAACATTTTCGACCTGCTACGCTATCCTTATTACATTGTATTAGGCAACCATGAAACGAAATGGAGTGACAGCGGTTGTACAGGCTATGAAGAAATCTTTGGCTACGAACGCTTTGAGTTTGAACACAAGGGTGTCTATTTCCTGGGATTCAACTCTGGCCCATTAATGCGTATGGCATACGGACATGTGGTGCCACAGGACATCACCTGGATGAAGGAGAAATTAAGCGAAAGAAAAACCATACCGGCTATTGTCGTAACCCACTATCCGCTGATTCCCGGAGATGTAGACAACTGGTACGATGTGACCGACGCACTGCGCAACTTTGACATACGTCTTTGCATCGGTGGACATTACCACGTATTCAAGAACTGGAGCTATGACGGAATACCGGGCGTACTGATGCGCCAGAACTACCGAGATGCCAACAAAAAGACAGGTTATGGTATCTATGAAGTAACCGAGGATTCCATTCATGTAAATATACAGGAAAGTGGAGAACCGCTGAAACGCGTAGCATCGTATAGCTTGAAGGGCGATATCATAGACGTGAACGGTGAACGCCTGGATCCAAGCGCAGGTGCCAAGGAATATCCATCGTATGCAGACAACAAGACCTACAAGCAGGTCAAAGAAAGTTGGCTCATCCAATGTGGTGCAGGCATCTATAGTTCTCCTTCCCTAGATGGCGATAAGGTATTTGTGGGCGATGATACTGGCGTGCTGACCGCCTATCAGCTGAAAGACGGAAAACGCTTGTGGGAATTTGCCAGCAAGAAACGAATAGTGGGTACACCAGAGGCGAAAGATGGTGTGGTGGTCTTCGGATCAGCCGACAGAAACATTTATGGCGTAAGTGAAAAAGACGGTTCCCTGCTATGGAAAGTAACCTGCGATGCACCAGTCATAGGTGCTGTTACCATCAGAGACGGAGTAGCATACATAGGTGCCAGTGACCATAAGATGCGTGCCGTGAATATTCATACCGGTGAAGTAGTATGGACATTCGACGGAGTGAAAGGATACATAGAAACCAAACCACTGGTAAATGACCAGCATGTGGTTTTCGGAGCATGGGATAATACACTCTATGCCGTGAAGACCAATACCGGAAAACTGGAGTGGAAATGGGATGGCGGTATCAAAGGCATGCACTATTCTCCTGCTGCCGTATGGCCAGTAGAAGCAAAGGGCAAGATATTCATAACTGACCCTCGCAGAGCCATGACAGCTGTAGACAAGGACAAAGGCGTGACCGTATGGTGTACCAAGCAATCCATGGTTCGCGAAACCATAGGCTTGAGTGAAGATGGAGAGCGCATCTATTCCAAGACCATGAACGACAGCATAGTATGTTATGCTACCGAAGGCAATGAACCGAAACAACTTTGGGCCACTGCCGTAGGTTTTGGCTATGAGCATGCACCTTCCATGCCGGTAGAAAAAGATGAAATAGTATATGGCAGCACGAAGGAAGGCATGATCTTCGCCCTGGAGGCAAAGACAGGCAAGCTGCTGTGGCGACATAAGGTAGGAAACTCACTGATCAACACCGTGGTTCCTATCGGGAAAAAACAAGTACTCTTCACGGCAACTGGCGGTGAAGTAGGATTATTGAAGTTCAAATAAAATCTAAATACTATGGAAAAGAAAACAATGAACCCCTGGTTCTGGGTACCGACCTTGTACTTTGCAGAAGGAGTACCTTATTTTGTGGTGAACAACATCTCTGTCATGATGTTTGCCAAAATGGGTGTGCCAAACGGCCAAATGGCCTTCTTCACCACCTTACTCTACTTCCCTTGGTTCCTCAAAGGATTATGGAGCCCGCTGGTGGATGTGGTTAAGACAAAACGCTGGTGGATTGTAACCATGCAGATTCTCATGACCATCATGATGGCAGTGCTCACCTTTACCTTACCTTTCCCTGGAAAGGAACTCATAGAAAGTGGTGAGACACCGATGACCATGTTCTGGTTTACACTCATCCTTTTCATCATTGCTGCCTTTGCTTCTGCTACTCACGACATTGCTGCCGATGGTTTCTACATGCTGGCACACAGTACCAAGAGTCAGGCTGCATTCGTAGGTATACGTAGTACTTTCTACCGCGTATCTTCTATCTTCGGTCAGGGAGTGCTGGTATACATTGCTGGTTCTGTAGAAAAGAGCACCGGTGATATTCCATATTCATGGCAAGTTACCCTGGGTGTAGCTGCAGCCGTATTCTTCCTGGTTACCCTGTATCACACCTTCTGCTTACCAAAGCCAGATGCAGACAATGACCGCAGCAATACTGCCGAAGGAACAAACAAAGTGAAGGAATTCTTGAGCTCATTCTCTAGTTTCTTTACTAAACCTGGTGTAGGATTAGCGATTGCTTTCATGCTGCTTTATCGCTTACCAGAAGGATTCCTCATCAAAATGTGCCAGCCATTCCTGGTAGCATCTCAAGACAAGGGAGGTTTAGGACTGGATACCGATGCAGTGGGTATCGTATACGGTACTGTAGGAGTCATCATGCTGCTCTTGGGCGGTATTTTGGGTGGTAACTACATTGCCAAGAAAGGTTTGAAGAAATCACTCTGGGTCATGGCAGGTTTCATGACACTTCCTTGTCTTACCTTCTGCTATTTGTCAGAATGCCAGCCAGAGAACATCTATGCCATTGGTACTGCCATAGCCATTGAGCAGTTCGGATATGGCTTCGGTTTTACCGCATACATGCTTTACATGATGTACTTTGCCGAGGGCGAGTTCAAGACTTCACACTATGCCATCTGCACCGCTTTCATGGCACTGAGCATGATGCTGCCTGGTTTCGTAGCAGGATATATTCAGGAGGCACTGGGTTATGCTAACTTCTTCTGGATGGTCATTGCCTGCTGTGCAGCCACCCTGTGTGTAACTTACCTGGCAGAACGCAAGGTAGATAGCGAATACGGAAAGAAATAACCTGCAATTATGAAGAAATTAATGTTACTGGCATTTATCCTGACCGCCTGTACAGGAATGAAGGAACAGGAAGTGAATGCCCAGAAAATCAAGATAAAGACAGGAATTGAGGTACTCAAGAGCCAGAATTTCAAGGTACTGGAAGGAAAGCGTGTAGGCCTCATTACAAATCCTACCGGTGTGGATAATGACCTGGTATCTGATGTAGATATCTTGGCAGCTGCACCTAACGTGAATCTGGTGGCACTCTATGGTCCAGAACACGGAGTCCGCGGTAATGCCCATGCCGGTGATGCTGTGGGTGACGATAAAGATCCTGTGACCGGATTGCCCGTTTATTCCCTTTACGGAAAGACCCGAAAAGCAACACCAGAGATGCTGAAGGATGTAGATGTACTGGTTTACGACATTCAAGACAACGGCTGCCGTTCCTTTACTTATATCTCAACCATGGGTCTTGCCATGGAAGCAGCTGCAGAAAACGGAAAGGAATTCGTGGTACTGGATCGTCCTAACCCACTTACCGGAAACAAGATTGAAGGTAACCTCACCGAAGACGACTGCATCTCCTTCGTGTCTCAGTTCAAGATACCTTATATCTATGGACTTACCTGCGGAGAGCTGGCTACCTATATCAATGAAAACGGCCTTCTGAAGAATGGCGTAAAGTGTAAGCTTACTGTGGTCAAGATGAAGGGATGGAAGCGTAACATGGATTATGAGAAGACCGGTCTTCAGTGGATTCCATCATCACCACACGTACCTCATGGAAATTCTTCCTTCTATTATCCTGTCAGTGGAATTGTAGGTGAATTTGGTTATGTAAGCATCGGTGTGGGATATACCATTCCTTTCGAAATGTTTGGTGCACCATGGATCAAAGCCGACGAACTGGCTGATGCCATGAATGCCTTAAATTTGCCGGGAGTCATCTTCCGCCCTATCTATGCCAAACCATTCTACTCCGTATTCAGCGGTCAACAGATAGAAGGAGTCCAAGTGCATATCACCGACATGGAGAAAGCACCACTCACCCCTATCAATTTCCTTTTCATGCAAGAAGCAGCTCGTCTCTACCCAGACTATAAGTTTTTTGAAAAGGCAGATAAGGGCCGTTACAACATGTTCGACATTGTATGCGGAAGCAAGTACATTCGCGAAACTTTCTCCAAGAACCACCGATGGGCAGACATAGAATCCTACTGGAACAAGGACGTGGAGAGTTTCCGCACCAAGAGTAAGAAATATTATCTATACAAATAAAAATACATGACAACGATGAAAGACTTTACGTCATTTTTACAGGAGGTAAGACAACTCCTTCCAAAAGACAGAATTTACACCGATGAACTGCGCCGTCTGGCATGGGGTACCGATGCAGGTTTCTACCGCCTTATCCCTCAAGTCATCATCCGCAGCAAGGGTGAAGATGAAGTATCTACCTTGCTGAAACTGGCTACAAAATACGATGTTCCAATGACTTTCCGTGCTGCTGGTACCAGTCTTTCTGGTCAGAGTATCAGTGACTCTGTACTGGTTGTTGCCGGTAAGAACTGGGAAGCATACAAGATTAACGAAGACGGTACACAGATCTCTCTGCAACCAGGTATAGTAGGCGCACGTGTCAACGAATACCTGAAGCCTTTCAAGCGTAAGTTTGGTCCAGACCCAGCCAGCATCAAGAGTGCCATGGTGGGTGGTATTGTAATGAACAATGCCAGCGGTATGAACTGTGGTACACATGCCAACTCTGACCGAATGATGAGCAGTGTAAAGATGGTTCTGGCCGATGGTACACGTCTGGATACTGCCGATCCTAAGAGTCGTGCTGCTTTCCAGGGTACTCATGCAGACATGATCATGAAGATTGAGAAACTGCGCGATAAAATCCGCAATAATGCTGCTCTAGCCGAACGCATCCGTTTCAAGTACGCCATCAAGAATGTAACAGGTCTCAACCTGCTGCCATTCCTGCGTTTTGATGATCCTATAGAGATCATGGCACACCTTATGGTAGGTTCAGAGGGTACACTGGCATTCCTTTCAGAGGTAACCATGAATACCTTGCCAGACCAGCCATATAAGGCTACTTCAATGCTCTATTTCAAGACCATACGCAGTGCATGCCAGGCAGTTGTGAAACTGAAAGGACTGGTATCTGCCGAGGAAGAGGCAGTGAATGCTGACACCACACTCAATGAGAATGAAAAGTTCATCAAAGCTGGTGAAGCTGCCCTGGTACAGAGTGCTGAGCTGCTTGACTGGAAGTCTCTTTCATCAGTAGATGACCCTAATTACCTTAAATATGTAAAGGAAGCCGGCAAGAAGACTGCAGAAGGTCTTACTGCAGTGCTGACCGAGACCAAGGCCTTCACACCAGAAGCTCTGGAGAAGAACATGGCTCAGATGACCGAGGCACTCAAGGAATTCGATACCTATGTACCAGTAGAATTCACCCAGGATCCTGCCGTATATGGTAAATTCTGGGCTATCCGAAGCGGTATCTTCCCATCTGTAGGTGGAACCCGTAAGCCAGGTACTACCTGCTTGATTGAGGATGTGGCATTCCACATTGAGGACCTGCCAGATGCTACCGAGGAGCTCCAGAAGCTGATTGCTGAACATGGTTACGACGATGCCTGCATCTACGGTCATGCATTGGAAGGCAACTACCACTTCATCATCAACCAGCTATTCAACGATGAGAGTGAGGTTAAGCGCTACGAGAACCTGATGAATGACGTGAAGACACTGGTGGTAGACAAGTACAACGGCTCCCTGAAGGCAGAGCACGGTACGGGTAGAAACATGGCACCATTCGTACGCCACGAGTGGGGAGATGAAGCATACGAGGTGATGAAGGAGGTAAAGAACATCTTCGACCCTAAGTGCATCCTGAACCCTGGAGTCATCATCAACGACGACCCTCGCTGCTACTTGAAGAATTTCAAGCCACTGCCTCTCATGTTCAAGGATACTGAAGGCGTTTCCAAGATTCTGAACGGAAAACACAATGAAGAACTGGAGCGTGTAGACAAGTGTATAGAATGCGGCTTCTGCGAAGTAAACTGTGTATCTTGCGGATTCACCCTGTCATCTCGTCAGCGTATCGTCATCCAGCGTGAGCTTGCACGTCTGCGCCAGACAGGAGCAGATCCTGCACGTCTGGCCCTACTGGAAAAGCAATATGCATATCCAGGAAACCAGACCTGTGCCGGCGATGGCCTCTGCAGTACCTCTTGTCCTATGGGTATCAATACTGGTGAGCTGACCCACTATATCCGTGAAATGGCACTTCCAAAGGGTTCATTCGGCTACGGTGTGGGCAACTTTGCAGCTAACCACCTGCATGGCATCAAACAAGGTTTACGTCCTGTACTGAGCTTAGCTAATCTGGGTCACAACATTCTGGGTTCTACAGCCATGAGTGCCATCTGTAACGGTCTGCATGCAGCAGGCGTACCACTGTGGACTCCATCTATGCCAAAGCCTGTCTACGGAGCTCCTGTAGCAGAAGCAAAGAGCGCTCTCAAAGTGGTTTACTTCCCAAGCTGTATCAACCAAGCAATGGGTGTACAGAAGAACTCTCCATACAAGACTCCACTGGTAACCGAGATGACCAAGTTGCTGGAAAAGGCAGGCTACGAGGTAATCTATCCAAAGAAGATGGATAGCCTCTGCTGCGGTACTATCTGGGAAAGCAAAGGTATGCCAGATATTGCTGACCGTAAGTCGGCTGAACTGGAGAAGGCCCTTTGGGAAGCTTCAGAAGAAGGCAAATACCCTGTACTGTGTGACCAGAGCCCTTGTCTGCATCGCATGCGCAAGACCATCGGCAAGATGAAACTGTACGAACCTGTAGAGTTCATCTGGACTTTCCTTCGCGACAAACTGGAATTCACCCAGAAGGATGCTCCTGTAGCTGTACACGTCACCTGCTCTACCCGTGAAATGGGTCTGGCACAGATGCTGGTAGATTTGGCTGGCCTCTGCAGTAAGAAGGTACTTCTCCCTGACGGTGTAGGTTGCTGTGCATTTGCCGGTGACAAGGGATTCACACACCCAGAGCTGAATGAATACGCTTTACGTAAGCTGAAACCACAGATCGAGGAGAACAACATCCAGATTGGTTACAGCAACAGCCGTACCTGTGAGATTGGCTTGAGTACCAACTCCGGTGTACCATACGTAAGCATTGCTTATCTAGTTAACGAATGTACTAAAAAGAAATAAACATGAAACATAGAATTCAGGCTCTCGATATTCTCCGAGGCATTACCATCGCAGGTATGCTGCTGGTGAATAATCCGGGAACATGGTCACACATCTATACCCCACTGGAACATGCTGAATGGAACGGTCTTACTCCTACCGACCTGGTTTTCCCATTCTTCATGTTCATCATGGGAATCTCTACTTACATCTCACTGAAGAAGTACGATTTCAAGTACAATCACGCAACTCTACTCAAGATTGTACGCCGTACCATCGTTATCTTCCTGGTGGGTGTATTTACCGGTTGGTTCTCGCGCTTCTGCAGCTACTGGGCACATCCCGATGAGACATTGGGATTTATGAGCCAGCTGTGGCAATCGGTGTGGAACTTTGAGAACATGCGCATACTGGGCGTGTTACAGCGTCTGGGCATCTGCTACGGTATTGTGAGCATCATTGCCATTACCGTGAACCACAAGCGCATACCTTATATCATTGCCGGTTTACTGGTAGTCTATGCAGTGATCCTCCTACTGGGCGATGGTTACGTATACGATGGAACCGTGAATATCATTGGTCGCTTCGATGCAGCATTCCTCACTCCTAAGCACATGTATAAGGACAACGGCATCGACCCAGAAGGAACACTGAGCACTATCCCTGCCGTGGCACATGTGCTCATTGGCTTCATGGCCGGAAAGATGGTTCTGGGAACCAAGGAGAACCTGAAGGAACTCATGTTGAAACTGTTTATTCTGGGTACCATACTCACCTTCTGCGGCTTCTTGCTGCAGTACGGTTTTCCTATCAACAAGAAGATCTGGTCACCATCTTTTGTCATGGTTACCTGTGGTTTGGCATCCAGTGCACTCTCACTCATGATCTGGCTGGTAGACATCAAGGGATGGAAGGAATGGAGCATCTACTTCAATTCCTTTGGTGTGAACCCACTGTTCATGTATGTAGCAGGAACGCTGGCATCTATCCTGATCTCACGCTTCGGCATTCAGGGATGGCTAGTAAACGACGTCCTGATACCATCATTGGGTGAACTGAACGGATCCCTGGCCTATGCACTACTGTTCAATGTATTCTGCTGGTGCATTGGCTACCCTCTATATAAAAACAAAATTTACATTAAGATATGATACTGATTGCTGACAGTGGCTCTACAAAGACCGATTGGACAGCGGTAGAGCATGGTGAGGTGGTTTGCCGCACCCAAACTAAGGGCATGAACCCTTTCTTCCAGACAGAAGAAGAAATGACACAGGAACTGCAGCAGGTACTGCTCCCAAAGCTCCCTGCAGGCAACGTAGACAACGTATATTTCTATGGCGCTGGCTGTACCCCAGAGAAATGCCCAGTGGTGGCAGAAACTCTGCGTAAAGCGCTGAATGTTACTGGATGCGCAGAAGTCTACTCTGATATGCTTGGCGCTGCCAGAGGTCTCTGCGGACATGAATATGGCATTGTATGCATCATGGGTACCGGCTCTAATTCCTGCCTCTATAACGGTGAGAAATTCATTGCCAATGTCTCACCTCTGGGATTCATTCTAGGTGATGAAGGAAGTGGTGCCGTATTAGGCAAATTGCTGGTAGGCGACTTGCTCAAGAACCAGCTGGGTGAAGAGCTGAAAGAAAAATTCTTGAAGAAGTTTGAACTCACTCCTGCCGATATCATTGACCGTGTATACCGCAAGCCTTTCCCTAACCGTTTTCTGGCTTCGCTCTCTCCTTTCATTGCAGAGAACATTCAGAATCCAGGAATCCGAAGCTTAGTAAAAGGAAGTTTCCTGGCTTTCTTACGCAGAAACGTCATGCAGTATGAGAATTATCAGATGCAGAAAGTGAACTTCATCGGCAGCATTGCCTATTATTATAAGGATATACTCACTGAGGCAGTTCAGGAGTGTGGCCTTCACATGGGTAAGATTATGAAGGCTCCTATGGAAGGATTAATAGAATACTATAAATAAAACCCAAAACCTATGTTTACTAAGATTACAGAGCAAGCATCGCTCTACAATGATTTGGAAAAGAAATCGGTATTGGAGCTCCTGCAGGACATCAATACCGAAGATCAGAAGGTGGCTATGGCTACTCAGAAAGCTATTCCACAGATTGAGAAATTAGTAAGCCAGATTGTTCCTCGCATGAAAGAAGGTGGCCGTATCTTCTATATGGGTGCCGGTACTTCAGGACGTCTGGGTGTACTCGATGCCTCTGAAATTCCTCCTACCTTCGGCATGCCACCTACCTATATTATTGGCCTTATAGCAGGTGGTGATACAGCACTGCGTAATCCTGTAGAAAATGCTGAAGATGACACAAAACGTGGATGGGAAGAGCTGCTGGAGCACGACATCTGTGAACTGGATACTGTCATCGGCATTGCAGCTTCGGGTACTACTCCATACGTCATCGGTGCATTGCACGAGGCTCGTGCACACGGCTGTCTAACCGGTTGCATCACCTCTAACCCAGACACTCCTATGGCTGCAGAATGTGATGTACCTATTGAAATGATAGTGGGTCCTGAATATGTTACTGGTAGCTCACGCATGAAAAGCGGTACCGGTCAGAAAATGATCTTGAACATGATCAGTACATCTGTTATGATTCAGCTGGGACGTGTAAAAGGTAACAAGATGGTAAACATGCAGCTTAGCAACCAGAAACTGGTAGACCGCGGAACACGTATGATTGTAGAAGAACTGGGCTTGTCATACGACGTGGCTAAGGAAATGCTCCTAAAGTACGGCTCTGTAAAGAAGGCATGCGATGCCTATAAAGCTAACCTATAAACCGAATACCATGAAGAAAATTGTTCTTTTCAGTATGATGCTGGCAGTTTTGCCAAACGTGTTTGCACAGCATCTGGAGCGAGTGGCTCCTGAACAGGTAGGCCTGGACTCCAAACATCTGCTCTATGCAGATGAAGCCATCAATGAAGAAATTGCCTCCAAGAATATTCCTGGTGCCGTACTGGCTGTAGTACGCCACGGAAAGCTGGCTTACCTAAAAGCATATGGCAACAGACAAGTGTATCCTACTACTGTTCCTATGACTACCAACACCATCTTTGATATGGCTTCATGCAGTAAGCCTGTAGGTGCAGGAATCTCTGCCATGATCCTGGCCGAAAGAGGCAAAATTCGTCTGAAGGATGCAGTAAGTCGCTACATACCAGGCTTCGAAAACTGGAAACCTGCCGATGGTGGTGAGGAAACTACTATACGCATAGAAGACCTTCTCACTCACACAAGTGGTCTTCCACCTTATGCCCCAGCTGCAACTTTGGTTAAGCAGTATGGCTCTCCTAACCCTGATGGACTCATCGAATACATCTGTCATGTGAAGCGTGACTTTGAGCCTAAGACCGACTTCCAGTACAGCTGTCTGAACTTCATCACCTTACAGCGCATTGTAGAGAAGGTAAGCGGACAGAGTTTACGTGATTTTGCGCGTGAGAACATCTATGACCCACTGGGCATGGATTATACCGATTATCTGCCTTGTGCTCCCGATGCCAAGGGTATCTGGCAGAATACTGTAGAACCAAACTGGGCCAAACTCATGCCTGCTGGTCAGGACTGGAAATCGCTGGTAGCTCCTACTACGAAGGAAACCGATGGTAGCGTTGTTCGTCTAGGTACTGTACACGATCCATTGGCAAGAGACCTGAACGGAGGTGTCAGTGGTAATGCAGGTGTGTTCAGTTGTGCGGAAGACTTAGCAGTTCTGGCTGCCTGCATTCTGAATGGCGGAGAGTGGAACGGTAAGCGCATCATGAGTAAGCTGACAGTGGAAGCCATGGGACGTGTTCCTAGAGCTGTTGCTACATTAGGTCGTACCTATGCGTGGGATATGTTTACTGACTATGCTTCAAACAATGGTGACCTGTTCTCTCCTGTTACCTATGGTCATACAGGTTTCACAGGAACCAGCTTCATTATTGATCCTGTAAACGATACTTCTGTCATTCTGCTGATCAATGCTGTACACCCTGAAGAAGGGCACAGTGTGGTACGTCTGCGTTCTGTAGTAGCAAATGCAGTTGCTGCTAGCATTGTAAGCAATGAGGCCCTCTGGCAGGATGAGACTCACAATGCTCACTGGTGGAAGCGATTCAATGAGTTTATGGACGAAGCTCCCATTACCAGCAACGACATTGTAATGTTAGGAAACAGCCTCACTGAAGGTGGTGGCGACTGGAGCGGACTGGGCTGGAAGAATGTACGTAATCGTGGTATCATCGGTGATGTAATCGAAGGTCTGGACAACCGTCTGCATCAGATTCTCCCTGGTAAACCAAAGAAGCTCTTCATTATGTCGGGTACCAATGACGTATCACATGACCTGAGCACAGACAGCATCGTCAAGCTTACCGACAAACTTATCACTAGAATACAAAAGGAAAGTCCAACCACCAAGGTTTACCTACAGAGCCTTCTCCCTATCAACGAGAGTTTCGGCCGTTACAAGCGTCTTACTGGTAAGACTGACCAGTTCCCAGAAATCAACGCAGAGTTAGAGAAGCTGGCAAAAGCCAAGGGTATTCAGTTTATCAACCTCTTCCCTCTTTTCTGTGAAAAAGGAACCAATAACCTGCGTAAAGATCTAACCAGCGAAGGGCTTCACATCAATCAGGAAGGATACAAGATCTGGTGCAAAGAACTGAAAAGAGTAGTAAAGAACTAAAAATCTGTATTTTCACCAAGACTTGGTTAAATAAATATTTTATCTATGAAAAAAACAACAATGATGGGGATGGCTCTGGGATCAATTGCCCTGAGTGCATGCGCCCCTACAGAAAAGGCCGTACAAATGTACGGAGACCAGCCTATGGAAGACGTTATAGCAAAAATGACACTAGACCAGAAAGCCAATATGGTTCTTGGTACTGCCCGTGGTCTAGAGTTCCCACCTGATGCCGCTCCAGGTATGCCAAAGCGTACCGTGGATTTTGCAGAAATGATGAAACAACGTCAGGAAGCTGAGAAAAATGGCGAGGAGCAGGAAGATGTAGCTACACTCATCTTCGGTTCAGGAAGAGTACCTGGTGACGCTGCAGAAGGTTACGGAATAGATTCTCTGGGTATTCCATCCATTGCTTATGCTGATGGCCCTGCAGGCCTCCGTATCAACCCAACCCGTCCTAATGACGAGAACACTTACTACTGTACAGCATTCCCTACAGGTACCATTCTGGCTGCAAGCTGGGATCCTGAGGCTGTAGAAACAGTAACCAAGGCTATGGGTAACGAGGTACTAGAGTACGGTGTGGATGTGTTGCTGGCTCCTGCCATGAACATTCACAGAAACCCTTTATGTGGTCGTAACTTTGAGTATTATTCAGAAGATCCAATCCTGGCAGGTAAGATTGCTACTGCATATGTAAAGGGTGTGCAGAGCAATGGCGTAGGTGTATCTGTTAAGCACTTTGCAATTAACAACCAAGAGACCATGCGTAATGGTATTGATGAGAAAATAAGCGAGCGTGCAGCACGCGAAATTTATCTCAAAGGCTTTGAGATGGTGGTAAAGGATAGTCAGCCTTGGACCATCATGTCATCTTACAACAAGATTAACGGTGTACTTGCTTCTGAGAACAAGTGGTTGCTTACCGATGTACTTCGCGGAGAATGGGGATTCGACGGAATTGTAATGACCGACTGGTGGGCAGAGGAAAATGGTGCTCGTCAGCAAGCTGCAGGAAATGACCTGCTGATGCCTGGTACAAAACATCAGTATGAGGAAATCATTGCAGGTGTCAAGGACGGTACTCTCGCAGAAGAGGATCTGGACAGAAACATTGCAAATATCTTGAACCTTATCCAGAAAACTCCAACATTCAAGGGCTACAAATATTCCAACAAGCCAGACCTGAAGGCACATGCTCAAGTAGTTCGCGAACAAGGTTCCTGCGGTACCGTGCTGCTAGAAAACAAAGACAATGTTCTTCCATTGGCAGCAGGTGTAAAGATTGCAGCCTTTGGTAATGCCTCATACGATACCTATGTAGGTGGAACAGGTTCAGGAAATGTAAACCGTGCCTATAAGGTTAACGTGAACGAAGGTTTGAAGAATGCAGGTTTCACTTTGGCCGAAGGACTGGAGAAGGCTTACACAACTTACATTGATGGTGAAAAGGCAAAGCAAGCTGGCGAAAATTTCTGGGCAGTACCAGAAGTGGCTGACATGCAACTCAATTCCGCTCAAATCACTACAGCAGTAGCAGAGGCAGATGTTGTACTTTATACTATCAGTCGTCAAGCTGGTGAAGGTGCAGACCGTAAGCTGGCTAAGGGTGACTACTACTTGACAGACACCGAAGTTGCTAACCTCAAGGGGGTAGCTGATGCTACTCACCAAGCAGGCAAAAAGCTAGTAGTATTGCTGAACATGGGTTCTATCATTGAACTGACTGATCAGATTGCTGATATTGATGCACTGGTACATGTATTCATGCCAGGACAAGAAGCTGGTAATTCCATTGCTGATGTTCTTTCTGGCAAGGTCAATCCTTCTGGTAAGTTGCCTATGACCTGGGCAAAGCGCTATGAAGATTACTCATCAGCAAAGAATTTCCCACTATCAGCAGGTGAAGACCGTGTAGTAAAGTATGAAGAAGACATCTACGTAGGTTACCGCAGTTTCGACAAAGATGGCACAGAACCACTTTATCCATTCGGTTACGGAAAAAGTTACACTACCTTTGAATATGCTAATCTGATTGTAAAGGCAGAAGGTGAAACCATTTCCGCAACAGTAGATGTAAAAAATACTGGCAAGGCTGCCGGACGTGAGATTGTCCAGCTTTATGTATCTGCTCCAAAGGGAAGTCTGGAAAAACCAGTCAAAGAATTGAAATCTTTTGCCAAGACAAATCTGATTCAACCAGGTGAAACTGCAACAGTCACCATGACTATCAATAAGTCAGATCTGGCATCATTTGACGAAGCTAAGCACCAGTGGGTAATAGATCCAGGAACCTATAAATTCCAAGCTGCAGCAAGCGCAGCGGATTTAAAGGAAAGCGCTGATTTGAATGTAAAATAACAAGTGAATAAAAGGTATGGAGCAAGTCTCCATACCCTTTTTAATCTCTCTCCCACTCATAATCCACACCTTCCCAAGTAATTTCTTCATCGGAATCAACGATGTTTTTCCACACAATGTAATCTTCCATTTCCATATTTTATAATTTTAAAGGATTAGTATTGAATGAATTTCTGGGTGCAAAAATAAAATACAGGTTTGCCAAACTATGACAATCTGCAAAAAAAAGAAAACTAACGCATGAAAAAAAAAATACTCACTTCGTTACTAGTGCTACTGACTTTCATACCCGTGAAAGGACAGGGTTACATGCGCTATGTGGATACACGTGTAGGAACGGCTGCTAGTCAGACTAAAACGGCAGGAAAATTTGGAAAGGGTTCTGAGGAATACGCGCACACACTTCCTGCAGTTCTAGAACCTCACGGCATGACATTCTGGACTCCTCAAACAGCCGAGGCAACAGAGAAGAAAGGCGTCTGCCCTTACTTATACAAACACGACAAGATAAAGGGATTCCGCAGTTCACACTGGATTGTTGGTGGTGCCACTCAAGATTACGGTTCCTTTACACTCTTCCCATCAAACTCACCTCAGAGCTTTGATTCATACTTTTCACACGATACAGAGATTGCAACTCCTGCTTATTATTCTGTTCGCCTAAATGATTCTGGTATTCAAACAGAAATGACAGGAAAAAGTCATAGTGCCATCTTTCGATTTACCTTTCCAAATCCTTCTGCTGCTTATCTAATACTGACCGTAAACAGCGATGAGAATGAAGGAGAACTGGGTGTGAACCTTCAGCAGAACAGTCTATGGGCAAAGAATCCTGTACATCGCATCTATCAGGGAAAAGGGTTACCTACTGGCTTCTGTGGATGGTTTTACGTTCAACTTCAAGACGGAGAGCTGGAAGATTACGGCAAGCTAAATGATCAATTACTTTGGGTAAAGTTAAAACCTTCTGGAAATAAGGTGGTACTGAAAGCTGGAACTTCATTCACCTCACTTCAGAATGCAGAACAGAACTTACAGACAGAAATTCCCCACTTCCTGTTTGAGAAGACTCGTCAAGAACTGACAAAACTATGGGAAAAACATCTCTCAATCGTTCAAGTAACCAGCAATGATACAGAAGAACTGGGCAAATTCTATGGATCACTATACAGAGCATCATTCCTACCACATGCGATAAACGACAGTAACGGAGACTACCCTCGTTTTGCCAACGGTACAATAGTAGAAAATTCCCAAGGCAGGCCATATTATGACGACTTCTCCATGTGGGATACCTACAGAGCACTCCACCCGCTACTCACTCTCCTATGGCCTTCAATGGACGGTGATATGATGCAGAGCTTGGTAACTAAATATGAACAAGGAGGATGGCTACCTATTTTTCCATGTTGGGGAAGCTATACCGCTGCCATGATAGGTGATCACTGTACCACAGCAATAGCAGATGCTTATGTAAAAGGAATTCATAATTTTGACATCAAAACTGCTTACGAAGCCATGCGCAAAAATGCATTTGAGAATCCTGTTACCTATGAGGAATACACCAATGGAATGGGAAGAAGAGCATTGAAGTCATACTTGAAACATGGTTACATTCCATTGGAAGATTCCGTAAAGGAAGCCTACCACAAGCAAGAGCAAGTTTCGCGTACATTGGAATATGCTTTCGACGACTTTACGTTGGCACAAGTTGCCAAGAAACTCTTGAGCACTTCACTTAATGGTTTAGATAAAAAACAGCTTAGAAATGATTATAAAGAACTTATGAGACGAAGTAAGAACTGGAAGAATGTACTAGACCCTACTAGTGGATGGGTAAATGGTCGTCATGCTGACGGTTCTTTCCTACGTCCTGCAGACAGTCCTTATTCCTTTGCTAAGTTTATTACCGAAGGTACACCTTGCCACTATTCCTGGTATGTTCCTCAAGATATTCCAAACTTAATTAAAGCCATGGGTGGAAAGAAAAACTTTGAATCCAAATTAGACGAAATGTTCAATGACGGACTCTATTGGCACGGGAATGAGCCATGTCATCAAATTGCATATCTCTATAATTTTATCGGCAAGCCAGAGAAAACCCAGCGTGCCGTACGACACATCTTATCCACAGAATATATGAATATGCCTGGGGGGCTTTCCGGCAATGACGATGCAGGCCAAATGAGTGCTTGGTACATTTTCTCTGCCCTAGGATTCTACCCCGTATGCCCTGGTGTTGCTTCTTACAGTTTAGGATCACCTATCTTCCCTAAAGTCGTTATCCAATTAGAAAACGGCAAATCCCTTACTATTGAGGCTGAAAATTCTTCACCAGAAAACTTATACGCAAAACGCATAACTTTTAACGGAAAGAAACTTAAAGACTTTTCCATCACCCATGAAGCTCTCCAGAATGGAGGACTCCTCAAATTTCAAATGACAAGCTCTACACAAAAATAATCTTTTTATTTTACATTATTATGCTGTTTTGTAAATAATTCCGTATCTTTGCAAACAGTATGAAAGAAACATCAAGACTAAAGCGTTTACTCTATACAACAAGTTACCTAATTCTAGTTTTACTGACAGTTTTGATAATTTTGTCATTGACCAGATTTGGATTATTGCTTGTTGCACACAACTTAATGTTACCCAGCAACTTAAGCAACTACGCAGTACAGGCAAAAGCTTTCCTAATAGGTTTACAATTCGATTATGCCATATGTTGCTACGTTTCAGCACTTCCACTGTTGGTAACCATTATCTCTACATTCTTTGAAACATCCGGCAAAAGTGTCCTCAAGTTCTGTAAGAACTGGTTGCTGGGCTTATACAATATTGTCATAATTTTACAGATAGTAAACATTCCTTATTTTCTCTATTTTTCCAAAAATTTAAACGCAAGCATTTGGACCTGGCTATCTGATTTCGATGTAGTGGCCGGAATGATTCTTGGCGAACCATTCTATTACCTCTTTTTAGCAATAATCATTATACTAGTCTTACTCTTCAGCTTAGTAACTATATCACTCTACAAATTCACTAGGAAAAGACTCTCTTCAATCTGTGGGAAAAGTAACAAAAAAGCATTATCAGGAACCATTCTTTCTGGATTATTGCTGTTAGCTCTTTGTTTTTTGGGCATTAGAGGGAAGGAAATCAAGCCTTTAAATGTAGGCTTTGCTTATTATTGTACAGACCCATTTTTAAACCAGCTAGGCGCAAATGCAACCTATAATCTTGCTTTTTCCACACGAGGCATACTAAACCCAAGTACGAAAGAGCTTCATCTTATGGATGATGGTGAAGCATTGTTGAAAGCACAATCTTTACTGAACAGAAAGACATTCATGAACTATACCTATGAACCTGATACGCTCAAAAAAGAAAAGAAAAATGTGGTTCTTATACTCATGGAATCCATGACGACCGGATTAATGCAGACATTTGGGCAGAAAGAATGCCTTACACCATTCTTGGATAGTCTTTACCATGAAAGTCTGGCATTTAAGAACTGTTACAGTGCAGGATTACATACAAACAATGGAATATTCTCTACACTTACATCTGTACCAAGCCTAATGTATGGGAATCTAATGCGAAACGACGCAGAGCCTCCTTTATATCAAAGTCTCCCTTCAGCCCTAAAACAACATGGATACAAGACAATGTTCTTCATTACTCATGAAAGTCATTTTGATAATCTAAATACTTTTCTCTACAATCATAGCATTGATGAATTATACGAAGAAAAAGATTATCCTGAAGATGAGCGTTTAACCCGGTTTGGTCCACCTGATGAAACTTTGTTCCGCCTTGGGCTAGAAAAAATGGATAAAACCAAGGAGCCTTTCATGACAACCTTATTGACCATTACAAACCATCCACCTTTCAAATTCCCTGATACATTCAAGGGAAAAGCAAAGACACAGGAATTGAGAGCCGTGGAATATGCAGATTACTGCCTGCAAAACTTCTTCAAAGAGGCAGAAAAGAAAGCATGGTACAAGAATACCATCTTTGTATTGGTAGCCGATCACGGGAAAAGCTTAGGGTATTCAGAATGTGAAATCCCAGCAGATTTCAACCATATTCCTCTACTCTTCTTCCAACCAGAAAAAGAAGGAAAAGAAATAGAGGGATGGGCTCTACAAATAGACATACAACCTACATTACTCCATCTTCTAGGACTGGAAGCAGAGCAAAACAACTTTGGCATTGATCTACTCAAAGAAGAAAGACCTTATGCCTTCTACAGTGCTGATGACAAAATAGCAATTCGAGACGACAAACACCTGCTTATTTATGAGCCTGGTACAAAAAAAGAATTTTTATATCATGTCACAGATACAAAGAATCTGAAAAGAGCAGAACCTGATGTCACATTTGCAAAGATGCGAGATTACCTTTTCAGTATGTTCCAAACAGCACAGATAGCAGTAAAAAAGGGAGGAACTGCAACAACTCAATACTAAAAAAAACGTAGCCTATTCCATACTAGGAAAGGCTACGTTATATTTTTTATGAAAAATCAGTTCATTGAACCACCTACAATATCTAACAATTCTGCTGTGATTGCACTCTGGCGGCCCTTATTGTATTGAATACGAAGTTCATCCAAAAGCTCGTTGGCATTATCAGTTGCAGTTTGCATGGCAACAGTACGTGCAGCATGTTCCGCAGCTTGTGCATCAAGCATGATGGTATAAATCTTCATGCATAATGCATCAGGGATAAGTACATTAAGGACCTCTTCTGGAGTAGGTTCAACAATGTAACCTGCAGCAGCGGGTCCCTCTTCTATTCCGTCTACTTGAAGCTGTACAGGCAGAAACACTTCACGCATAGGAATCTGTGTAGCGGTACTCTTGAAGTGCATGTACACCAGTTCTACCTTGTCAATTCTACCACTCAGATAATCGTGCATCAATCGGTTTGCAAGTTCCTGAGCTGTAGAAAATTTAGGATTGTCACCTTTCAAGACATAGTCCTTGATGTGGTTGAAACCTTTCAGCTTGTTCATGCTCTGGTCCAGCTTACGACCAATAACATAGAGGTCAATTGCATCGGCAGGTAAAGTAGCTCCATATTCTTTCAGAAGGGCTGTTGTATTACGCAACACATTACTGTTGTAACCGCCGCACAAGCTACTGTTGGAAGCAATAGCTACCACTGCTATGCGACCTGTATTTGCATGAGGCTGGCAAAGTGGAGTGGTAACACGGGTTTCACCACTTAGCATACTTACCATGATCTTATGCAACTGACGGTCATATGGAAGCATGCTCTCAATGGCATTCTGAGCCTTATGCAGCTTGGCAGATGCCACCATCTTCATGGCAGAGGTAATCTTGAGAGTTCCCTCTACAGAGCCAATGCGTCCTTTAATTTCCTTTAATGAAGCCATATCCTAAGGATTATGCAAGTTCAATACTCACGTTCTTTGCCAATTCTTCAATAGCCTGAGTGATGGTCTCGTTAATCTTTCCAGCAGCTAAAGGTGCAATTACATCTTCTTGGTGACGCGCACGTAACTGCTGCAAGAATTTTTCCTGAAAAACAGGGACCTGGTCAACTTCAATCTTGTTCATAAGCCCCTTGGTACCACAGTACAAGATGGCAATCTGTTCACCTACTGGCATAGGGCTGTACTGAGGCTGAACTAACAGCTTGTTATTCTTACGTCCACGATCAATAGCCATGGCAGTTACAGCATCCATATCACTTGAGAACTTAGAGAATGCCTCAAGCTCACGGTACTGTGCCTGGTCTATCTTCAGAGTACCTGCTACCTTCTTCATAGATTTAACCTGTGCAGAACCACCCACACGAGAAACAGAAATACCAACATTGATAGCTGGGCGGAAACCCTGATTGAAGAGGTCGGTTTCCAAGAAGATCTGACCGTCGGTGATAGAAATCACGTTTGTAGGAATATAGGCTGACACATCACCTGCTTGTGTCTCAATGATAGGAAGTGCAGTGAGTGAACCACCACCCTTCACACGACCCTTGAGGCACTCTGGCAAGTCATTCATCTGCTCTGCTACCTCTTGCTGCGAAATAATACGTGCTGCACGCTCCAGCAGACGGCTATGCAAATAGAACACATCGCCCGGATAAGCCTCACGTCCAGAAGGACGACGCAGAATCAGAGATACTTCACGGTATGCTACAGCCTGTTTTGACAAATCATCGTACACCACCAGAGCATGACGACCTGTATCACGCAAGAATTCGCCGATAGCAGCTCCTGCAAATGGAGCAAAATACTGCAATGCAGCAGGATCAGCAGCGGTAGCTGTTACCACACAGGTATATGGCATAGCGCCCTTCTCACGCAAGGTCTGCACAATACTAGCCACAGTAGAACCCTTTTGACCAATAGCTACATAAATACAGTAAACAGGGTTTCCTGCTTCATAATTTGCTTTCTGGTTTATGATAGTATCAATGGCAATTGCCGTCTTTCCTGTTTGACGGTCTCCAATAATCAACTCACGTTGTCCACGGCCAATAGGAATCATGGCATCGACTGCTTTTAAACCTGTCTGCAGTGGCTCTTTCACTGGCTGACGGAAAACCACACCCGGAGCCTTGCGCTCCAACGGCATCTCGAACTTTTCTCCGCCAATCTGGCCCATGCCATCAAGTGGTTCTCCAAGTGGGTTGATTACGCGACCAAACATCTCTTCAGAGACCTGAATAGATGCAATACGTCCAGTACGTTTTACCACCATGCCCTCGGTGACATTCTCGCTGTTGCCCAGAAGAACGGCACCTACGTTGTCTTCCTCCAGGTTCATGACGATAGCCATGACGCCATTTTCGAATTCCAGCAGTTCACTTGCTTCAGCATTGCGTAGACCATAGATTCGGGCCACACCATCACCGATGGTCAGTACGCGACCAATCTCTTCAAATTTGGCATGCGTATCAATGTCACGCAATTGGGCAAGCAACACTTCAGAAACTTCGCTAGCTTTTATGTTGTTCATGTTACTTCGTTTTAAACTATTCGTTTGTTCTTCTCGATAAATTGCTTTTTGATCTGCTCAAATTGAGTAGCTACAGAAGCATCTAATCTCAAATCGTCAATCTCAAAGATGAAACCGCCCAATATGTCGGGATTCACCTGCTTGTCCAGAATCACATCGGTAGAGTTTGCAGTCTGTTCCTCCATCCATTGTTCTAGACGATCAGCTTCCTTGTCATCGACAGGCACTGCCGTAATGAGTCGTCCGATACTTATATGCTTCAACTCACGGTAGAGTGAAACATAACTATGGGTTATAAAAATCAATAAAGACTCGCGATGATGAGCGACAACCAACTCGGCAAACTTCTGGAAAACTGGACTTACCGCAGTAGATGCTGCCTGACAGATGACCTTAATCCTATCCTGCGAAGACAAGAGTGGGTTTCCCAGCGCATCGGACACCTCGTGAATATGCTTCCAGGAATGAGCGAACATAAGAACCTCATCATAAACTTGATCCTCTGTATGATTTTCCTGAGCGAACTTCAAAAGAGCCTTAGCGTAACGTTTGGCAATAACTCCGATATCCATGATTTAGCAGTTATTTGTTGTCAACGATAATCTCATCCAACATACGGTCTACCATAGCCATCTGATCCTTGTCGGTTTTCAGGTTCTGACGAAGTACCTTCTCGGCTATCTCCACGGAAAGTAATCCAACCTGACGGCGGATATCTCGAATAGCAGATTCTTTCTCCTTTTCAATCTGCTCCTTGGCTTCCTTTAGGAGTTTCTGCCCTTCTGTGGTAGCTTCAGTCTTAGCCTTCTCGACAATTTGGTTGCGCATTTCCATAGCTTCAGCCAAAATCTTGGACTGTTGCTCCTGGGCCTGCTTCAACATCAGGGCTGTTTCCTCCTGGACTTTAGCCAATTTTTCGTTGGCCTCTCTTGCACTCTGAAGGCTTTCATCGATATACAGCTTACGGGAGTCTATCATCTGAGTGATAACAGGCCACCCCCACTTAGCAAGTACGAAGAATACCACACCAAAGGCGAGGAGCATCCAGAAAATAAGTCCACTGTCGGGAGTTAATAAAAACATAGACGAATTACATCAAGATTCCTAACAGACAACCTACAACACCAATCAAGCAGACACCTTCTACCAATGCAGCGATAATGATCATTGGAGTCTGGATCTTGCTGATTGCTTCTGGCTGACGAGCCATTGCATCCATAGCTGATGCGCCAATCTTACCAATACCTAAACCTGCGCCTAAAGCTACCAAGCCAGCGCCAATAGCTGCACCAAATGCGGTGGTCAAAACTGCTTCTAATAAAATAGTTGCTAACATAGTTTTAATTATTTATTTGTTATTATTTCTTTATTATTTATTCATGATGATGCTGTGGTATACTCATTCCTATGAACACGGCTGAAAGCATGGTAAATACATAAGCCTGAATAAAGGCAACCAACAATTCCAGACAATCCAAAAAAATACAGAAAAACACAGTAAGAGGAGTCATTGCGCTTCCTAGCACAGAGCTGATAGAAAACGTAATGAAGATTACGCTAATCAGTGCCAGCAATGCGGCATGACCAGCCATGATATTGGCAAAAAGACGAATCATTAGAGCTATAGGCTTTGTGAAGACTCCAAGGAATTCCACAATAGCCATGACTGGCTTCATCCACCAAGGCACATCGGCCCAGAAAATCTCCTTCCAATATTCACCATTAGCAAATAGGTTTACCATGAGAAAGGTAAAACATGCAAGCACTAGAGTAACCGCTATGTTACCTGTGATATTGGCAGAACCTGGTATCAAGCCAATGAGATTATTGAAGAAGATGAAAAAGAAAGCACATAACAAATAGCCAGCATAACGATGCACATGTACGGGTATATTTGCCTTAATAATGTCATTATAGACCATGGAAATCATCATCTCCATAAGGCCCACAATTCCCTTTGGTGCCTCGGAAGAAACGTCTTTATTCTTATACCAACGCGCACACCAGAGAATAAGAGCAATCAGTAATAAACAGTTGATCCACAACGCTACAGCATTCTTTGTTAAAGAGATATCTAAAGGTCTAACCTCTTTCCCGCTATCGTCTTTCTCAACTACTTTACCACTATAATCGCCTTCTTCAGCAATGTAGAATCCTTGATATTCCTCACCTTCTTCCACCATTTTGGAGCTAAACAAGAACCATTCACCGCGTACCTGTGAGTACACAATGATAGGTAAAGGAATAGCCACAGGAGTATCTCCAATGTCGGTGAAGTGCCATTCGTATGAATCACCAATATGGCCGAAGATCATCTCAGAGGCATTGAATTCTTTTTTCTCTCCTGCACGTGCTTGTATAGGAAGAAAAAAACAGAACATCAGCACCCAACCCAAGAACAGTCTTAAGGTCTTATCAGATTTCATGTTTCTCATTCATTAATTATTCTTTTTCCCACTGAGTAGGAAGTATGTTGTTTCATAAAGGATACTCACCAAAAGGATTCCCAACATAGTGAGGGCAAATTGCACGATGTCTTCCTGAGTAAACAACTTTACAAGAATCACAATACCTGCTGCAAACAACAGTTTTAGCACCTTGCTTCCTAAAATTACCCAAGTGGTCATCTCTGCAGACTCTTTCTTCACCCACATATATAATAAGGTAAGCCCTATTTCATAGAGGACGAAAAAGAGGATAGTCAGAGATGTACACATACAGAAATCACATTGTTGTGCACTTCCACATAACCCGACTGCACAGGCTGATTGAATTCTTCTCCATTCACCCTGTAGCGTATTTCACCAGTCACAAGCGTAGAAATAATAGCATCATGATCTTTCAGAACCTGGAACCGACCACGCCCACCTGGAAATTCTGCCATTTCTACTTCTCCGTCGAAAACGGTTTTTTCAGGACTGTATATAATGAGTTTCATGGTTTATGCTTTTTGTGCTTGTTCAAGCAGTTTCTTACCCTTGGCAATGGCTTCTTCAATAGTACCAACATTCAAGAATGCCTGCTCTGGAAGGTCATCTACTGCACCATCCAGAATCATGTTAAAGCCTTTAATGGTATCCTCAATATTAACCATAACACCCTTCACACCCGTAAACTGTTCTGCCACAGTAAATGGCTGAGACAAGAATCGCTGTACACGACGAGCGCGATTAACAGTTTGCTTATCCTCATCAGAAAGCTCATCCATTCCTAAGATAGAGATGATATCCTGAAGTTCCTTATTGCGCTGCAAAATCTGCTTTACACGCTGAGCACAGTTGTAGTGTTCCACTCCGATGATGTTTGGATCCAGAATTCGTGAAGTAGAATCCAGTGGGTCAACTGCCGGATAGATACCTAACTCAGTAATTTTACGACTCAATACAGTTGTTGCATCCAAGTGTGAGAAAGTTGTTGCAGGTGCAGGGTCTGTCAAGTCATCGGCAGGCACATAAACAGCCTGTACTGAAGTAATGGAACCCTTCTTGGTAGATGTGATTCGTTCCTGCATCTTACCCATATCGGTACTCAGCGTTGGTTGATAACCTACTGCTGATGGCATACGTCCCAACAAAGCAGATACCTCGGAACCAGCCTGAGTGAAACGGAAGATGTTGTCGATGAAAAGCAAGATATCTTTTGAAGTACCTATCTCATCACTGTCACGGAATGATTCTGCTACGGTAAGACCTGAGAGGGCTACAGAAGCACGAGCACCTGGTGGCTCTGACATCTGTCCATACACCAATGTAGCTTGGCTCTTTGCCACTTCATCATAATCAATCTTTGACAGATCCCAGTTACCCTCTTCAAGACTCTTCTTAAACTCCTCACCATAGCGGATTACTCCGCTTTCAATCATTTCTCGGAGCAAGTCGTTACCTTCGCGAGTACGTTCACCTACACCTGTAAAGACCGAGAAACCATTATGCTTTTTAGCAATGTTATTGATAAGCTCCATGATAAGGACAGTCTTACCTACACCGGCACCACCAAACAAACCAATCTTACCACCTTTCAGGTATGGTTCAAGAAGATCAATGACCTTAATACCAGTATACAATACCTCCTGAGAGGTCTTGAGTTCCTCAAACTTTGGTGGTTCACGATGAATTGGGAAAGCGCCTTCCTTACTGAGAGTTCGCATACCATCTACAGTCTCTCCTACCACATTCAGCAGGCGACCCTTAACCTGATCACCCACTGGCATAGTAATAGGCATTCCAGTTGGGATAGCTTCCAAGCCACGACGTAGTCCATCGGTAGAATCCATTGCAACACAACGGACACTATTTTCACCAATGTGTTGTTGCACTTCTACAATAAGCTCACGTCCATCAGGACGATGAATGAGAAGTGCTTCATTAATTTTTGGCAGCACCGCACCATCCACACCCTCAATATCGAAATGCACATCAATAACTGGGCCAATGACCTGCGATACATGTCCATTAACTACTGACATTATAACTATTTGTTTTGTTAGATTAAATCACTTTTTAGATTGAGAGTTCATCCAATACACGGATCAATCCCTTGTCGATAGGTTTTTCTTTTTTGATTGCATCAACGAATGGGACATATACTACCTCATCATTTCGAATACCAATCATTACGTTGCGTTGACCATCAAGAATGGCGTCAATAGCACCTGCACCTAAACGGCTTGAAAGAATTCTGTCTCGAGCTGATGGAGAACCTCCACGTTGCAAGTGACCCAAGATTGAAACACGTACATCGTACTGAGGATACTCTTTCTTTACGCGCTCTGCATAGTACATAGCTCCACACTTCTTACTCTCACTGACAATAACAATTGAAGAGTTCTTACTTTTGCGGATACCACGTCCAATAAAATGCTCCAACTGGTCTGCATTGGTTGCATCTTCAGGAATGATAGCAGCTTCGGCACCAGATGCCAAAGCACTATTCTGAGCTAAGAAACCAGCATCACGACCCATTACCTCTACCAAGAAGATACGTTCATGAGAATTTGCAGTATCGCGAATCTTATCCACACATTGAACGATTGTATTCAAGGTTGTATCATAACCGATAGTCAAGTCAGTACCATAAAGGTCATTATCAATGGTACCAGGAAGGCCGATACATGGTACATCGAACTCTTCTGCAAAAATACGTGCACCTGTTAAAGAACCATTACCGCCAATAACAATCAAAGCATCAATTTCATGCTTTTTCATGTTTTCGTAAGCCTGCTTTCTTCCTTCTGGAGTAGTAAAGCCCTTAGAGCGGGCAGACTTCAGAATAGTACCACCACGCTGGATAATGTTACTTACGTTCTCTGAGGTGAACTCCTTGATTTCATCATTAATCAAGCCATCGTATCCACGATAGATACCCCATACTTTAAAACCTTGGCAAAGCGCGCTACGAGTAATGGCACGGATTGCAGCATTCATACCAGGAGAGTCACCACCAGAGGTGAGAATTCCTACACTTTTTACTCTTGCCATAATTTTTTATATTTTAATTAAAATCGTTATTTCTATTTTTTATCAAAAAACATAGTCAAACAAGTAATAAACCAAAAGACCTGCTCCCCAACCAACAAGCACCATCCAAGCAAATCGATTGATATAGCTTAGGAATGGTATTCGCTCAAGAGATGCTACAGAGAATCCGGTTACCGTTCCAATGGTAAGCAATGTACCTCCCATAGCCGTACAGAAAGAGAGCAGTTCCCAATACTGTCCATTTTGTACAAATGCTGCCATATAGCCAGCATCTGCCATAGCATTTAATGAATTTGCATCAATTACTTGATACATACTGGTACTGCAAATCATGAGTGGAATGTTATCCAAGACAGAAGATACTAAACCAAAAATAACTGTCAAGATATAGATATTATGAATGTATTGATCACAAAAATTAGCAAAAGTTGATAGCGCCCCCGTTTCAGAAATGGCACCAACAGCCATTGTAATACCCATAAAGAACAATATCTGGCTAGTATCGCTGGTTCTTACATCCACGGAAAATGAGGATTTTGGCAAAGTATTCACCACGTCCATTCGCTTCCATGTGAAAAGTTGAATAAGAACCCAAAGCATTGAAGTTACACAAAGAGCGCCAACGAATGGTGGCAATCCTGTAACACTGTGGAAGGTAGGAATAGCCCAAAGCCCTAAAATTCCGACAACAAACAGAATAAATCTCTGCCATGCAGGAAGAATATAATCATCTCCTGAAAACTTACCTAATGATGATCGTAATTCAATATGTTCTGGTAATTTCCGAGAAGCCAGAAATGTTGTAACAGCCATTGCAACAATAGCAGGAAGTGCAAGTCCTTGAGCAAATTGCGAAGGTGTAATAGCATGTTTTGTCCAGAGAATCAAGCTTGTAGTATCACCAATAGCAGTGAAGCATCCACCTGCATTTGCTGCCATAAGAATCACACATGAATAGTAAAATCTATGCTTTACTTGTGGAACAAGCTTTCTCATGACCATAACCATAGTTACAGCTGCTGTCAGATTATCAATATTAGCTGACAATAAGAAAGTAACCAATGATAAAGTCCAAATCAGTTCTTTACTTCTTCTAGTGCGCATCCAAACCGCCAGGAAATCAAAAACCTCATTGGCATTGAGTATCTCTATGATAGAAGATGTTGCTATAAGGAAAAGAATAACTTGGCAAGCATTCATAACATATTGCATAAACAGATGTGATGCAATAAACTCCTGTAGCGAAGATTGCGTAGAAGCCAAGCCATGCAAAAAAGCATCATATTCTGTCCCATGCATAGCTTGAACATATTCAGCTCCATTTATGCCATATAATATCCAAGCGACAACACCCAAGAACATGGCTACAGACGATTTATTCAACTTATTCAAATGTTCTGTAGCAATTAAGAAATAGCCAACCAGCAGGATACCAACAATTATTAATGTCATTCCGAATAGTTTTTACACAATTTTCGTACAAAAATAAAAGAAATTTCGGATTTGACCTAATAAAATAGGTAAAAAAGTAAAAAGAAAGAGGATACAAATAAGAAAAATGACGTGGATTTTGAGCGGTAAGCGGGACTCGAACCCGTGACCCTCGGCTTGGGAAGCCGATGCTCTACCAACTGAGCTACTACCGCAGAATAGACATGCAAATATACAAAATATTCGCGCCGATAGAATATTCCGTTAAGGATTATTAACCATTCAAGAGAGATTGGATTTTGCATTTATAGCTAACTTTGCAATCAAAATAACATGAATCATGCTGATTTACAATACCACATATCAAATGGACGTCAACGAAGCTAGAAACTTCGTTATTTATATTCATAACCAGTTTATTCCAACTGCTTTAGCACAAGGTGATCTTAAAAATGCCCGATTGGCAAGAATTCTTTCACATAAAGATCCTGAAAGTGAATGTTTCTCATTGCAATTTGAAGCAGAAAATACAGCAGACATACACCGCTGGCTTATTGAAAAAGGCAACAAGCTTAATGAGGACATGCTTAAAGTTTTTAACAATCAAATTGTAGGTTTTTCTACCATCATGGAGGTTATTGAATAACGACATGCTCAAATCGGTCAAAGAAAAAATCATATTGGGAATTGACCCAGGAACAAATTTCATGGGTTATGGCATATTAAAAGTAGAAGGTACGAAAGCAAATTTGGTATGCATGGGCGTTATTGACTTGCACAAAGAATCTGACGCTTATCAAAAACTTGGACACATTTTTGAACGTGTATGGGGAATCATAGAATCTTATCTCCCTGACGAAATGGCAATTGAAGCCCCTTTTTATGGCAAGAATGTTCAAAGTATGTTGAAACTGGGAAGAGCACAGGGGGTTGCTATCGCAGCAGCCGTTCATCACAGCGTGCCCATTACAGAATATGCACCTACCAAAATCAAAATGGCGCTAACAGGATCTGGGTCAGCCGCAAAGGAGCAGGTAGCTGGCATGCTACAACGCATTCTTAACATTCCTGAAGAAGACATGAAAACCCATTTGGATGCGACAGACGCTTTAGCTGCAGCCTACTGCCACTATTTACAAATGGGCAGACCTACCTCTGACTCTACAGCCAAATCATGGTCTGAATATATTCGCAAGAATCCAAACAAGTTATCAAAGACAAAGAAAGTGTAACAACTAAACGAAGTGTCATGCAAACTGTAATCTCAATAAAGGACGGTAAAGTTCGTCATCCTGAATACCGTTTCAAAATGCCTATTAACTTAGATATTAACGATGGAGAGCATATTGCCATTGTTGGTCCTAACGGTGGAGGAAAATCTCTACTAGTAGATGTATTAACCGGGAAGCATGCACTTCTTATTACCCAGCCTAAATACGATTTTTACCCTTCGAAGAAGACCCATGCGTACGAAAACATAAAATACATGACCTTTAGAGATTCCTATGGGGAAGCTGACAGCATGTACTACTATCAGATGCGTTGGAACCAACACGATATTGACGAAAGTCCACTGGTCTGTGAACTTCTAGAAGATGCACAAAAGAAAGCAGACAACGAGCATTTAGCTCCTTCTAAGGAAATGGTGCAACGCATTTATGACATTTTCCACCTTCAGCCATTGATGAACAAGCGAATAGTAACACTATCCAGTGGAGAACTTCGTAAATTTCAGCTCACTAAAACACTTCTTAGCGGTCCAAGAGTGCTCATTATGGATAATCCATTCATCGGGCTTGACGCTCTTACCAGAGATCAGCTAAAGCAACTTTTACACGAGTTGTCTAATCTAACAGGTTTATTATTCATCTTGGTGATTTCTAAAAGTGACGAGATTCCAGAATTTGTAACACATGTAGTAGAAGTTAGTGATAGAGAGATACACGAAAAAGAAAACCGGGATGCTTATCTCAGTCGCAAGCAAGGCATTGCTTTGCAGGGTCTCTCACAAGAGAAAAAATCACATTTACTCTCCTATCCTTACGACCAGAACACCATTCAACAAACCAATACACCCATTTTAGATTTTCGTAAAGTGACCATTCGTTATGGAGAACGAACCATTTTAAAAGATTTAGACTGGGAAGTAAAATATGGAGAGCGATGGTCACTTTCTGGTGATAATGGCTCTGGAAAAAGCACCCTACTGAGTCTGGTTTGTGCTGATAACCCACAAGCCTATGCATGCGATATTCGCCTTTTCGGAAACAAAAGAGGAACCGGAGAAAGCATCTGGGATATAAAAAAACATATAGGCTATGTTTCACCAGAGATGCATAGAGCGTATTTGAAAGACTTGCCAGCTATAGATATAGTAGCTAGTGGATTGCACGATTCCGTAGGCCTTTATGTGAAACCAAAGCCTAACCAATTCTCCACCTGTGAATTCTGGATGGATATCTTCGGAATACGAGAATTAAAAGACAAGACTTTCTTGAAACTTTCCAGCGGAGAACAGCGTTTAGTTCTTCTAGCTCGCGCCTTTGTAAAAGACCCAGAGTTACTTATCTTAGACGAGCCTCTTCACGGCCTAGATTTAAATAATAGACAATTAGTTAAAGACATCATAAGTACCTTTGCAGACCGCAAAAACAAGACAATCATAATGGTTACTCACTATAAAGATGAACTTCCAGCCTGTTTTTCCAAACATATGTTTCTTAAAAGAAACAAATAGCTAGTTTTTTACTTGCCAGTTTTTATGGAAATCTCTATCTTTGCGCTTTGAAAATTTCAAGGTAAAAAGCGCATGGACGTAGCAATCGTAAAATACAACGCAGGTAATATCTTTTCAGTTGTACATGCTCTGAATCGTTTAGGAGTGGATCCCATCATTACAGACGATGCAGAACAACTGGCAAAAGCAGATAAAATTCTTTTCCCCGGGCAAGGCCATGCATTGACCACAATGCAATATATTCGTGAACACAGACTGGATGAAATCATTTGCCAACTTAAGCAGCCTGTATTGGGCATCTGTGTAGGTCAGCAACTCATGTGTAAACATTCGGAAGAAGGCGATGTTGATTGTTTAGGTATTTTTGACGTAGATGTAAAACGTTTTACCCCATCAGTAAATAAAGAGAAAGTCCCACATATGGGATGGAATTCACTTACAGCGTTGAAAAGTGATCTTTACAAGAATATTAGTGAGCAACAATTTGTCTATTTCGTGCATAGCTTCTATGTTCCTGTATGTGATTGGACAATAGCCCAGTCAGATTACATTTTGCCTTTTAGTGCATCCCTTCATAAAGACAACTTCTATGCTACCCAGTTCCACCCAGAAAAAAGTGGTTCTGTAGGCGAGCAACTCCTCAAGAACTTCTTAGACCTATAAGCATGATAAAAATTATTCCTGCCATTGATATCATTGAAGGGAAGTGCGTAAGGCTTTCCCAAGGTGATTATGAACAGAAAAAAGTATATTGTGACAACGCAACAGACATGGCCAGAGAATTTAAGGAAGCTGGTATAAAACATATTCATCTGGTTGATCTGGATGGTGCAAAATCAAAGCATGTAGTTAACGTTGACACGTTGAAAGAAATTGTCTCTGGCACTGGACTAGAAGTTGATTTCGGTGGTGGAATCAAAACCGATGATGACATCAATTTAGCTTTTGAGCATGGAGCAAAACAAGTAACAGTAGGAAGTATAGCTGTACAAAATCCAGAATTGTTCTTGGGTTGGCTAAAAAAATATGGACCAGAACGTATTATTCTTGGAGCTGATGTAAAAAACGGATTCATTTCTGTAAACGGTTGGAAAGAAGGTAGTACAGAATCACTTATTCCTTTTTTGAAAAAATACGTTGATGAAGGGGTACAACTGGTACTCTGTACAGACATTTCCAAAGATGGAATGTTACAAGGTCCATCTATTCAACTTTATACGCAAATCATGAAGCAGTTTCCAAACCTTAAGCTTATCGCAAGCGGTGGTGTAAGTTCCATGAAAGATATTGAGGAGCTTGACAAAGCTGGCATCTATGCCGTTGTGACGGGCAAGGCCATTTACGAGGGAAAAATCACCTTACAGGAAATTATGAACTTCATTAACAAATCAAAAGACTAATGCTGGCAAAACGAATCATACCGTGCCTAGACGTAAAGGATGGGCAGACTGTCAAAGGTACCAATTTTGTAGATCTCAGGCAAGCAGGCGATCCTGTAGAGCTTGGTAAGGCATATAGCAAAATGGGTGCAGATGAATTGGTATATCTTGACATTACTGCAAGCCACGAAGGCAGAAAGACATTTACAGAGTTGGTTGGACGCGTTGCTGCTAACATCAATATTCCATTTACAGTAGGTGGCGGAATCAATGAATTAAAGGATGTTGACCGAATGCTTTCTGCTGGTGCAGATAAAGTCAGCATCAATTCTGCTGCATTAAGGCGACCAGAATTAGTAAATGAGATTGCCTCTCATTTTGGGTCACAAGTCTGTGTGGTTGCCATAGATGCAAAACTTGTAGGAAACACCTGGAAGTGCTATATTAACGGAGGACGTATTGAGACTGAAAAAAATCTACTAGACTGGGCAAGAGAAGTCAATGACCGAGGTGCAGGAGAAATCCTTTTTACTTCTATGAATCACGATGGTGTAAAAACTGGATATGCCAATGAAGCATTAGCAGAACTTGCAGATTCATTGTCTATCCCAGTTATCGCATCTGGAGGTGCCGGTAAGAAAGAACATTTTAAAGAGACATTCATACAAGGAAAAGCTGATGCAGCACTAGCAGCAAGTGTTTTTCATTTTGGTGAGATTTCAATACCAGAACTTAAGTTATATCTTAAGGAGGAAGGTATTAGTGTTAGATTATAATTTTAAACTATTATGGATATAAAAGTAGATACCATTGATTTTGAGAAAATGGATGGCCTGATTCCTGCCATCATACAAGATGCAAAAAGTCTGAAAGTTCTAATGCTTGGCTTTATGAACAAAGAGGCTTATGATAAGACATTGGAAACAGGCAAGGTTACTTTTTATAGTCGTACCAGAAAGTGTATCTGGACGAAGGGAGAAACAAGTGGAAATTTTCTGAATGTAGTATCTATCAAGAATGACTGTGATAATGACACACTACTTATACAGGTTAATCCTGTAGGCCCTGTTTGTCACACTGGTGCAGATACATGTTGGAACGAGAAGAATGAAGCAAATCCTCTTCTGTTCCTCTCCTATTTACAAGATTTCATCAACAAAAGACATGAAGAAATGCCAGAAGGTTCATATACAACAAGTCTTTTTAAAGACGGAATTAACCGTATGGCACAGAAAGTAGGTGAAGAAGCATTGGAAGCTGTTATTGAAGCCACAAATGGAACAAACGAAAGACTGGTATATGAAGGAAGCGATTTTTTATACCATTTGATTGTCCTACTGACTGCCAAAGGATTACGCATTGAAGACTTGGCAAAGGAACTTCAGGTTAGACACGACCCAAATTGGCATAAACATTAATTAAGCAAAATGGCATTAATTATAGATTATAAAAACGTTACTGTAAAACAGACTGATACTCCTATACTGAAAGGCATAAACTTTATGGTAGAGGAAGGAAGTTTTGTCTATCTGACCGGAATAGTAGGTTCTGGTAAATCTACGCTCATCAAGACCATGTATGGAGAGGTTCCAATTTTTGAAGGTGAGGCAACCATGCTTGGAACTTATGTTATGAGCAAGAAACTGAAAGACAGAAAACGCCAAGAACTAAGAAGACAGTTAGGCATTGTCTTTCAGGATTTCCAGCTTCTAGGAGATCGGGACATTGAGAATAATCTGGATTTTGTACTTCGGGCTACAGGATGGAAAAAGAAACAGGAAATCCGTGAACGTATTACAGAAGTTTTGCAACTTGTAGGCCTTGAAGACAAACGAAACAAATTACCAAGTCAACTCAGTGGTGGTGAGCAGCAACGAATTTGTATAGCAAGAGCCATATTGAACAAGCCAAAACTAATCTTAGCCGATGAACCTACTGGTAATCTGGACATTGAAACCAGCAGAAAAATCCTGGAGCTACTGCACAAAATCTGTGAACAAGGATCCACTGTGGTCATGTCAACACATAACCTTAGTCTAATCAGTTCATATCCAGGAATTGTATACAAGATAAAAGATACTCAGATAACCGATATAACAGAAGATTTTAATCGTCCATTTGACATGGATGAACTCAATGAAATGGATTAAGAATAACATATAACAAATACATAAAATGAAAGTACTGAAATTTGGAGGAACATCTGTGGGTACCCCCCAGCGCATGAAGGATGTTGCTAAATTAATTAACGATGGTGAAAAGAAAATTGTAGTTCTTTCTGCAATGTCAGGAACAACCAACACCTTAGTTGAGATTTCTGACTATTTCTACAAGAAAAATGTAGACGGAGCCAATGAAATCATTAACCAGCTGGCCAACAAGTACAGAAAACATGTTGAAGAGCTGTATGCAACTGACGAGTTTAAAACACTGACAAAAGATTTCTTGAGAGAGAAATTTGAATATCTTCATGCTTTTTCAAAGGATATGTTTACCCTCTACGAGGAAAGAATGGTATTGGCACAAGGCGAAATTCTGAGTACCAATATGGTAACAAATTATTTGAAAGAGCAAGGCGTAAATGTGGTTCTTTTAGATGCATTGGAGTTCATGCGAACCGACAAGAATTCAGAGCCAGATCCTGTTTATATTCGCAAGCACCTCAAGGAGCAGATTGAAGCAAATCCAAATGCTGATATCTATATAACTCAAGGCTTTATCTGTAGAAATGCTTATGGAGAAATAGATAATCTACAAAGAGGTGGTTCCGACTATACAGCATCACTTATTGGAGCAGCAATCTTGGCAGACGAAATCCAAATCTGGACCGACATAGATGGCATGCACAATAATGATCCACGTTTCGTTGACCATACAGAACCTGTTCGCCAACTTCATTTCGAAGAAGCTGCAGAGCTTGCTTACTTTGGCGCAAAAATCCTCCACCCTACCTGTGTTCAGCCAGCAAAATATGCAGGAATTCCTGTACGTTTAAAGAATACCATGGATCCACAAGCTCCTGGTACAACGATCAGTAATGAGACAGAACATGGAAAAATCAAAGCTGTTGCAGCAAAGGATAACATCACTGCAATAAAAATCAAGAGTAGTCGTATGCTCTTGGCTCATGGTTTCTTACGTAAAGTATTTGAAATCTTTGAACAGTATCAAACTAGTATTGATATGATTTCCACTTCAGAAGTAGGCGTTTCTATGAGCATTGATAATACCAAACATCTGAATGATATTCTAAATGAATTAAAGAAATATGGTACTGTGACAGTAGATAACGACATGTGTATAATTTGTGTTGTAGGTGACCTAACCTGGGACAATGTAGGATTTGAAACATTAGCAACAGAAGCGATGAAGAATATTCCTGTACGCATGATTTCATATGGTGGAAGTAATTACAATATTTCATTCTTAGTTAAGGGTGAAGATAAGACACGTGCTTTGCAGGCATTAACTGACACTCTGTTTAAAAAATAAAATAATAATAAAAATACAACTAAAAATGAAAGGTCTATTTCCTACAAGTAAGTTCCAAAACATGAAGACACCATTCTACTATTATGACGTAGATATTCTTCAGAAAACATTGGACACCGTAAAACAAGAGGCAGGCAAGTATACCAATTTTTGTGTACACTATGCAGTAAAAGCAAATGCTAACCCCAAAGTACTGAAAATCATCAGTAACAGTGGCCTTGGTATTGATTGTGTTAGTGGAGGGGAAATTAAAGCAGCACTAGCTGCTGGAGTTGCACCAGAAAAGATTGTTTACGCAGGAGTTGGCAAAAGCGACTGGGAAATCAACCTTGGCCTTGACAACAATATTTTCTGCTTTAATGTAGAAAGTATTCCTGAACTTGAAATTATTAACGAACTTGCAGAAGCAAAGGATAAGAAGGCTAAAGTTTGTTTCCGAATTAATCCAAACGTTGGTGCTCATACACATGCTAATATAACTACCGGACTTGCAGAGAACAAGTTTGGTATTGCCATGGAAGACATGGAAATTGTTATTGGCAAAGCTGCGGAGATGAAAAACATTGAGTTCTTGGGATTACATTTCCATATCGGTTCTCAAATTCTGGAGATGGACGATTTCGTAGCCCTTAGCAACCGAATCAACGAACTTCAAGATCGTTTGGAAAGCCATGGCTTCATCTGTAAGCATATTAATGTAGGCGGAGGATTAGGAATAGACTATCAGCAGCCAAACGAAAACCCAATACCGAACTTTGCTGACTATTTCAAGACATATGCAGATAATTTAAAGCTACGTGAAGGCCAATACCTCCATTTTGAGCTTGGACGTTCAATTGTTGCTCAGTGTGGTAGCTTAATTACAAAAACACTCTATGTAAAGCAAGGTTCATTCAAGCAGTTCTGCATAGTAGATGCAGGTATGACCGATCTGATTCGTCCTGCTCTATACGATGCTTTTCATTTAATTGAAAACATCTCAAGCGAAGAAGCAATGGAAACCTATGATGTAGTAGGACCTATTTGCGAATCAAGTGATGTCTTTGTTAAGGGATTCGAATTAAACAAATGCCATAGAGGAGACTTAATCGCCCTTCGTTCCGCTGGTGCATATGGAGAAATTATGGCTAGTGCTTATAATTGCCGAGAACTTCCTGTCGGATATATTTCCACAGAATTCTAAATAAAACAATAATAGAATAGTCATCTTAAAGAAGTTCGGAAGAACCTTTAAGATGACATTTTAATAAAGAAATGGATTTCACAAACTATACAGACCTTATCTACTTGACATCAACTCCATTGTTGACTGCTTATTTAGCTACCATGTCTACACATTTGGGAGTATTTAGAAAACTAGTAAGTCAATCAGAACAAGGGAATGTGGCCTATGCTGCTGAATTGCCACCGGTTTCTATTATTATTACATGCCACAACCAAGGTGCACAATTGGAAGAAAATCTACCATCTATCTTAGAACAAGAATATTCTGATTTTCAGGTAATTGTCGTAGATGACTGTTCTGATGACCATACAGAAGATGTCCTGAAAGAAATGAGTTTGAGATATCCAAATCTTTATCACACTTTCACTCCAGACACAGCACGCTACGTAAGCCACAAGAAACTTGCATTGACATTGGGTGTTAAGGCTGCCAAGAATGAATGGTTGCTATTTACGGAAGCAGATTGTAAGCCTTCTGGAAACCAATGGATCAGGTCAATGGCTAGGAATTTTACACCTATTACAGACATTGTATTGGGTTATGCAAATTATGAGAGAAAAAAAGGATTTTTCAACAGCCTTATCGCATACGACAGATTTATAGAAAATATCTATACTTTAAGAAGCGTTATCATAAAAGACAGAGCATTTAGAGGTGATAGTTGCAATATGGCACTTAAAAAATCACTTTTCTTAAAGAACAGAGGATTTGAAAAGAACCTTTTCTTGCAAAGAGGAGAAGATACCCTTCTAGTCAATGAGATTGCCACCCCATGTACTACACGTGTGGAACTGTCTCTGGATTCTATCATGATGCAAGAGACACCTTTTAGGAAAAAATTCTGGAATAATGACAAGGAATACGACATTGAAACACGAAGACGCATGAAAGTAAAAGACCGCATAAATGATTGGTTCAGAGGATTAACCACGTTTATTCTTTACTTTTTCTTTCTATTAGCAATTGTAGAGATTGTTCTGTCCGCACTCTATCAAAACTGGATCATATTGGGTTTGAATATTTTGCTTATCTGTGTTGTTGTTACTCTAAATCTATTCTTCATAAATAAATCTGCATCTAGCATTCATGAAAGGAACTACGGAATAAGCTGGCTCTTTTTTGAGCCAATTCGAGTAATTTTGAATTGCTATTTCTGGATAAAATGGTTATTTGCCGGAAAAAGAAAATACTTACGTAAGTAATTCCTACTCAAATCTAATAGATTTAGCCGGGTGAATATGAGAAACCAAATAACTTGGGACGATTAGTACTAAAACAGAAATAATCAAAGTGACCGTATTCAAAAGCAGAATAAGAAGCGGATTAATCAAGACAGGTACAGTATCTACATAATAAGTCTGTGCATCCAAATGGAATACAGAAAAATACTTCTGGATGAAGCAAAGTCCTAATCCTAATATATTACCAAATAACAATCCTTTTCCTATCACAAAAACTGCAAAATAAAGGAAAGTGTGGCGAACTGTTGTATTTGTTGCTCCAAGCGCCTTAAGCACACCAATCATATTTGTTCGTTCCAATATTATAATAAGGAGTCCACTAATCATAGTAAAACCTGCCACGGCAAGCATTAAAATCAGAATAACCCAAACATTCATGTCAAGTAGGCTTAACCAACCAAAAAGCGAGGCATAAAGCTGCTCTATGGTACATGAAAAATAACTATCACCATAATGATCAATTTGTCCATTTATGGCATGTACCATTTTATAATAAATTTCGTTTAACCTGCTATAATCCTTAACTGTTACTTCCAAGCCACTCACTTGGTCGTTTTCCCATCCATTGAGTTTAACAAGAGCTTTTATGTCTGTAAATATGAGGTTCTGATCAAACTCCATCAAATGAGTACAATAAATACCCGCAACTTGATAACGACGGGCACGAATTGAATTTCCCATAAAATAGCAGAATATCTTATCCCCCATTTTGATATTCAATTCATCTGCTATATTTTGTGAAATGATAACTTGATTGCTGACCACGCTGTCAGTAAATTCAGGAATCTCTCCATCAACCAGATGATTGCGAAGGAAAGAGCAGTCATATTCCTGACCAATACCTTTCAATGCAACTCCTCGGAATTCATCTGAAGTTTTTATAAGGCAAGGTTTGGTGATATAACGTTGTACATGATCTACATCGTCTATCTTCTTAACAGCTTGAATCAAACTATCATCTCCTACTACTGGATAGCTTTCGAATGAACGTGTCTGCTCCATATTCATAATTTGAATATGAGATCCAAAACCAAAAACCTTATTCCTGATTTCTGCCTTGAAACCTATAACAACGCAGACAGAAATAATCATCACAGCAAGTCCTATTGCCATTCCTAATGTGGCAATTGTAATAGCAGGACGTGAAACCTGTTTCTGGTTCGTCCTGCTACCATAAATTCTTCTTGCTATGAATAAAGGGAAATTCATTCTACCCTACCAGGATATGCTTCCAAAGCTTTTCTCAACACGAAGAGAGCTCTGACAAGATCTTCTTTCTTAAGCACATATGCTATGCGTACTTCATTCTTGCCAGCTCCAGGAGTTGTGTAAAAACCACTTGCTGGAGCCATCATAACAGTCTCTCCTTCATATTCAAATTCACTTAAGCACCATGCACAGAACTTCTCACAATCATCCACCGGAAGCTTTGCCACAGTATAGAATGCTCCCATTGGAATTGGAGAATAGACACCAGGTATACGATTCAACCCATCAATCAAGCACTTTCTGCGTTCTACGTATTCATCGTATGTGTCTCGTAAGTATTCTTCTGGTGTTTCCAAAGAAGCTTCAGCAGCAATCTGTCCAATCAATGGAGGACTCAGTCGAGCTTGGCAGAACTTCATCACGGCTTGACGTACAGCCTTGTTCTTGGTAACTAACGCACCTATACGAATACCGCACTCACTATAACGCTTTGAAACAGAATCAATAAGAACAACATTTTCCTGAATTCCTTCCAAGTGGCAAGCAGAAATATAAGGAGAGCCCGTATAAATAAACTCACGGTATACTTCATCAGAGAAAAGATATAAATCGTATTTTTTTACCAAATCACGAATCTGATTCATTTCTCTACGTGTATAAAGATAACCGGTAGGATTATTTGGATTACAAATCAAAATTGCTCGTGTACGTTCATTAATGAGTTCCTCAAATTTTTCTACCTTTGGCAATGAAAACCCTTCATCAATAGTAGTAGCAATAGTACGAATAACAGCACCTGCAGATATAGCAAAAGCCATGTAATTAGCATATGCTGGTTCTGGTACAATAATCTCATCACCAGGATTCAAACACGCTAGAAAGGCAAAAAGTACAGCTTCTGATCCTCCACAAGTAATAATTATATCATCTGGCGTGACATTAATATCATACTTCTTATAATAATCTACCAATTTTGTCCTATAACTCAAATATCCTTGGGATGGACTATATTCAAGAATCTTACGATCTATATTCTGAATAGCATCAAGAGCAGCGCGTGGAGTAGGAAGATCGGGCTGACCAATATTCAAATGATATACATGGATACCTCTTTCCTTTGCTGCGTATGCCAACGGTGCAAGCTTACGGATTGGCGACTCTGGCATTGCATTACCTCGTACAGATATTTTAGGCATATTGTATTTGTTAATATAGTTTTTACAATTAAAGGACAAATATACGGCTTTCGAAGAAACTACACAAATTTGCCAAACATAAAATAAAAATATAGACCTATATTAGGTCTTATATGAGATATTTTTCGTATGTTTGCACTACAAAAAAGGAAAAGAACATATGAATTGGTTTGAATGTAAAGTAATATACGAAAAGCCTGTTGAGAACTCTGCAGCAATGAAGAAGGTTCCTGAGTTATACCTAGTTGATGCATTGAGCTTTACTGAAGCTGAAGCACGTATTATTGAGGAAATGACCCCTTTTATCACAGGTAGTTTTGAAGTAAGCGACATTAAACGAGCAAAATATAACGAGTTATTCTTCTCTGATGAAGAAGCAGCAGACCGGTGGTTCAAATGTAAGGTATACTTTATTATCTTAGATGAGAAAACAGGAAAAGAGAAGAAAACTGCAAACAACTTCTTAGTCCAAGCATCCGATTTAAGAGATGCTGTCAAAAAATTGGATGAGGGCATGAAGGGATCTATGATGGATTATGTCATTGCAAGTATTGCAGAAACTGCTATTATGGACGTATATCCATTCAAGGTTCCTGGAGAAAAGAATGATTTGCCAGAGTTCCCTGGCGCTGCAGAACAGAATGCATAAGATGTCTCATATTTCAGATGAAATAAAAAGAATAACTAGCGGGCTTCCACAAGGAGTCCGTTTGGTTGCAATATCCAAATACCACCCTGTAGGAGCAATAGAAGAAGCATATGCAGCTGGTCAACGAGTTTTTGGAGAAAGTCATGTCCAAGAAATCCAAGAAAAGGTTCAAGTTCTACCCAAAGACATTGAATGGCATTTCATTGGACACCTCCAAACAAATAAAGTTAAATATATTGCGCCATATATCTCTTTAATACACGCAGTAGATTCATTAAAACTTCTACAGGAAATCAACAAACAGGGAGCAAAGACAGGAAGAGTAATCCCTATTCTTTTACAACTTCATATAGCTCAAGAAGAGACTAAATTTGGCTTCACATTGGAAGAATGTAAGCAACTTATAGAAAAAACAAATTGGAAAACTTATCCAAATATTCAAATTTCTGGTCTAATGTGCATGGCTACAAACACAGAAGACATGAATCAAGTACGCCAAGAATTCAATAGGGTTTACAACTTTTTTCTCGAATTGAAACAAACAGTCAAAGATATCCTTCCCGCATTTAAGGAATTATCCATGGGAATGAGTAATGATTATACCATTGCACTAGAAGAAGGAAGTACTTTAATAAGGGTTGGAAGTAAAATATTTGGAGAAAGGGACTACAGTAAGCACTAAAAGAGCCTAAATGTGCAACTTTTAATACATTTTTTTGTCTGTTCTGTTGATTTTAGTTAAATTTGCTCACTGAATAAAAATGTGTGCAATGATTACAGAATTACCAAACTTCATATCCCTCATTGAGGATAGTATTAAATATAATTGGGACTTAGACGCATTTACCGATTACGAAGGCGCAACATTACAGTACAAGGATCTTGCTAGAAAGATTGAAAAACTTCACATTCTTTTTGAGAATAGCGGTGTAGAAAAAGGCGATAAAATTGCCCTATTTGGAAGAAACTGTGCTAACTGGGGAGCTGCATTCTTTGCAATCCTCACCTATGGTGCAGTAGCAGTTCCAATTCTTCATGAATTCAAACCAGAAAATGTACATGCTCTAGTCAACCATTCAGATGCAAAGCTACTTTTTGCTGGAGATCAAGTTTTCCCAAGTCTTGACCCAGAAGCTATGCCAGCACTTGAAGGTATCATAAACATACAAGACTACAGCCTTCTCGTTTGCAGAAGAGACAAGTTGTTCCAAGCACGTGAGAACCTGAATGCAATGTTTGGTTCAAAGTATCCTAAGTTCTTCCGCAAGGAACATGTTCACTATGAGCCAGAATCAAATCCTGATGACTTGGCTATGATTAATTACACTTCTGGCAGCACAGGTAACCCTAAAGGCGTTATGATTCCTTATCGTGCCATTTCATCAAATATTGTGTTTGCCCGCAAGGCTATTCCTAATATCCGTGGTGCGAAAGTTATCTCAATATTGCCAATGGCTCATATGTATGGTATGGCCTTTGAATTTGTATATGAAATGACAGAGGGAGCACATATCTATTTCCTGACACGAATACCAAGTCCTAAAATCATCTTTAAGGCATTCCAGGAAATTAAACCTGTTATTGTAATCTCTGTTCCTCTTATTATTGAAAAGGTAATGAGAAAAGCTGTCTTGCCAAAGATTACACCTGCTGTTAAATTGGCTATGAAAGTTCCTTATGTGGGCGATAAAGTTGCAGCCAAGATTTGCCAGCAAGTTAAAGATGCATTTGGAAACAATTTCCGCGAAGTTATTATTGGTGGTGCTGCTTTTAATCAAGAAATTGAGAAGTTCATGCACGACATCAAATTCCCATATACTGTAGGATATGGTGCTACAGAATGCGCACCAATCATTTCTTATGAAGATTTCTCTAGATTCAAACTCTATAGTTGTGGTAAAGCTGCCTTAAATATGGAGATTAAGATCAATAGTAGTGATCCTGAGAATAAAGTCGGAGAAATTCTGGCAAAGGGTCCAAATGTAATGCTAGGTTATTACAAGAATCCAGAAGCTACAGCTCAGACTATTATTGACGGATGGTATCATACTGGTGATTTAGGCACAATTGATACTGAAGGTAATTTAACAATCAAGGGACGTTGCAAAAACATGCTGCTCAGCGCATCTGGTCAGAATGTATACCCAGAAGAAATTGAAGATAAACTAAATAATCTTCCATATGTAGCCGAAAGCGTTGTTGTTCAACGTGGAGAAAAATTCTACGGTCTTGTTTACCCTGACCAGGATGCTTACAAGAAGGAAAACATTTCCAAGGAAAAGATGCAGCAGATCATGGAGGAAAATCGAAAGACTTTAAATACACAAGTTGCTACATATGAACAACTCAGCGGTATTGAAATCCGAGATGAAGAATTTGAGAAGACCCCAAAGAAGAGTATCAAACGATTCCTTTATTCTTAATCTTAATGAATATAAAAGAAAGCCTCATGAATACCTGAGGCTTTCTTTTATTGAAATTGATTGAATTATAGTTCTAGTTTTTTTAAGAAATCTGTACACTCTTCAAAGGTCTTGAATGTATCTTCTTCCTTAATCAAATCAGGAATAACCTTCATATTCTTAAGCATACCCATTGGTTGAGGCTTTATAATAGTCATCAAAACCATTGTTCCTCTAGCTTGTAAATCCTGAATTGCAGTCTCCATAGCATAGATACCAGACTGGTCCATATAGCTTACTCTACGCATACGTATGATGACAACCTTACTGTGCTCTGGTACTTCCTGCATCAATTTGTTGAAACCAGTGATTGAGCCAAAGAAAATAGGCCCATCCAAATGGCATATATAAATTTTCTTTTTGATATCCTCAGGAATACCTGCTTCATCACTCCATGGATTATTCTCATCTACACTATCCATAGCAGATGCGGTATAAGAATCTTCAATAAGATCACCAGCACGCTTCATGAACAATACACATGCAATAACCATACCGATACCAACTGCAGTAAGCAGGTCAACAAAGACTGTCATAAAGAATACAACAAGAAGTACAAATGCATCAGAACGTGGAATCTTATTCAAATCCTTAAATCCTTTGAAATCTATAATTCCCCATCCTACTGTAATCAAAATACCAGCCAATACTGATAATGGAACATACTTTACTAGGCTGCCTAATCCAAGAAGAATAGCCAAGAGGAAAGCTGCATGAATCATACCACTGATCTGAGTGCGTCCTCCAGATTTCACATTGACAACTGTACGCATAGTAGCACCGGCACCGGCAATACCACAAAACATACCAGCCATAGCATTTCCGATACCTTGACCTATAAGTTCCTTATTACTATTATGCTTTGTCTTGGTAATATTGTCAGCCACTACAGAAGTAAGCAAGGTATCAATAGAACCAAGACCTGCCAGAGTCAAACCTGGAACAATAGCAGCTTCTATAATAGTGAACCAATCTATCCCAGAGAGATCAATACCTTCTTTTGCAAAGAAAGGTAATGGCAAACCTGCTGGAATATCTCCAATAGTCAGTTTGTCTGGCATATTCAGAAAAAGAGAAACAACAGTCATGACAACCAGAGCCACTAATGTTGCAGGAATCTTCTTGGATACTTTTGGGAAGAACTGAATAATGAGAATAGTGCCAATACCCAGAAGAAGAGCATTCAAATACAAACCATTTGCTGCCATTTCCGGATATTTCATTATCATGTCAACTACCAAAACAGGAGATTTCAAACCAATGACAGGATAAATTTGTTGAAGGATAATGATGACACCAATACCGCTCATGAAACCAGAAAGAACAGGATATGGGATATAACGTACATACTTACCCAATTTAATAATTCCAAATAATATTTGGAAAAGACCACAGAAAATACCAGCCATGGACATACTAAGCAAAACAGCAGCAAAACTACCTGAAGACGAAGCCCAAGCGCCACTGATTAAACTTGCAGTAATTACTGTCATAGGGCCAGTAGGTCCACTAATCTGTGAATGAGTTCCTCCAAACAAAGAAGCAAAGAAACCCAACATAGTAGCACCAACCAAACCTGCTAATGCTCCCATGGAGCTTGCTGCAGGATCATCTATGCCACCAAAAGCCTGAATACCAAAGGCTAATGCAAGGGGCAATGCGACAATACCAGCAGTCACTCCACCAAATGCATCACCTTTAATGTTGTTTGTTGAGATAAAAGCCATAAATTATAATTTTTAATGTTTATTCTTTAAATTCTATCGCAAATATTGTAATATCATCATTTTGGAATGTATTCTGAGAAAACCTCTGAACGTCTTTTAAAATATAATTGACCTGATCTTCAGGTGTCATATTTTGTGAATTAGTTGAAGCTTGTAACAACCTATCCTCTGCATAGAACTCTTCTCTCATGTCCTTAGCTTCTGTAACACCATCTGTATATAGAATGATTCGGTCATTTCGTTGAAGTTGTACCTTCTGTTCTTCATATGAAAACAGATTAATGACACCGGCAGGAATATTTGTCTCTGTTTCAACAAAACTTACCCTACCCGATGAAATTAGAATTGGAGGATTATGACCCGCATTGCAATATGTTAACAGACCAGTTTTCATGTTCAGCATACCCACCAGTAAGGTTACAAAAATAGACTGGCTGTTATTTTCTGACAAAGAATGATTGATAGAAGATACTATTCTACCTGGATGATCCACATGATAAGCTACATTACGGAACACCTTACTAGTCACTGCCATGAGTAGACTGGCAGGCACACCCTTACCAGACACATCTCCCACAATAAAATAAAGATTATCTCCCTTTCTTAAGAAATCAAATAAATCTCCACCTACTTCGCGTGCTGGTACCATGGTACCGAACATATAAGATGGAAATGACTTAGGCAACATGCTAAGCTGAATCTTATTGGCAATCTGAAGTTCATTTTCTATACGGGTCTGGTTTTCTGTACTCTCCCTCAGATCCGAAATGAACATAGCAAGTTCATGTTGCATTTCATCTAAAGAATCACGCAGAAGCATCAGTTCATCCTCAGTCTTGACCTCAGGCAATTCTGTATTAAAATTTCCATTCGAAATCTCATCAGCCGCACGAGCAAAGCGAATAACAGGTTTTGCAAGCTTTCCGACTAATAAACGGGTCATAAATAGCATGCCAGTTAGTCCAAGTACAAAAAGCAATAAAAGAATATCACGTAGAACACGAACTGGGCGCATCACGTCTTTTTCTTGTGAATTGATAAACATGGTCCAACCCACATTTTCGATAGGTGCAGTAAAAGTATATGAGCTCTTTTCTGGAAGAGGATTGCCACGAGATATCACTTCGTTTCCATCACCATCAAGGATTTGAATAAAGGATGTTTCATAGATTTTTTGACTATCTATCATGGTTCCCAGCCATTCAAGAGTAATATCGACCATAAAGACTCCTATGAAATGTCCATCCACATCATGAAGTGGAATCTGATAGTCTATCATTTGCTTCTCACCCACTTTTCCATAAAAAGGTTTTGTCCAGTGGCGTACATTCTTTTCTTTTGCTTCCTTGTACCAATCTTCCGTCAAGAAAGAATGCAAAGTACGATATGAGTATTCACCTTTTTTATCTGTTCTGCACAGATAGGGTGCAATAGATCTACCATTTACAACATGATAGGAAGGGTCTACTGCTACTCCCGCTCCATATAAATAGTCATTGTAATCTAAGATAGGCTTCAATAAAGTAGTCAAGGAATCTGGTGTCTCAATATATTGCACCACAGCTGGGGTCATATTGAGAGCTGCTACTTCAGCCACCTTAAAAGTACTAGATATTTCATTTACATAAGTTTCTACTGCATGACGAGAAATAGAAATGGTATCACTCTTGATCTTATTGTATACAAAATACAGACTCACGCCCATCACCATCAGGAGAATAGCAGCCGAGCAACCAGTAAACCAGAGGCTCAAGCGTGTAGAAAAAGAACGATTTGGAGTCTTGAATTTTTGCATATAATCTCGTTATACCGTGCAAATTTCGCCATATTTTATAACTTGACAAAAAAAAGAGTTTAAAAAGTGTTCTAATGCAAATCCTTTTTGTAATTTTGTAACGTTGAATATACAAATTAGCCATGTCTTTTGAGAAAAAGATAAAAATAAGCAACCAACTCAGTGAACTGGAAAAACTCTTTCTGTTCACCCAAGAGCTTCAGGAGAAACTGGAGCTGGCTCCTGATGTTGTTTTTAATCTCAACCTTTCTCTCGAGGAAGCCATGACCAATGTTATCTTATATGCATATCCTAATGGAACTGGATATATTGAACTTGGTGTCAATGCTACAGAAGACAACTTGCTTTTCACGCTGCAGGATCAAGGCATACCGTTTAATCCATTAACCGAAGCACCGGAAGCAGACATAACCTCACCTGCTGAAGAACGAGAGATAGGTGGATTGGGAATCTTCCTTATCCGACAACTTATGGACCTTGTAGAATATGAGCGCAGTGGAGAATCAAATATTTTACGAATGACAAAACAAATAAAATAATCATTATGGAACCTATTACTATTTACATCGATGGCCCATTGGATGCACTTCATCTAAATGATCTTCAAGAAAATGTGAACAACCTGCAGATTCAGGAAGGACAGTTTGTCATCATTGACTGTACTGACATGACTTACATTTGCAGCTCTGGCTTGCGTATCTTCCTGGCTATGCACAAGGACATCACCTCTAAAAATGGTAAACTTGTTATCCGCAATCTGCAGCCACTGGTTAAGAATGTATTCGACATGACTGGCTTCAGCAAAATTTTTAATTTTGAATAAACTGTTTTTTAAAAAAAGAATCAATAAAATTATGAAGAACTACAGACCAACCCATATTGGCCTGTAGTTCTTGTATAAACAGAATATAAACATGAGAAACATTTTTACGTTAATCTGTTTGTTCATGGGATTAAATGTTATGGCACAAACAGAACCGATAGTTGTTGACCTCTGGCCAAATGGCGCACCAAACGACAATGGGCTTACAGGCCCTGAAGTTAAACGTGATCCTCAACATGTTGCAAACGTTTCACAGCCACAGCTCTTTGTTTATCCAGCAAAGAATCCTAGTGGAATGGTAATTATCCAGTGTCCTGGAGGAGCATACATGAATCTTGCTATAGAAAAAGAAGGACATAGCATGGCTGATTGGATGAACCATCAAGGCATCACTTATGCTGTACTTAAGTACAGAATGCCAAACGGCCATTTTGAAACAACACTAAGTGACGTACTCCAAGCCGTGAAAATCATGCGCCAACATACCCAAGACTGGAAAGTAAACCAGCAGAAAGTAGGTGTTATGGGTTGTTCTGCTGGAGGTAATCTGGCTATTCAAGCAGCTACTCAATACACTGGCGCTGAAGACAGACCTGATTTTTCAGTTCTCATTTATGCATTTACCAGCATGAATCCGTTCATCAACAAGATTATGTTTGGAGAAAATGCATCCCAAGATACAATAGATAAATACAGCGTCATGAACCATATTACCGAAAATACTCCACCTGCTTTCATTACTTGCAGTGCCGATGATGATACTGTACCTTGCGATGACAGCATTAAGTATTTCCAAGCACTACGCAAGTTCAAGACACAGGCAAGCCTTCATATCTATCCTACAGGAAGCCACGGCTGGGGTTACGCAGAGTATTTCCTTTACAAGCGAGAATGGACCCAAGAATTGGAAAAGTGGCTTCGTGAAATAATGAAATAAAAAGAATAATATATGAATCATGGTTTTGTAAAAGTAGCAGCAGCCATACCATCGCTGAAGGTGGCCGACTGCCATTACAATGAGCTGCAGATAGAAAGTATAACTTTACAGGCCGCAGGAAAAGGAGTAGAAATCATTTGCTTCCCTGAATTATGCATGACAGGATATACCTGTGCAGATCTCTTTCAGCAGCAACTCCTGCTAGAAGAATGTGAAGCCAGTGTAATGAAACTCCTTACAACTACTCGGTCCTTAGATATCATTACCATTATTGGCATTCCATTAGAATACAATGGAACACTGCTGAATTGCGCTCTTGTCATGCAACGAGGCAAGATTCTTGCCATTGTACCAAAGACATATCTGCCTAACTATAAAGAATTCTACGAGAAACGTTGGTTCACATCTGGGAAAAACCATGCTCCTGCAGAAATTCGTTATTGTGGTCAGCGGATTCTCGTTTCTGCAGAACAAATCATTCATAGCCAAGGATGTAATTTTGGTATTGAACTTTGCGAAGATGTTTGGGCTCCTATCCCTCCAAGTAGTAACCTTGCTTTGAAAGGCGCCGATATTATATTCAACCTATCTGCTACCAATGAAAGTATTGGTAAGAATTCCTATCTGCGTTCTTTACTTTCTCAGCAATCTGCACGTTGTCTTTGCGGATATGTTTATAGTAGCTGTGGATTTGGCGAGTCAACTACCGATCTGGTTTTCGCAGGAAATGCACTCATCTATGAGAATGGATCGCTGTTGGCACAAAGTGAACGATTCTGTCTCCATGAGCAACTGGTCATCACAGAGATTGACGTGGAAAAACTACGTGTAGAACGCCGTATAAATACCACCTTTGGAGAGAATATCAGAAACTGCAACATAACAGAGAACTATACTGTTGTTCAAGCAGAATCCATTATACCACAAGAACTTACACAGCTATCAAGACCTGTAGATCCTCATCCGTTTGTTCCTACTGGAAACCGTCTAGATGAACGTTGTGAGGAAATCTTCAATATTCAGGTTGAAGGTCTTGCTCAGCGTGTGCATCACATTAATGCTAAAACTGCAGTAATAGGTATTTCCGGAGGATTAGATTCTACTTTGGCATTGCTGGTTACTGTCAAGACTTTTGATAAGCTTGGACTGGCACGAAAAGGAATCGTTGGTGTTACCATGCCTGGTTTTGGTACTACAGACAGAACATACAACAATGCCATCACACTTATGAGGAGTCTCGGTATTACCATACGAGAGATTCCAATCCGAGCATCAGTCATTCAACATTTTAAGGACATTGAACACGACATAAATATACATAATATCACCTACGAAAATGGGCAAGCTCGAGAGCGTACACAAATCCTAATGGATATTTCTAACCAAGTAAATGGATTGGTTATTGGTACTGGTGACCTTTCAGAACTAGCGTTAGGATGGGCTACCTATAACGGTGACCACATGAGTATGTACGGTGTCAATACCTCAATTCCTAAGACATTGGTCAAGCATCTGGTTCGCTGGGTAGCCATGACAGAAGCCGATGAGGAAGAACGTTTCTGCTTACTAGACATTGTAGACACACCTATCAGCCCAGAATTGTTACCACCAACAGAAGATGGCCAGATAGCACAGAAGACAGAAGACAATGTGGGGCCTTATGAGTTGCACGACTTCTTCATCTATAACTTCATGCGCTTTGGCTTTCGTCCCGCCAAAATATTCTTTTTAGCAAAGAAAGCCTTCGAAGGAATCTACGATGAAGATACCATAAAGAAATGGTTACGCACTTTCTGCTGGCGTTTCTTTGCACAGCAGTTCAAACGTAGCTGTCTACCAGATGGTCCTAAGGTCGGAAGTGTGACATTAAGTCCTAGAGGCGACTGGAGAATGCCTAGCGATGCTACCAGCGCCATGTGGATTGAAGAATGCGCTAACTTATAATAAAGAAAAAGAAAAGGGGGTCCTTTAAAGGACTCCCTTACTTGATGGTAATTGGTAGTGATAAATGTCTCTCTTCACCGCCATTTTCAAGGCTCTTGCAAGCGCTTTGAATATGCCTTCTATCTTATGATGCTCGTTGGACCCTTCTGCCTTAATATTCAAGTTCATCTTTGCAGTGTCACTCAAGCTCTTGAAGAAATGATAGAACATCTCTGTCGGCATCTCTCCTATCTTCTCTCTGTGAAACTCAGCATCCCATACCAACCAAGGACGTCCACCAAAATCCAATGCTACCTGACACAAGCAGTCATCCATAGGGAGGCAATAGCCATACCGTTCAATACCCCTCTTGTCGCCTAATGCATTCAGCAGGCATTCGCCCAATGCTAGACCTGTATCTTCTATGGTATGATGTTCATCTACATATAGATCACCTTTTACTTGAATGGTAAGATCCATATTTCCGTGCTTACCTATTTGTTCCAGCATATGATCAAAGAATCCCAGACCTGTAGCTATATCACATTTACCCGATCCGTCAAGATTCAACTGAATAAAGATGTCTGTCTCTTTTGTTGTACGACGAAACTCACATTTACGTTCCCCAGCAAAGAGAATCTCAGAAATCTTGTCCCAATTCATATCATCCTTACCTAGAATGAGCGATTTACATCCTAAGTTTACGGCCAATTGGGCATCGCTATCCCTGTCACCTATGACATAACTGCCAGCTAAGTCATATTCCGGATTGTTCATGTATTGAGTGAGCATGCCTGTACCCGGTTTACGATTTGGATGATTATCTTCGGGAAAATGTTCATCTATGTGCTGACGCACAAAATGGATTCCTTCACCTTCAAGAGTCTGTAAAATAAAATTATGAACCGGCCAGAAAGTATCTTCTGGGAAGGACGAAGTGCCCAAACCATCTTGGTTACTAACCATGACTACTTCAAAATCCAGATGTTTGCAGATGAAGCTTAGATTCTGGAACATGCCCGGAACAAACTTTAACTTCTCGAAAGAGTCGATCTGCTCATCTGCTGGTTCCTCTATCAAGGTTCCGTCTCTGTCAATAAATAAAACTCTTTTCATTTGGAAGGATAATTTCTTAATGCAGCCAATAAAGCAGTATTTTCTGCCTTAGTTCCGATAGTAATACGCAAGCAGTTATCGCAAAGCGTTATTTTGGAACGGTTTCTCACAATGATTCCCTTCCCTACAAGATAATTATAGATAGCAGGAGCATCAGTCATGCGCGCAAGGAAGAAATTAGCATCTGTCGGATATACAATCTTAGTAATCGGCAAAGTAGCGAATGAAGCCATCAGCCTGCCTCGTTCCTCTAAAATCATACGAATCCAACGGTCTACGTCAAAACGAGCTGTAATGATTTCCTTTGCCTTTTCCTGAGTCAATAGATTCACGTTATAAGGATATTTAACCTTGTTAAAGATTTCAATGATCTTAGGATCCGCCATAGCTAAACCTAAACGCATTCCTGCACATCCCCATGCCTTAGAAAAGGTTTGCAACACAACTAAGTTAGGACATTTGTCTAGAACAGCCAAGAATGATGGTTCACTGCTAAAGTCAATGTAAGCCTCATCTAAAACAATAATTCCCTGAAATTGCTGAATCAAGGTATAAACATCCTTGTTATTCAAACGGTTTCCTGTCGGATTGTTTGGCGAACAGAGAAAAATTGCCTTGGTCTTTTCATCGGTAGCGGCAAGCATTTTTTCTACAGAAATCTGAAAATTCTGATCTACTTGCACAGGACGATACTCAACATCGTTAATATCTGCACAAACCTTATACATACCATAGGTTGGTGACATAGCAACCACATTATCCACTCCAGGGACACAGAAACAACGATAGATAAGATCGATAGCCTCGTCACTACCATTACCCAAGAAAATCTGTTCTGGGCGAACACCTTTAACTGGTGCGAGCATTTCCTTTACCTCCCACTGTAATGGGTCCGGATAACGATTTACAGGACTATTATATGGATTCTCATTAGCATCGAGGAATACGGTCGCATCTACCCCCTTATATTCATCACGAGCAGAGCTATAAGGCTCTAATTCCCAAATATTTGGTCTAACTAATTCTTGTAATGATTTCATGCTTTGTAACTTTTTTACACCTTGCAATTATAAACTGTTCAGTCGAACGGTCATAGCATTCTTATGTGCATCTAACTGTTCATTGGCTGCCATTGTTTCTACAGCAGGCCCAATCTTACGGATACCTTCTTCTGTGAGGCATTGAAAAGTAATTTTTCGGATAAAACTATCCAGACTAACTCCACTATAAGCCTTGGCATAACCATTTGTTGGGAGTGTATGATTAGTGCCACTTGCATAATCACCTGCACTCTCGCAACTAAAGCGACCTAAGAACACACTGCCCGCATTTACGACCTTATCCGCAAGTTCCATATAATTTTCGGTCGAGATAATCAAATGTTCAGGAGCATATTCATTACTCATCTCCATCATTTCCTTTTCATCTCTTAACAGGACAATTTTACTATTCTCAAGACTTTTAGCAGCAATTTCCTTTCGAGGAAGAAGATTAAGCTGTTTCTCAACCTCATCTTGAACCATTGGTATTATTTCTTTGCTAGTGGTTAGTAACAAGACTTGGCTATCTATTCCATGTTCTGCCTGAGAAAGTAAATCTGCTGCAACAAAAACAGGATTACTCTTAGCATCTGCCAACACTTCTACTTCCGAAGGACCAGCAGGCATGTCTATAGCAACATCTTTAAGAGAAACTGCCTGCTTAGCAGCTACTACATACTGATTACCAGGTCCAAAGATTTTATACACCTTAGGTACACTTTCTGTACCATATGCCATAGCACCAATGGCTTGAACACCACCAGCCTTGAAGATTTTGCTAACACCAGCAACCTTTGCTGCCATAAGAATAGCAGGATTTACCTTGCCTTCTTTATTCGGAGGAGTACACAGAACAATCTCTTTACATCCTGCTATTTTTGCAGGGGTTGCCAGCATGAGGACAGTAGAAAACAAAGGGGCTGTACCGCCTGGGATATAAAGACCAACCTTTTCAATCGCAACAGCCTTTTGCCAGCAAGTCACACCCGGTTGAACTTCTATTTGCTTTCCTTCAAAGCGTTGGGCAGCATGAAAACATGAAATATTCTCATGCGCCAATTCTATAGCAGACTTTAATTTTTCGTCAACAAGCATTTCTGCCTCTTGCATCTCCTCTTTAGAAACAGCCAGAGTATTTAGAAGAACCTTATCAAAAGCAAGTTCATATTCCTTCACGGCAGCATCACCTTCTGTACGAATCTTATTCAGCACCGTACTTACAGTATTTCGGAGTTTTTCCACGTCCATGGCAGGACGTGTCAGAATATTTTTCCACTCCTCTCTTTCTGGATATTCTATAACTTTCATTATGGAATCATTTTTTCAATTGGAGAAACAAGAATACCTTCTGCACCGGCAGCCTTCAGCTTACCAATAATGTCCCAAAAACACTCCTCATCCAATACAGTGTGAACACTGCTCCATCCTTCTGTTGCCAACGGCATTACTGTAGGGCTGCGCATACCAGGTAGCACGCTGATAACGTCATCCAGACAAGTATTTGGCACGTTCATACGTACATACTTCTTATCTTCAGCCGTTTTAACAGCTTCAAGTCGAAACAACAACTCCTCCAGGACTTCCTTCTTTTCCTCAGTTAAGTTCTTATTTCCTATGAGCAAAGCTTCGCTCTGCATCACGACTTCAACCTCGCGTAAGTTATTACTTACCAGTGTAGAGCCAGAACTTACAATATCAAAGATAGCATCTGCCAAACCAATACCAGGAGCAATTTCAACAGAACCTGTAATCACATGAATGTCAGCCTTAATGCCATGTTTGTCCATAAAACGCTGTAGTATAACCGGATAAGAAGTTGCAATCTTCTTTCCTTCAAACCAAGAAAGACCAGGATAGTCAATAGCTTTAGGAATAGCCAATGACAGACGACAGCGGCTAAAATCTAGTCGACGGATGATTTCTGCATCTTCTTCACGTTCCATATATTCATTCTCCCCTACAACACCTAGATCAGCTACACCCGATGCCACAGTCTGCGGAATATCATCATCACGAAGGAAAAGCACTTCAATAGGAAAATTTTTAGACTGTACCAGAAGCGTACGTTTGGAGGTACTCAGCTTGATGTCACTCTCGGCCAACATGTTCATTGTCTCTTCATAGAGACGGCCTTTAGATTGTACTGCTATACGTAACATTTTTATTTTGTATTTATATTATTCATTAAAAAAGGCTCACCAATAGATTTCTATCGGCAAGCCTTGTATCTTAAACATGAACGCACATCATCAGATGCTCACCGAAAATATCGTTGAGTAATGATGGTGATGATGAAGGCACATGTAATTCATTCTGTAAGTTTTGTTAAAGCGATGCAAAAATAGAGGATAGAATTTAAATAAACAAGTTTTATAGTTATAATTTTAGTGTTTTGATATATTTTCGTCTATCTTTGTAGCAAAATATAGGAAAACATGAAAAAACTTTTGCTTGTAGTTATCGCATTATTGGCATGCATCCTTCCCATGCATGCTGTGCTGAAGGAAAGAAACCTTGAAGAAACAGTCTGCGTACTCCTTTCTGAACTTGAGCAATTCAAGTCGCAACAAGTCTCAAACACACGTGCATTTGAAGAACGGTTCAAATTGATGGAAGCTCAAATGAGACAAGTCATGCAACGGGCAGACCAGACCTCACTCATGCTCTATTCTCAACAAAATGATTATATCTTCGACTTGGCATATGCCTGCCATGAAGCAGTAGAACAATACAGGAACTTTCATACCACAGTCCTTCCATATACAGGGTGGGTAAATACTATGAATGTGGAGATCGTCCGCTATGAGAAGCTCATCAACTCTTTGAAAAAAATGCCTGATTTTCTTTTGGATGAGCATCATATAGCAGACAGAGACTCTTGTCTGCTGTTGGCTACCCAGATCCGTACCCAGATGATCAAAAACAAGCAGAAAATAACGCAGCTACAAGATAGGCATGATAAAGTAGAGAAACGTCTGAAAGAATTACACGATTATGCAAAACAACGATATGCTGGCATTCAAAGTACTATATTTGTCAACGGAGGAGAGAAATACTACAACCTCGTAAAATCATTTTCTACTCGCTTCAATCGAGCCATAAATGCGATCAGTGCCAAATACATACCAAGGCATGAATCGGAATCCGACTGGAGTGGCAAAGATATCCTCTTTTGCTTCACCTTTGTATTCCTATGGATGGCTATTGCTTCTTTGCTCAGCAATATCATTATTAGATGGGCAGTTCCTCAGAAATTCCGTGACGAGCACTACCACAAGCGAAAACCATGTCTTATCTGGGCAATGACCTTTGCAACCTTTGCCATTGCTGTCATGATCCTACGAAGCCTCATGAAGAGCCATAGCTTCTTCCTTATGGCAACAGAAATGCTCATAGAATATGCCTGGTTACTCAGTGTTATCCTTATTTCCCTCCTTATACGTCTTTGGAACCATCCCGAACATATTCACAGAGCTATGAGGGTCTATATGCCAATCTTTGTACTAAGTTTCATTGTCATTGCACTGCGCATCGTCTTCATTCCAAATGAAACCGTTAACTTACTTTTCCCTCCTATTCTGGCCTTTGTACTCATTTGGCAATTGGTTACTATTTACCGTCACAACGATAAAGATAATGGAAAGATTCATAAGTGGGACTATATCTACGCGTATTTCTCTTTGGCTATTCTGGTAAGCTGTACAGGTTGCGCATGGTACGGATACACATTAATGGCTGTTCAAATACTCATATGGTGGTATATTCAGCTGGCCTGCGTACAGACCATCACCTGCATCTATACACTTCTGCACATCTACCAGAACTGGAAAATTCGTCGTTTTAAATTAAAATGGCACCAACAGGAAGTAGATGAACGTGCCGTAATTAAGGGCAAGGACAGCAAAGGAAAAGACACATTCAGACTTGACATCTCCAAGACATGGTTTTACGACCTTATTTATAAATGTATTATTCCGGTGCTGGCAGTATTCTCACTTATGTTCAGCGTCTATTCTGCAGCCGATGTCTTTGACCTCACTGATGTGGTCATAATCATCTTCCGCACCTATCTGGTAGACATACCTAATACATTCCGTATTTCACTTTTTACCTTATGCATGATTATTTCCCTATTCTTCATCGTGCGTTATGCCCTGTATCTTACTCGTGAGTTATATTTGCGCCGTCACCGTCTGAAGACAGGAAACAAGAATGTAGTAGCTTTAGGAATGAATATCGTTACTATTCTGGTATGGGGAATCTACCTCATCATAGTAATGAAGATATTACATGTTGACAATACTGGTATTATCGCCGTTTTAGCAGGTATGTCCACAGGTATTGGTTTGGCATTGAAGGATCTCATTGAAAATCTATTCTATGGAATTTCACTCATGACTGGCCGTGTTAAGGTTGGTGACATTGTGGAACTTGACGGTGTACGTGGAAGTGTAAGCAACATCAATTATCAGAGCACACTGGTAGAGACTATAGATGGTTCTATCATTGCCTTCCAAAACAGTCAGTTGTTTACCAAGAACTTCAAGAATTTAACCAAAAACCACGGAAACAAACTGGTCAAAATACCTATAGGTGTAGCATATGGTACTAATGTGGACCAAGTACGAAGCATGCTTACAGAAAACCTAGGAAAATTGGATTGCTGGATACAGAAAAAAGGACTCCAGATTCTGTTCGACAACTTTGGAGACAATAGCGTTGATCTAATTCTGGTATGCTGGGTTCCGGTTGCCAAGGAACTCAGCGCCGTCAGCATGATGAAAGAAGTCATTTATCGTACATTCAATGAAAACGGCATAGAGATTCCGTTCCCACAGCGTGATGTATATGTACGCCAGTTTCCTACAAATGGAAATAAGTAACAGCCTCTATCAAACCAGAATCCCCGACTTTCAATAATGAGAAAGTCGGGGATTCTGGTAATTTATTTACATGATAGTAAATCCGCTCTATGAACAAGCCAGCTCAATGGGTGAGTCATAGCTTCCTTTGCATCGCTCGGCCATTCGTCAACCTCGAAATCTTGTGTATATAAACCCATATGCCAACGTATGGCATGTTTCTCTTCATATGACAATGAAAGGCCATGTTCCTCTATCCATTGAACAGACAACCTGCCATGCAGTCTCCCAAAAGATCTGCGCACACGAGTAAATTTACCATCATCCTTCTGTCTGTAGAGACCAATCTTGCACACATCGTGAAGCAAGACACATAGTATAAGACTATTCAGAGGCCAGTACTCTTCCAAGTCAGGACGAATTGCTAAATGTTCTTCGCGAAGCTTTAGTACTATGTTATAAGCTTTTAGGGAATGATAAACCAATCCACCTGTAAACGCATCATGATTATGAGCAGATGCCGGGGCTTGATAGAAATCCGTTCCTTCAAGCCAGTCAAGAAGCTCTTCTACACCTTCTCTACGGGTAGAGCGCAAAAGTTTGACGAATTCCTCCTTATCAAACATGCATACATCTATTCTTTATCGAATGGTTCAAAAGGAAGATCTAGTAAATCATCATTAATGCCTTCTTCCTTGACCTCCACAAGTTCATTGTTCATCAGACGATAATATTTTGTAAAACTGTCTGATGCGGAGTTTGAACCTTCCCTAGAAATTACCCATGAGCCATTGAATTTGACCTTATCTCTTTCGCCTCCACAGAATACATGCTTTACTATTCCTTCTTCAGCATCGTATGTGAAGATGTCATAAAAAGCATCCATTGAATCACCTAAAAGGAGTTCCAAAATTCCGTCTCCATTGATATCTGCTTTTACAAACCCCATAGAAGGACTACGGTACTGGTAAATGTAGCTAACTCCTATTTCCTCAGGTGATTTTGTTTGCCATTCATCCTCAAATCCTTTTCTAATAGAGGATATTATATCTTCGTACCCAGATATAGGTTCTATGCTAGAGACTTTCAATTCTCCCTGATTTGGAAGAGGTTTAAATATAACGACCTCAACAACCTTCTCTGAGGCATCGGTACAAATAAACTTATAATTCGTTCCGGCAACAACTTGTGTGGCAACACTCTGTGGGGTGAGCTTTGCCTGATGAGAATATGCAGAATCAAATAGTTGTCTTTCTTCGTCTGAAAGGCTTCTATAATCAACATATGCTCCAACTATATATTTATTGTCCGGCTCCACATTGACCAGCCCCTGTTTGTTAGAACACGATGTCAAACTTACGAAAGCTATACTTGCTATTAAAAATAAATACTTCTTCATTGTTATGGAATATTATGGAATCCAACGTCTATTAATCTCTTTAATTAGTCCATTTTCTATTGTAACACGGGTATTAAGTTTGAAGAAATCCTTCTTACCATCCTTCAAATTTTCTAAATAAAGTTTTTGGTCTACACGTATAGTATCAATAGGATCATTTGGATCCATTCCGCAATCAATAATTACGAAATCCGATGCCAATGCGATTTCTGCTTTACCTAGTTCCGTGTAAGTTGAATGGTCATCCCATGTCCTGGCAATGTATGTACCTCCCTCATTTCCTACAAGGCAACAACCACCTTCATCAAGACCACCGTTTATGTCTATTCCACCATGGTCTTTATTAACTGTATTGATAACCATAGGCACTCCCTCGTAAATTAGGGTGTCGCCAACTTGCATCTGTGAAATATCTACAACATCATATAAGTCCTGATTATACACGGTCATTGTCAGGTTTCCTCCCATCCAATTAAAGTCATCTAGTGTAAATGCTACAGGAATAGTACAATCTTGAAGATTATCCACAGCTATACCCGCAGGAAGAGGTGTGATAAGATTATGTCTTACAGTTTGTTTGTCATGTGAACAGCTACAAATAATAACTACAAGAGCAAAGTAAACTATCTTTTTCATGTAACTTTTCTATTAGTTGTTATTGTAATGATTGGTTAAATATGTAAGATTTTACTCTGGTGAATAAAAATATCTTACTTACGTTGGAATGATTCAATCTTTTATTTCTAATTGCAAATTTAACAGATTTCCATAAAATCTAATTAAAAAAGGGTATTTTATTCTTATATTTTTTATAGAAATGTATACAAAAATACAATAATAAATGTATTAAGAATAAAAATATAATAGGAAGTTATTTCAAGTCACTAATTAAATTTTGTAAATATAATCTTTTTCAATATCTTTGTTATCGCCATTTTTAATCTATGACTTGTTAGACATCAAAAAAAAATACTTATTGAGGCATATAGTTTTAACCGTTATTAGTGTTACTCTTGTAAACATATTAACCCCCTTCGTTGGCAAAGAAGCTCAATAATTATGATATCAGATATATAGAAATGAACTAAAAATAAAATAATAATGTTAGAATTTATGGGTCTTGACTGGCATGCATGGCTTACAGTCGTCTTAGTATTCTTTATGTTTGGCACACTAATTAAAAGTAAGTTGCCTGCAGATATCGTGTTTTTGGGTGTGATTGGACTGCTCATCGTAACAGGATGCCTGTCCACTGCAGATGCTCTCAGTGGATTCTCATCTACTACAGTGGTAGTAGTAGGTGTACTTTTTGTCGTGGTAGCAGGGTTAGAAGAAACAGGAGTGCTTCATTGGACTGTAAAGTACCTACTGGGTACTCCATCTTCATATGGCAAGGCCATCATTCGCCTCATGTTGCCAGTAGCAGCACTCTCAGCCTTTCTAAGTAATACCACCGTAGTAGCACTTTTTATCCAGGTGGTCAAAATGTGGGCAAAGAAACTAAACATAGCTCCTTCTAAACTACTTATTCCATTGAGTTATGCTGCAGGTATGGGTGGTGTTTGTACCTTGATTGGCACGCCTCCCAATCTTATTATATCAGGATTTTATACCGAAGCAACTGGAAATCAATTAGGTATTTTCTTCACTACTGCTCCAGGTTTATTTTGTCTGATTGTAGGAGTGGTTACCATCATTTTGTTACAACGTCTATTGCCGGTACGTAAAACTCCCGAAGATGAATTTGAAGAAACATCGCATGGTGCTGTTTCCTATCTTTATGTTGATGGTAAAAGCCATTTACCAGGGCAAAGTTTGGGTGATATCCATTTGCTAGAATCCTGTAAGAACTGTACATTGTTGGGAATTGTGCGATTTGATGGTGAGGTGGAACATATAGACCAGATGAGTTTCAAGGCAGCTGCTGATGTGCCTTTGATGGGTGAAGACACCCTGATATTTACTGGTGAAAAAACTGATGTTGAGCGTTTAGCCAATCAATTCGGCTTTTTATCAAACTCGCTTAATCCTCACAAACAAGTAAGTATCGGCATACCTACACTGCTGGCATCATGTATTATGATAGGTATGGTACTACTCTCTTCGTTCAATGTCATTCCTTTGCTTGACAGTTGTATCATTGCAGCCTTACTCATGTTGGTGACACGCTGCTGCAGTGTAAAAAATGCCAAGAAATCCATAAACTGGGATGTACTCATGGTATTTGCGGCTTCAATTGCATTAGGAAAGGCAATAGACAGTACGGGACTGGCACAATTATTAGCAGACAACATGCATAATCTCTGCGGTAATAACGCAACCATGGCATTGATCATCATTTGTACTCTGGGAACCTTTCTTACAGAATTTGTATCTAATACAGCCTGCGGAGCTATTATGGCACCTATAGCTATTAAGATAGCAGCCACTATGGGAGCTAACCCACTTACATTCTGCTTGGGTCTCATGATCAGTGTGTCTTCTAGTTTTGCTACACCTATAGGTTCTCCAACCCATTTGATGGTTTATGCTCCAGGTGGTTACCGGTTTACTGATTTTATGCGAATCGGTTTGCCTATGAACTTTATCATTCTAGCAGCAAACATCATAATATGTTTGCTATTATTCCCACTCTGATTATCAAAAGCATACACATTAGGACATTATTATTAAGGGCTATATTAAAAATTAGAAAAATGAAAAGGAGCACTATTCATTTCATCTGTCAGCTGTCTGCATACTTTATGGTAGCTTTAAGCATGACATTCGCATCTTGTACTCAGAACACAGATGCCGACATGGTTGTTTACGGGAAAATCTTCACATCCGAAAAACAAGATACTATTGTCGAAGCCTTTGCCGTTAAGGACGGTAAGTACGTCTATGTTGGCTCAAAGGAAGGTGCAGAAAAGTATATCGGCAAGAATACTGAGGTGATTGACCGTACAAATCAGGGTATGATTATGGCAGGTTGCACCGAAGGCCATGGTCATTATATTATCTCTAACTTCATGAAAAACTCCAAATCCGTTTTTTTCATGACAAGTGATGACACAAGCAAGGATATTCTGGAAAAATTGGCCAGAAAGGTTACAGAAATCAAGTCTACCTATTATTTTGGATTCGGATGGAGCTATACAAAACTGGATAAGCATCATGACTTCCCTACCAAAACCCAGATTGATGAGATTATTGCCGATGTACCTGTTTATCTTTCAGACCTGGAGGGACACAAAGGATTGGTAAACTCATACTGTCTGAACCATTCCGGCATTTTGGATGAAAACGGCAAGGTTCGTAATGATTTCAAGTATAAGAATTTTGTTGATGTAGATGCCAATGGCTATCCAACTGGTCTAGTGCGCGAGCAGGCTGGAACCTATGTTCGCATGCATTCTTGTGTACCAGATGATGGAAATGAAATTTGGTTTAGGGCAATTGAAGACACTCAGAAATTGTTAAATTCCATGGGTTATACTTCAGCATTAGAAGCTTGGGGTAATCAGATGGGAACTGCCACCTTCGATGCCTTAAGTGAATTGGAAAAGGAAGGGAAATTAACCTATAATGTCACTATGTCATACGAAATTGAAAACCTTACTCCAGAGGAAACCGAGAAAGGAATTCAAGAAGCTATAAATGCTATGAAATATAGCAGCCGACATGTAAAGGCTAATATTTTAAAAATGTTTGAGGATGGCACAGTAGAAACAGGAACTGGTTATAGTCTAGAACCTGCTGCAAACGGTAATAACGGTAGAGCCATCTGGAGCACAGAAGAGCTCTCTGACATTACACTCAAAGCCAACAAGGCAGGACTTACGGTACATGTTCATACCATGGGTGATGGCGCTATTCATAATGTTATGGATGCCTACGAGAATGCATTCAACGTAAATCAAAAGGAACACTTCTCACCTACTCCTATCCGCAACCAGATGGTACACATGCGTACCGTAGCACCAGAAGATTTTGACCGGTTAGCTCACTGCGGTATCGTCTGTGTCAGCGGAATTCTGTGGCACTGGATGAAAGAATCTACCATAGAATATTTCAAGAGTTCAAATTCCATGAACGAAAAGTATTTTTACGAAGCCTATCCATACCAGTCTTTCCTGAATCATGGCATCCATACTACTATCCACACCGATGCGCCAGCGTCTTCTGGTTCTCCTAAAGACCCATTTGGTATTATGCAGATTGCTTGCACCGGTTCGCTAGTCAACGATGAAATAAACTGTCCTGTACCGTTTGACACTAAGGAGTGTGTAGTTAACCGTGCAGATTTTCTACGTTCACTCACTATTGAGGGCGCCTACCAAATGTACAGCGAGAACGAACGCGGATCTATCGCACCTGGAAAGTATGCAGACTTCATCATCATTGATCAGGATGTGCTAACTTGTGATGTCAACGAACTGCACAACACTAAGGTTCTAAACACATTCTTCGAAGGAAAATGTGTTTATGAGAGAAAATAAATATCTCTATCTAATTAAGGTACCATCCCCTCATCCTTGTATTCAACCCTTTTGGATCAATATGTAGCAAAAGATAATACAAGAATAAGGGGATGTTTATATATAAACTAAAAGTAACTTACGAAATCTGATAATCTCAAGACGAGAAGTAAACAGATAAGCTGAACCTATATATAGGAACAGAGTGGAAGGAATCAATCTGATATTTAATTCAGAAGAGCAAAATTGAGTATTCACTCATAGTCGTATTTATTGCTTATTTAGTCCAGAGCAAGATTTACAAATCAAGGTTGAACCTTGCTCCACCCAATTTATAGGATGTATCTAAATAAGCCTTTCCATCCATACAAGTAGCAAGAGACCTACAGATTGGTAATCCCAGACCTGTACCTTGTTTAAATGTATTCAGCTTCTCAAAACGTTGGAAAATAGCCTCAGCATTGACAGGATCCACACCCTCTCCTGTATCAGTCACAGAGAAGCGTACTCGCATACCTTCCAATGGCTGGACAGACAAGACAATGCTACCTTCATCTGTATGCTTTATAGCATTGGTGAGATAGTTTACCAGTATCTGCTGTATACGAGCTGGGTCTGACTGTATGCAGAAACCTTGTGGCAAATGAGATTCAAAAATCAACTCTACATCCTTTCCCATCACACGATGCTCAACAGTATTCAGTGATTTGCGACATACCAGATTCACATCTACATCTTGAACATAGATTCGGTACTTTCCACTTTCAATATCACCAATATCAAGAATGTCGTTCACCAGACTGGTAAGCATGTCTGTACTACTGTTGATAATGTCGCTGTACTGCTGTTTTTCTTCCTGAGAAAGCATTTCGGACATTTGTGGATCGGCCAGCAATTGACTGAAACCGCAGATAGCATTCAGCGGTGTTCGGACTTCGTGGCTCATGTTCTGTACAAACTGAGTCTTGAAGTTATTTGCCTTTTCTACCTGAGCATTACGCGCCTGAAGATCTTTGGTATATTTGCGGTTTACCCAAATGTAAACAGCAGCAGCCAGCAGACCCATGGCCAAGACTGCCATGATAGCTAGAAGGATGATGTGGTTCTGTCTGTTCTGCAAATAATAGGTCGTTTCCTTAAGTTGCTCATTTCTCACGGTCAAGTTATCAATGGTCTTCTCCAGCTGTACCTTACGGGCATCGGAATTAAACAGGGCTTCTTCACGAGAATTGTAGAATTCGTTTCTGTGCTGTACTACCATAAACAAGCTATCAGGCATGTTCAGATCATAGAAAATATGGCTCTGGAAAGAGAAGCGAAGCGGAATATCAATGGCACGTGCCTTTATTTGAGCCTCTTTATACTGCTTGTTCTGAATTAAATCAATAAGCTCCATGACACGCTTATCATCAGCCTTGAGCTGCAAGTCATACTTAGCCATCATCCGCTTAAGTTCAGCCTTCTTGGCTTCCATGTTGCTAAACTTTCTGGTCCAGAAGTCAATAATAATCTGCTTGGCCAAGAGGACCATCTGATATTTGGGAGCAGTCATGAGATGACCATACTTATCGATTAATTCCTGACCCTTATTCCAAGATTCCGACTCCTGACTACAGTTCAATGCCAATGCCAAAGATGTACCAAAGGTATGATCTGGCAATTTCCTTTCCATTTCAATGGCCTGTTCACACTCCTTGATTGCCAACTCATTCATCTTATTTGTATTGAAGAAACGAGCCATCATGATGTAACTGACATAAAGTCCTTCATCATCCTGATCAGACATAGCCTTTTCCCGGGCATTCAGGCAGATTTCATATGCCTCATCAATTCTGTGCTGACGCAGTAGGAACAAGCTCTTAGTGCTGGAAACATTATAATAATACTTAGGAATACTATATATATTGACTAAAGTGGTCAGCGTATCGTAAACAGAAAAAAGAGCCTCTTCATTTTCATTGGAATAGTAGAAATCGGCCAGTTCATTCCAAGCACGACATTCCATTTCTCTATTCTCCTGTACATGTGCTTTCTGCTCTACATTTTTCAAGGCATACTCTAGTTCAGGCTTACCCATTAATGTCAATGCACTGTCCATGAGAGCATCCAGCGACTGTTGAGCAAAAGCAACAGAATATATGCAGAAAAGAACAAGACAGAGAGATAGTCTTCTCCATCTATTAGCAAGTGCTTTCATATTCTTATTACTATATCGCATAGTCATGGTTCAGATTCAAAAAAGTTTTCAATATAAAAATATAGCATATTTAGTTTTCAATTGACAAATTTATAAAAATAATCATTCTGCACAAAATAAAAACGTTGTTTCTGCACTCCATAAATGACAAAAACAATAAAAATACCGTGTCTGGTCTTATTCTTAAAACCAGACACGGCATGAATCTTTCAAATTATTTTTCTACAGAGTTTTTTACTTCAGTTCCATGTTTGGAGCCAATACATTGGCTACAGGAGTAGAAATAGCCTTTGCCTGTGTATAGACAGCTGTTGCACGTACGTCCTCTACATTAGAAGCAAACTTCAGGGTATACTTACCTGCTGCAGTTTCCCATGCAGAAGCAGCTTCATTGAAGCTTGCCAAGGTGTAAGCATCTACCATAAAGGTCAATGTCTGGCTTTCACCTGGCTGTAATTCCTTAGTCTTGGCAAATGCCTTGAGTTCCTGAGCTGGCTTTTCCAGTCCACCTGCAGGTGCGGATACATAAAGCTGAACTACTTCCTTACCAGCTACTTTGCCGGTATTGGTTACAGAAACAGTAGCCACAAATCCATCCTTTCCAGGTTTAACAGTAGGCTTGCTGTAGCTGAAAGTTGTATAACTTAATCCATAGCCAAATGGATAAGATACCTTCACGCCATTAGTGTTGAAATAACGGTAGCCCACATCCATACCCTCTGCATGAAGTGTATAATCCACGTTTTTAACAGGAGTTGGAGCTCTGAAAGCAGAATTTTGAGGAGTCTGACCAGCTACAGGGAAATTGAAGGTTGAAGGCTCATCGGTACAGTTGATAGGGAAAGTCATAGTCAGCTTACCACTAGGGTTAGCCTTGCCAGTCAGCACGTCGGCAACAGAGTTACCACCCTCCTGGCCAGGCTGCCATGCCATGAGAATAGCATCTGGCATATCTTTCCAGGAAGCAGTTTCTATGGCATTGCCCATGTTCAGTACAACCACAACCTTCTTGCCCAGCATGTGGAACGCATCGCAAATATCAGAAAGCATCTGACGTTCCAAAGCAGAAAGGTTGAAATCATTGTCGATACCTCGGTCTCTACCCTCACCTGCCTGACGGCCCAGAGTTATCAGCGCAACTTCTGCCTCTTTAGCCTGCACGTCGATAACGTTACGAGCAATAGGCATTTCTGGAAGTACTGGCTTACCCAGCATGCTGCTACGAGTACCTACAGCAGCATTCAAATTTTCCTGATAAGTCTTGTAAGCATTGTAAACATTAGACAGGCTCTCTGTTGGTTTCAGACCCGCATTGTTCAAGCCTTCTATCAGAGAAACGGTATAAGCTTTATTCACATTACCAGAACCGGTACCACCTGCGATGAAATCGTAAGAAGTGATGCCAAATACTGCTACCTTCTCTACCTGCTTCAATGGAAGAGTCTGGTTCTTGTTTTCCAACAAAACCATACCTTCTGTTGCGCTCTGGCGAGTAACAGCTGCATGTGCTTTCAAATCAGGGTTCTCGCTGAACTTATAACCTTTAAAACGAGGGGTACGAACAATGTACTGCAGCATACGTTTTACACACAGGTCCACATCAGCCTCTGACACCTTACCAGCCTTGACATCGGCTACCAGGTCATCAGAAAGTTCCTGAGCACCAGGCATCTTCAGATCCTGACCAGCATGTACTTCACGAGCAGGACTACGAGTTGGAGCCTTGTCGGTCCAATCGGACATTACAATGCCATCGAATCCCCATTCCTTTCTCAGTATGGTAGTCAGCAAATCATAGCTTTCCTGAGTATACTCACCATTCAGTAAGTTATAAGACGACATGACAGTCCAAGGTTTAGACTCTCTGACAGCAATCTCAAAGCCCTTGAGGTATAACTCACGTAATGGGCGTTGAGCCACCACATCGTTTACACCCTTACGGTTGGTTTCCTGACTGTTAGCTGCATAATGCTTGATAGAAGTACCTACACCGTTGCTCTGTACACCATTTACATAGGCAGCAGCAATCTTACCGGTCACGATAGGATCTTCCGAATAATACTCAAAATTACGGCCACACAATGGAGAACGATGCAGGTTCATACCAGGAGCCAGCAATACATCTACACCATATTCCAGAACCTCGTTACCAATGGCAGCACCCACTTCCTTCACCAGCTCAGTATTCCATGAGCTAGCCAGAGAGATTCCAACAGGAAAACCTGTACAGTAATAGGTACGAGTAGTTTCCTTACGGGTAGGTGCAATACGAAGGCCAGCAGGTCCATCAGCCACTACAGTTGGAGTAATACCCAGACGATCAAGAGACCAAGTAGAGCCAGCAGCACCAGACACGATGTCGGAATGCTGACCAATCATACCATTGCCTCCGAAGGCTGCTAAGAAAGCCACAGAACGACCACAGCCCACCAACAATTTCGATTTCTCTTCCAAGGTCATAGCCTTGACAATTTCATCGATGTTATTCTCATTTAGCTTAAGGTTTTGAGCAGACAATTGCTGAAAGCACATGGCTAAAAGAGAAACCACAAAAAACAGTTTTTTCATCCTTTTTATGATAATAATTAGTATCCAATCTTCATATCGTAATCCCACTTATCAAAGTAAAGATTACCTTTAGACCACTCAACTTCGCCACGCTGGAAGTCTACAGTCTCACTTCTAGGATACTTCTTTGCAGGATGCAGTTGCATACCATAATCTTGATTAACTACCATTCTCCAAGAGTCAATACCTCCCAGGAAGTACCAATGAAGTTCATTGGTCTCTTCTTTGGCAAAAGAAGGAATTCCAAAAGACATATCTACAGGTACCCATCCCACGCCTTCGAAATAGATCTCACCCCAGTCGTGCAAATTCCAAAGTCCCGGATGCATCATAAATCCACTCTGGAAATGAGTAGGAATACCACAGATACGGCAAAGTGTACAGAAAAGCAAAGTAACTTGTCCGCAGTCACCCTTATGATTTGTCACCACGTACTCAGGAATATTCTCTATGGTACTATATTCACGAGCAGAAGCCCATGGAAAATGATCATTAATATATTGGAAGATCTTACGTGCCTTTAACAATGGATTGGTCTCTCCTTCTGTAAGCTTGGCAGCCAATTCCTTCAATGCTGGGGTAAAGACTATATGCTTCTCACGTTCTGCCGTGTACTTCTTATAAACTTCCGATGCCGTATCGTAAGGCTTGATGTCTTCAGGTTTTAGATTATGCCATTCTGCAGAAGACGTATATTCAAAGGTCTCTGAAAACACAGTAGGTTGGCCAACCTGTGCTACTTTCTCCATATAAAGCGTGTGATGCGCAGCAGTATCTGGAGCCATTTCATACTTTTCCTCACTGGTACTGATGAGTTTTACATCAGTTTGTCTTGCTACATCTGTTCGTGGAAATGGAAGCCAACAACGGATAGTTTCTCCTGCGGGTACTGCATCAGCATCCACGGTTAGAATATAGGTTACCTTCATGTGCTTTGGCTCTCCTATTGGACTATCAGAACCCTTCAAGGCAGTCAATACCTCTGGCAAGTGTTTTACATTCACGTCCTCACTTCCCACAGAATTCACAGTACCATCCTTAGCTAACTTTATAGTGCGACAAAGTGAATCTACACGGAACAGATTTGGGGCAGCATTGTGGAAATAGAGCTTCTGACCATCTATCTCCATAAACTCCAGTGCACCAGAAGCCTCCCAAGCATGCATCATGCTATCTGTCACTTCTGGAATATACTTCTGGATATATTCACGTACCTGGTCCTCTGTCTTGTTGAAGTCCACCAGAATACGTGCTTTCAAATCCTCCTCCCAACTATATTCCGAATCTGCTGCTGGCTGAGAACCACTACATGAGCAGAGTGCAACCAAGGCTGTTATATACAAATATTTTTTCATAACTTGATCAAACCAATTCCTGGACGATTTGGTAAGGTAATCTTACCCTTTACTACAGTCATACCCTCGAAACGGTCGTTTGCAATAAGCAAGTTACCATCCAAGTCAGCAAAGTCAACAGCTGGTGAGAACTGAGCAGCAGCAGAGCAGGCACATGAAGTTTCTGTCATACATCCTACCATGACTTTCATACCCAAAGAACGAGCTGTAGTTACCATCTTCCAACCCTCACGCATACCGGTACACTTCATGAGCTTGATATTAATACCGCTGAAAGCACCCTTCAGGCTAGCAATATCCTTGAGGCGCTGAATGCTCTCATCTGCAAAAATAGGAAGCGGACTTCGCTCCGTAACCCATGCAATGTCATCAAGCTGTGTCTTAGGCATTGGCTGCTCCACCATGACAATGCCATGCTCATGGAGCCAGTGAATCATATCAATGGCATACTGCTTATCTGTCCAACCTTGATTAGCATCTACTGCAATAGGAAGGTCTGTAACAGAACGGATGGTCTCAATCATTTCCTTATCATTTTCACGTCCCAGTTTCACCTTTAGGATATTGAACTGATCGGCACATTCTTTAGTCTTGGCACGAACTACGTCTGCTGTATCTATACCAATGGTAAAAGTTGTATTTGGAGCCTTGGCAGGATCCAATCCCCAAATTTTATACCAAGGCTGGTTCATGAGCTTTCCAACTAGGTCGTGCAAGGCAATATCCACTGCAGCCTTACCTGCTGCATTACCCTCATCCATGGCATCCAAGTGAGTCAGGATGTCTTCCAGCATAAATGGATCATCGAATTTTTCCAATTCCTTGCCAGCACGTGTCAGGAAGTCACATACAGATTCTACAGTACCGAGTTCCTTAGCCAGATAAGGTGGCATGGATGCCTCTCCATAACCGGTTACGCCATCGTAAGTGATCTCTACCTGAACGTCAGGAGTGGTGCTGCGGGAATAAGTAGCCACAGTAAACACATGGCGAAGATTCAGTTCGTATGGAAAGAAAGTAAGTTTCATCTTAGGCTTCTCACCCAGGTGAGTAATGTTAAAGAGCTGTGGATGCTCATTGGAAAAAGCGTAGGCTTTACCTACCACTGATGTACTGATAGCTGCAGCTGCTGCAGTCTTCAGAAAATCTCTTCTTGTTGCCATAATATCGATGATTTTAGGTTTTTAATACAGATAAAACGGATTAGTGGCTGTAGTATTTAGCTGAGGATCCTTTCCAATATATGGAAGGACACGAGCTGCATACATCAGTCGTCCCAGGTTATACTCATCGTACAATTCATCGGCAGGATCGAAACTGCTGATGTGTACATCACCCATGGAATGGATGAAACGCTTGCCACCCATATAGAGTGCCACATGAGACACCTTCTCCTTCTGAGTTGCAGTAGCTTTTCTTCCAAAGAAGATGAGGTCGCCTGGCTGCAAGTTGCTGAAGTCTGGAGCAATCTCTATGTGTTCACCCTTGTAGCACTGCTGAGATGCATCGCGAGGGATGATAATGTCATGCAAATATAATGTGGTACGCACAAAACCACTGCAGTCCACCCCCTTACTACTCATTCCTGCCCACAGGTAAGGAACGCCCAACATGGTCTTTGCTGTAGCAATGATACTCTGTGCATCTTGCTTCAGGTTCTTGCGCCATGCCTGTTCTGGCTGGCAATTTTCTTTCAGGATATAGCCTATGCGTCCATCAGGATAGCCTACCCTATAGAACTTACCAACAGAACCCTTATCGAGCAGACGATTTCCTGAGCAAACATCGCTTACATGCTGACTCTTCACGTCTGGCTTCTCGTATACCCATGCATAATGCTCAGTAACCATGATCTTAGGAGCACTGTTCCAAGCATGCAGTTCCTGTTCATTCATACGGACGATGCCGTGATTATGCACCCACCCCAAATAAAGGTCAGGAGTCTGGATATGCAACCATCCATCCTTCTCCAGAATTTTTACTGGAGTACCTAGGAGAGCCTGCGTCTGCAGTTCACTGGAATAATCACCCTCTCCACGCAGACATGAGAAAGAAACGTTCACCACACCATAGATCTTATCGCCCAGATCGGCTGTAGGGAATACCTTCAGGCAGTCCATCACATTATAGCCTTTCGTCTTGAGACCAGTGAGCAAGGCATCGTGTGCTTCTTTTGAAGTAGTTTCTCCCTGAAGCATTACGTTCTTCCCATCGACGGTATATTTAACCTGGAAGAGCGCAATGCGCTTATCTGGAGCATAGGAACTCTTCAACTGGTCGTTCAATTGACTGATGTCTGCAGGCAAACTTTGTGCCCACATAGGTGCTACAGCGAACACCAATAGCAAAATAGAAAGATACTTCTTCATGATTTACTGAATTTCTAGAACATAATCTACTACCCCCTGATGTGGGTTAAGCTGAATGACAAGGCTGTTGTCCTTGTTCTTTTTGAACTTAAGAGGTTGTCCTCCAATGAACTCCTTTACAGTCTTTATCTTACGGTCCATAGGAAGAGTGAACTCGTTTTCCTTATAGTTCAGGATATGGATATATTCTGTATTACCCTTCTGGGTAGTAGCACCCCATTCCTGTACTGGAAGATGTCCGGCAGTAGTGCCATAGATACTTTCTCCGTATTGCTGCAGCCACTCGCCCATACCTTTTAAGCGTTCCAGCGCAGTAGCAGGCAGTTCACCATTAGGCTGAGGGCCAATGTTCATGAGCAGGTTGGCGCCCTTTCCTGAAGTCTTGACCAGAAGCGTTATAAGTTCTTCTACACTCTTGTAACGCTGGTCGTTTACCTTATAGCCCCACATGCCATTCATGGTCTCACAGGTCTCCAGCGGAAGCTTACTGACTCCTCCTTTCACCCATCCTGTGGTATTCTCTCCTGGCAGGTCACGTTCAAAAATCTGTATATCTTCACCAGGGATAACGTTCTCATGATGGTTGTTACCGATAAGGCAACCTGGTTGCAATTTATGAATCAAAGCATACTGATTGCTAATCTCCCAATCAAATGGGGTTGGGTCTGAATCATGATCCCAGAAGCCATCGAACCAGATAGCACCAATCTCACCATAATTGGTCAAAAGCTCAGTAAGCTGACTGTTCATAAAATTATAATAGCTCTTCCAGTTGACTTTGCTCTTGTCTTTTCCCACATTAAGCCCTGTACGTCCCCATGGATAGTCCTCTCGGTACCAATCCACGTGTGAGTAATAAAGATGGAGGCGTATACCCTGTTTGTGACACTCATCCGCCAACTGCTTAATGACATCTTTTCCGTAAGGGGTAGCCTTTACTATGTTATAATCACTTTGTCTGGTATCCCACATGGAAAATCCATCATGATGACGGGTAGTTATGGTAATGTATCCAGCTCCGGCAGCCTTGATAGCCGAAACCCAGGCTGCAGCATCAAAACGATGCGGATAGAAAGCATCGGCAGCTTTTTCGTACTCTTTTCGATCAATGTTATCGTTTTGCATGTACCACTCACCCTGACCAAACAGACTGTATATACCCCAATGCAGGAAAATTCCGAATTTCTTATCCTGGAACTCCTGACGAGCCTTCAAGTTTTCTGGAGCAGGCTCATAGCCATCCTGTGCCAGGGCAGACAGGCTAAGCCCACAGAAAGCCAGCATGCATATTAATTTCTTCATATTTTTCATAGGTTCAATTTATCTCAATTCAAAATGTTGATAATCCTTTACGGTACGCCAGTCACCTCCCCATACGAACCCTCTTGCATGAAGGAGCTTATAGCATAGATCATTATGGTCTATCTTACATGGAATATCCTTACGATTCTCTCTATTTCTTGCATATTTCTCACCTGCTTTAGGTTCTACTTTCCCAGTGCGGAGCCTCAGGCATGGATTATACAACGGATTAATGTCCACTGCTAATCCTCTGCTATGCTTTGACAAAGTCTTGCTACCCGCTACAGCCCTGTAATTGAAGGCCGAAGTATTGTTGGCAGTCATAGCCTTCTCGTCATCCGCATCAAATTCGTCCACCAAAACCATCAGGTGAATACGATAATCCTGCTCATATAGTTTGCGGAATACCTCAACCAATATCTTGGCAATCTGTCTGTGGCAAACCAGCTCTCCTAGCTGTGGCTTTCCTTGATCGTTCCTATGCAAGAGCTTCAGGTAACGGAGGTCGGACCTGAGAACCGGACAGCCCTTGCGATACGATTTTCCTTCCATCCGATGAAATACTGCATCGGAAACAGGAAGTATCTGAAAGCAGGAATCAAGGCCATATGCTTTCACATCATTTTCTGTCACCACCTTTGCTGCTTCCCACCTTTGCAATACCTTAAGTCCGGATGCAGAAACCTGAGCATTTACTTCGAAGAAGTACGCACACCAGATGAAACAGAAAAATAAGTATTTATTCATAATGCAAAGTTAGTAAAAATTTGTACAAACCAAAAGAAAGTAGTTACTTTGCATCAAAGAACCTGAAAATAATACATATCTTATGAAATATCTAAAACGAATTACATGTCTCTTTGTGCTGCTTTCTTACAGCTTCATTCTCATGGCACAGGGAAAGCAGGTTGTTATTTTCTCTACTAATGACATGCATGCACGCATTCATAATTTTGCAAAGATTGCAGCTTATATTGAAAATTACAAGAAGCAGAATCCAAATGTTCTGGTGCTGAGTGGAGGTGATCTTTATTCAGGAAACCCTGTAGTAGACCAGTATCCAGAGAAAGGCTATCCTATGATTGACCTCATGAACCGGACAGGCTATCAGTTCTCTGCTTTTGGTAATCATGAGTTCGACTATGGACAAGCTACAACCCAGAGGCGTATTGACCAGGCCAATTTCAAGTTTCTCTGCTCTAACCTGAAAGTAGACGAAACCTGTGACCTGAAGCAACCAGATGCATACGCTTTCATCAAGGTAGGTGGCATAAAAATCGGAATTGTAGGTATTCTGGAGGCTACAGTACACGGAAATGGGGTTCGCTATCCTGCTTGTCATCCTGCACGTGTGCAAGGTATAACTTTCACCGATCCTGTAGAAGAAATCCAAAATTACAGAAACCTGCGTAAGAAGTGCAATCTGTTCATCGCACTCTCTCATGCCGGTTACGAGAGCGACTTAGTCATTGCCGACAAGATGCCAGAATTAGACGCCATTGTTGGTGGTCATTCTCATACTAAAATAGATAGTACACTATTCAGAAACGGAGTGTTAGTTACTCAAGCATCAAGTTATACTGAAGGTTTAGGTAAACTTACCTTTACCTTTAAGGGAAAGAAACTTATCAAGAAAGAATATGAGTATATCAATGTCAAGAATCTGACAGAAGAAGATGCCACTATAGCACAAGCTGCACAGGAATTTATTGACAAGTCACCACTTAAGACAGTTCTAGCAGAAGCAGCAGAACAGCTGGATGGAAAAGAAGAATTAGGAGGCCTGATGTGCGATGCACTGGTGTCTGAATACGGTGTGGATTTTGCCGTCCAAAATAGTGGAGGTGTACGTATCAGCCAGCTCAAGAAGGGGCCTATCACCATGGAAGATGTCTACACACTGGACCCATTTGGAAACACCGTTACAATTTACAATATGTCGTACACACAGCTTGCTACCCTACTCAAGAATTCATACAGGAAGTATAGCCAGCGTGCAGACCTCATGTGCAGCGGACTGAAATACAAGATCTATACCAAGGATGGAGAAGCTACCCGAGTAGAAATTACCGACGAACAAGGAAATCCGGTAGACCAGAACAGAACTTTCAAGGTAGCTATGAACAATTACATTTCTTCCAGCTATTCCTTTGACCAGAGCGGTCTGGTAGAAGAAACAGCCAACAGTGCATCTGATGCCCTTATTGCTTATCTAAAGAAAGTCAAGAGTGTGAAGAAAGACATTCACCGTACTGAAATAGTTAGAGAATAATTTATTGAGCCATGAAGACAAGAGTATTTCTAATCGTATTACAGATGATGTTTTTCTGTAATGTATGTCGTGCACAAGATTACAACAAATCTTACGATATCAAGGATTTTACGGAAATTGTAGCAAATTCATTCGTACATGTCACCTTTACTCAGGGAGATGAATACGCAGTTTCTGCCAATGCTAACGCTGATGTGCTTGACAAGCTGAAAGTGTCTAAAAAAGGAAAGTCTCTTAAGATAGACTATACAGGAAAGACCTCAAAGACAGAAACAGTAGTGAACGTTGTAATTACTGCACCTACCCTGCTGAAATTAGAACTGAACGGTGCACCAGTATTCTATTGCCACGAGTTGAAAAGCAGCGAACCGCTGATTCTTACCCTTCACGGTGCATCAAATCTGAAGAGTGACATGATTACCTGTGAATCCCTGGAAATGAATGCAGACGGTGCTGTAAGCCTAGACACAGACTTCAATGTTCAGGGGCTGGCAAACTTTGTCTTGGCCGGAGCCGTTCAGGGCTTTACAGAAGTTGCAGCAGAAAAAGTCGTCATGAAGAACAGTGGAGCAGTTAACCTGACCATGAAGCTGAATACAAAGGAAATCAATGTAGGAAATGCCGGAGCAGTAGAGTTGACACTCACGGGAAAGGCCAACCGGACCCGATTTACCAATTCCGGGGCATCAACCATTAATTCAAGAGAATTGAACAGATTCTAAGTCCTATGGACATAAAGTAAAAAGGAGCAGGAACCCTGCTCCTTTTTCTTATTCTTTCCAGATTCTGGCCAGATAATCGTAATGATCGCCTTCATGCACTATTTCGGCATGAAAACCATTGTCTTCTGCATACATCTGAAGCGTATTGAAATCGATGTATAACCAAGGGAACAAATCTCCCTCGATGTTCTTATACTGCATCTGGAATTCCAGTTCTCCGTAATAATCATCATTCAGATCTATCATGAAACTGCCATCCTCCTCTTCATAAAGGTAGCGTAGGTCAGAACTGTCCATGTACAAGCTACCACCGTCAGTCAGTAATTGGCGAATGTGCAGAAAGAACTCACCAAGACGTTCTATACGACCCACAATGCCTGAACCATTCATCAGCATTAAAATAGTATCGAACTGCTCGCCTTTCATCTGAAAGAAATCCTCTTCACGCACAACCTTTACCCCACGCTCACGCATGGTTTCACAAGAAAGAGGAGATATATCGCAAGCTTCAACTGTTTTTCCCATTTCCTGGAGTGCCAGTGAATGACAGCCACTACCAGCTCCTACATCTAGGATACGTCCTTCAGCCTTCTCTAAGGCAATTCTTTCCAGAGGAGGCATTTCTGCAAACTTACGGAAAAGTGTAGGCACAGGTATTTCGTCTTCATCAAAATCGGGAGAGAATACTTTTAGACGGGATGCCTTACCAGTCTTGTGATAGTCACGTATAGCCGCTCCCATCGGATCTTTTTCTACTTTCATTCCATGCGTTGATATTTCATTTCTACTCCGTTTTTGTCATACTGCTTACGCTTTCCCGTAGGTGCTTCGGTAAGCGTAATGCGTACTACAGCCGTACGGTCGAGACTGCGTTCCACTGCTTCATGAAAAGCAGGCATATGTGTTGGCAGGAAGTGTTCACAAATAGCCCGTAAAGCCATTATTTTCTCCTCACGGTCTGTCACCATCTCTGCTTTTCCAAGAGCCATGGCACTCTGGAATTCAAGCGTAAAGCTATTGTCCAGTGGACCAACTAATGGCTTACAGCGGGTTACAGCAGACAGGCAAACTTCAGGATGATCTTTTAAAGCATCCATCTTATCTCCCTCTAAGGCTCCATGAAAATAAAATGTCTTCTCGTCTGTACGCACCAAAGACAATGGCAATCCATATGGAATACCATTGGACTTCACCATGGAGACTGTAATATAAGGAGCCTTATCAAATACCTGGAGAGCCCACTCTGCAGACATCTCACGGCTTTTCTTTCTCATTATAAACGTGATTCTATAGAAATACCGCCCTAGAACCTAAGGCGGTATCTCTGTATATTAAAGGTTTGAATTACTTCTCCTCAACAAGCTTCCACATGCCTGCAGCAATGGCAGCACCTACAAATGGACCAACAATGAAAATCCACAGCTGCTCCAATGCAACACCACCCTGGAACAGAGCAGGACCGATAGAACGAGCAGGATTAACTGAAGTTCCTGTATAGCGGATACATACCAAGTGTACAAGAACCAAAGAAAGACCAATAGCCAGACCTGCATAGTTACCTGCACCCTTCTTTGCATCAGTAGTACCCAGTACTACAAATACGAAGATAGCTGTAAAGACAATCTCTGCAACAAGACCACCCATGACAGACACACCTTCCTGACAAGCATTTGCACCTGTTCCTACTACAGCATCACCGCTGGTAGTGGTTACAATATAAAGAACTGCTGCACCAATGATGGCACCAATAGTCTGAAATACCATGTACATGCCTGCATCCTTACCACTGATACGACCACTCAAAAGGCAACCCAATGTGATGGCAGGATTAATGTGGCAACCACTAGTTCCACCGATGGTGTATGCCATGGCAACTACTGCCAAACCAAATGCCAAAGACGTTCCAACAACAGTTGATGCCAACGCAGGATCGTTAGAAGTACAACCCAAACTAACTGCTGCACCGCAGCCCATGAGAACCAGCACCATGGTTCCCAGCATTTCTGCTAAATACTTTTTCATCGCTTAATAGTTTAAAGTTAATAAATCCGTTATTTGTTTATACAACTATGCAAATATATCCCTTTTTTCACAGAATGACAAATAATTATTCTATATTTGCAAAAAGTAACGTTCAAACACAACTAAATTTACAACCATGAGAATTAAACTTTTATTTGCAGCCCTGCTCCTGGGCACTTCTTCTGTCCTGGCACAGGAGATGAACTCGCTCATGTTCCGTGCAGGAGTGAAATCACCAGAACTCAAAAATGACAGCATTACTTTTCGCCTAGTAGCCCCAAAGGCCAGAAAAGTGAGCGTATCGGCTTCTTGGTTAGGATATAACCCTAACAATCTGCAACTTACACAACAGCGTGACGGCATCTGGTCTGTTACCATTCCACAACCAGATCCAGAGCTTTATACCTATACTTTCGTAGTAGATGGCGTAAGCCTTCTGGATCCATCTAACGTACAGGTTCAGCGAGACGGTTCACGATACATGAATGCCTTGCTGGTTCCTGGTGACTATGCAGACAACTATGCAGAATGCAGCAAGCCTGGCAATGTGGAGCATGTATGGTACTACTCTGCAGAGAACCAGATGACCCGCCGCATGTATGTCTACACTCCTTACGGATACGACAAGAACAAGAAGACAAAGTACCCAGTTCTTTACCTGCTCCATGGTGGAGGTGGCGATGAAGACGCATGGTCTACTTTAGGAAGAACCTGCCAGATTATGGACAACTTAATTGCACAAGGCAAGGCAGAACCAATGCTAGTAGTCATGCCAAACGGTAACCCAAACCAGTATGCAGCACAGACTTTGGGAATTCCTGTTAAACAGGATGTTAAACAATATGCTTCGGGCTTTGACAACTACTCTTCGCTGGTAGCTGACATCGTACCTTATATTGAAAAGAACTACAATGTCATCAAGAACCGTAGCGGCCGATCCGTAGCTGGTCTATCCATGGGTGGAGGTCAGTCATTCTTTATAGCATTCCGTAACATAGATACATTCTCAAGCGTAGGAATCTTCTCATCTGGTCTGATTGGTGCCAGTGCCATTGGTGGAGCCCCATTCGATGCTGAAGCTCATTTCCCTGGCATGTACTCTAACCCTGCTAAATACAATAAATTCAACGTAATTTACCTCTCTTGCGGTGAGCAAGACAACCGTATAGACGGTATGTTGGATTTCAAGAAGAAGCTTGATGAAAAAGCCTACAAGGGTGTAGTTTGGGAACAATATCCTGGCGGACACGAATGGAAGGTATGGCGAAGAAACCTTGCTTCTTTCGTACAGCTTATTTTTAAGAAATAATGATAAAGGGGAGCCCAATGAGGCTCCCCCTTTTTTATCATTCTGGTTTTCAGAATTCTTAGAAGAATTTCACCATTTCACTCAATTCTTTTCTTCCAGGACGGGTTGGATCGGCAGCACGATAACCCAAAGAAATCACTGCCATAACGGTTTCTGATTGAGGGATTCCAAATATCTCTCTCAACTTATCAGACTCTCTCATACCCATAATGAGTGTGTCAAAACCCATGGCGCGAGCCTGAAGAACCAGATAACCATTGCTCAGACCATTATCATAGCAACCCCATCCATCACCGATTTCGTTCACCTGCTTTTCACCAAAGAAACCACTCTTTCCTTTCTCAAAGGTAGAGACAATCAAGACAGGAGCACCTTCCACATTTTTCTTATTGTTAGGGCCAATAACCTCCTTGACAGCATCAATCTTTTCTGCGCTCATAGCCACATAGTAGCGGCTTGGCTGTGCATTGGCCCAAGATGGAGCCTCTTGAACAGCGGTCATCAAAGTTCTTACTTCATCTTCTGAAATAGTTTTAGTTGCATCGTAGGCACGGATACTTCTACGGCTGGTCAAGACCTCCTGAAAAGAAGGACCTTCTGCAGCTTCTGTAACTACAGTAGTCTCTGGTGCATTACCACAAGCCACAAAGGCCAGAGCAGCCATCATCATAAGAAAATTCTTTTTCATTTTTGTCATGTTTTTATTTAAGTAACGGAATAGATTATCAAATTATTACACTTAGACAATACAAAGATAAGGATATTTCCCATAATACTCAAGTATCAACTATGATAAATAGTATAAATACGATAAGAAATCCATAGCCCAATCTCTACTTATGCTTGAGTATTGTCCGGCTTGACGGACAAGTTTGTCCGTAAGGACGGACAGGCTTGTCCGCCCTTACGGACTTTTACGAACATAAGTTAAGACACTAACGAACTCCAAGAGAAAACATTTCTTGTTATTTTTACTTAAAAACACCCAACACCTCACATAAATTGCACAAGACACTAGTTTTCTGTTACTTAAGTATGATAGGTGTTTCCGCAACACCTATCACAACACCTATCATACACCTATCATGTCAGTATAAAGAAGAACAGAGTTGTGTGAGGTGCTATGTGAGGTGTGAGGTGTTTTTAAGTAAAAACTGGTAATCTTGAGCAACTTTTTGTTACCTTTGTGAACAAATATAAAATTTACACACAACGGAAAGATGGAAAAAGAACTGAAATGTCCACATTGCGGTCGCGCCTTCAGCGTAGACGAATCAGAATATGCCGAGCTGCTAAACCAGGTTAAGAATGAGTCATTCAACGAGGAGTTGAACCGACGAATGGCTGAATTGAAGAAGACAGAGGAAGCAGAACGGAAGGCCGCACTGGCAGACTTAGCACGTATCAGTGATAAGGTAAAGGCTGAGAAAGATCAGGAGATTTCCCTTCTTAAACAGCAGCTAAATGCTGTAAAACAGGAACAAGAGACCAAGATCTCGCTGGCTCTGGCAGAACAGGAACAAAAGATTAACAAGCTTTTCGCTGATAAGGAGGCTAAACTGAGCAACATGCTCTCAGAAAAGACTGACGAGATAGCAAAGCTGAATACCCGAATCTCACAGAACGAAGCAGACAAGAAGATTGCACTCCTGGAGGCACAGACCAAAGCTCGCGAAGAACTGCAGCAACAGAAGGACATTCAGCAGGAACAAATACGAGCTAAAGAAAACGAAATAGCCCAGCTGAAGCAAGATGCCAAGTTCAACGAGCAGAATGCTCAATTCAAAGAAAAAGCCATTCACGACCAATACAAAGAGCAGCTTAATCAAAAGGACGAACATCACCGCAGAGAACTGCAAATGAAGGATGAGGTCATAGCACAATACCGAGACTTTAAAGCCAAACAATCCACCAAGATGATTGGCGAGTCACTGGAGGTGTTTTGCAACAACCAATTCGAGACTATGGTTCACCCCTACCTCCCATCGGCACAATTCGGTAAGGACAACGAGGTGATAGACCACACCAAGGGCGACTTTATCTTTCGTGACTTCGCAGATGGTATAGAATCTGTCTCCATCATGTTCGAAATGAAGAACGAAGCCGACGAAACACAGGTGAAGCACAAGAACTCCGACTTCTTCGGCAAACTGGATACTGACCGCAAGAAGAAAAAATGCGAGTATGCTGTGTTAGTAACCTTGCTAGAACTGGACAATGATCTTTACAACAGCGGCATCTATGCCGTTCCGGGTTATGAGAAGATGTTCGTGGTACGTCCGCAGCAGTTCCTTTCCATCATAGCTCTACTGGTACAGACCGGCCGTAACACCGTACAAGTGAAGAAGGAGCTGGCCGAGGCTAAAAACAGAGAGGTAGATGTCACCCATTTTGAGGAAAAACTAGATAACTTCAAGCGAGTGTTTGGCGGGCATGTGGAAGATGCAGCCAAACGTTACCAAGACGCCTTGAGCGACATAGACAATGCCATTACCCAACTCACCAACATGAAGGAGCACCTGAGACTCTGGGTGGAACACTTGTACAAGGCAGACAAGAACATGGAAGACCTGACCATCAGGAAGCTTACCTATCAAAACCCTACCATGAAGGTAAAATTTGACGAGGCAAAGAAAAAAGTCGACGAAGATTAGACTATTTCTGCAAAAAACACGAAATTTGCAAACAAAATATGATTTAACAATTTTGGAAAGACAATGAAAAAGATTTCTCTCTCTGTTTTTGCACTGGCTATGAGTGCAATGCTGACTGGATGCGGAATGGCATTTCCCACCCAGCCTGCTGAAGGTACAGCTACTACCGGAACAGCACAAGGTGGATTAGGCAATCTGGGTGGTATACTTGGTGATGTGATTTCTGCTGTCACAGGTGGTGCACTGACCAATCAGAACAGTCTGCAAGGTAAATGGATTTACAGCAAGCCATGCGTTCAGTTTGAAAGTGGTGACCTGCTGTCCCAAGCGGGCGGTTCTCTCATGGCAGACAAGATTGAAAACACGCTGGATGGCTATTACCAGAAAGCAGGTATCAAAAAAGGCAGCACAACCTTTGTGTTCAACAAAGACAATACGCTCCAGTACACGCTAGGATCTAAGACCTACAACGGGAAATACACCTTCGATGCAACCAAGAAGACTGTAACAGTAACTACTGCTACCGGCCAGAACCTGACCGCCTACGTAAGCATCGTAGACAAGCAGATGGGTCTTACCTTTGACGTGACAAACCTGCTGACTCTAATCCAAAACAGTGGAGCAGCTTCAGCACAGTTAGGCACTATCTCCACCATTGCCAAGAACTACAAAGGCATGAAGGTGGGATTTGAGTTCAACAAGTAATTTCATTCTATACACTATAAGAAAAGCGGCATCATCTGTGATGATGCCGCTTTTTCTATTATAGTATTTACTGATTAGTTCTTCTTTTCAGAACAACAGTCTGACTTTTTCTCGTCTTTCTTTTCACCTTCACAGCAGTCCTTACCACCCTTGTGGTCTCCTTTGCAGTCAGCACATTCGTGCTTACCCTCTGCCAGAGAAGCCTTATAACCTACCTTTTCAATGCCCTTGATGAGCTTTTCTGGATTAGTCTTGTCAGCATCGTAAGTAATGGTAACTGTCTTATCGCTAACGTTAGTCTTAATTTCCTTTACACCTTTCTCAAAACGTACATTCTCCTTGATCTTGCTTGCGCAGTTCTCACAAGACATGTTGGTCTTCAGAGTAACAGTCTTTACATCTGTTGCATTTACTGCAACTGCCATGAACATAGTCAGGGCCATAAGAATAAATTTCTTCATAATTCGTTAGTTTTAGTGTATTTATTATTCAACTTTTGCAAATTTCGTAAAATTAAAACGCAAACCCACATAGAACATGGCTCCTTCTACTGGTCCCCATACCATGGTAGAATCAAAGTTCTTGCCCCAAGGTTCATTGGCAGCAATGAACGGATTCATCTGTCTGAATCCTGTCAGGTTCTCCCCACCCACGTAGATAGACCAATGACGGAACCAGCGGGTAATCTGCGCTGTAACCTGCTCATACCCCTTATATGAATTCTCCCAGAGTGGCTGCTGCACATCAGGTGTAGGCATTCTGCCACCACCGTTCAACTGCAGTGTAGCATCGAACTGCCATTTCCCCAATCCTGGCTTATAAGACAAGGAGAAGACTCCCTTATGCTTAGGGGTAAGAGGACGGTCCATGAGCTTACCGGCAATGGTTTGCTTCACATCTGTATAACGGTAGGCTGCCGTAAAATCCATGCCCTTAAAGACAGGATAACTGGCTTCTACCTGAAAGGTATGTGAATAGGAATCTCCTTTTAAATTTGAAAAATGAACCTGATGCGCATCTGTATCCATATCTATGACCATCTGATGAAGGAAATTTGTATAGTAATACTCTGCACTCAGGCTGAGTTTCTTCTCTTCGGCTACAGGAATGTCAACCAGAGTACTGATGCCGTAGTTCCAAGCTTCTTCCTGATCCAGATTCTCATCGATAATCACATTTCGGCTGCTGGCAAAGAGGAAGTTGTTCTCTGCCATGACATGATTGGTACAGTATCCCTTTCCTGCAGATGCACGCATGGAGAAAACCTCGTTAGGTGCCCACTTCATGTGCGCACGTGGTGTAAAGAATGTACCATAGAGACTACTGTGATCTACACGTAGTCCTCCCATCAAAATGAACTTATCATCGTAATTATAGGTGTACTGAGCATAGGCTCCCGGCACAGTTTCCTTCTCCAGCGTCTGCTTAGGCTGAGGATAATAGGAAGATGTAATAGCAGGTATATTTTCTATCTGATGATCCTGATTGAAATAATCATGATTCAGGCTTATACCAGTAGATATGCTGTGCTGCTTGTTCAGCTCGCTCTCAAACATAAGCGAGGCATAGGCATTACTCTCTTTCAAGTTGTAATACTTCTGGCCAAATCTAGAATCCTGGTTGTGAATAGAGCCAGATAGGATAAGCGCCACATTGCTGTTGTGCTCCTTATCGAAGATATAAGCATTCTTTGTGAAGGCTTCATAACGTTCTACTTCCATACCAATGGTATATGCTAATGCAGATGAGTATGGAGACGAATTCAGCTGACCGCTCTTGCGGTTTTCCTTCATGCCCTTAATAGATGCCTGAAAAACATAGTTATCTCCCATGTATGCCCATCGGTTCTGAAGGCTATATTGCTTGACCTGAGGCATATCCTGAAAACCGTCATCGTTCATGTCGTCCATACGGTCATAGTTTTCATAATGTCCCAACACACCTACCTTCCAACGCTGTCCCAATGAAGTATTTGCATCAAAATTTGCTTCAAACTTACTCTTGCTATTCATGTACATGTTAACAGCAACAGAAGGTTCTGCTTGTGGTTTCTTGAATTCTACATTAATCTGGCCAGTAATTGCCTCATATCCGTTTTTAACCGAAGCATTGCCTTTAGATACCTGAATACTCTGCATCCATGGCCCTGGAATGTAGCCTAAAGCAAACGGCATAGCTGCTCCACGATAATTCGGAATATTTTCTGTGAGCATCTGAACATAGGTTCCAGAAAGACCTAATAGCTTGATTTGCTTGGCACCTGTAGAGGCATCGGAATAATTGACATCAACAGAAGCATTGGAAGTAAAACTCTCTCCAAGGTTACAGCAAGCTGCTCGAGTAAGCTGGGTGGCCGTAATCTGATCCTGGTTCAAGATACTGACACGTGATTTACCCAACCCTATGTTTCGGCCTCTAATTTCCACCTCATTCAGCTGGGCGGCATCTTCCTTCAAAACGATATCGAGTTTTGCATTCTTATCCCTTACCACTATCTCTTGTGTTTCATAACCCAGAAAACTGATGACAAGAATCTGTGAAGATGCAGGTTTGCGAATAGAGAAAACTCCGTTGGAGTCAGTAGTTGTACCCGTAGATGTCTTCTGCCACAGGATATTAGCACCAATTATAGCTTCTCCTGCAGCATCTTTGACTGTTCCCGTAACTTGAGCAAATAAAGCAAAAGGGAAACAGAACAAAAGAACTAAAAACAATTTTATATTCATTTCAATCGCAAAGGTAACAGATTTTCGGCAATTACTCTAATCTGCTACCTTCTTTTTATAATAAATACCTTATTCAAGGTATTTTGAAAGGTTATTTCTTCAATTTGGAAATCTTAGGAGCATAATCCCAATCCACCTTTCCATAGATTCCCGGGACAGGCTTGATGGCAATCTGCCAAAGTAGACAACGACGCATGTCAGCTTTATCATCTATCTTACCACAGTACCACTTCTTGTATTTAAAGAAAGCCGAAAGATACTGGCGTTCAAACCTTGGAATGACATATAGAATAGGAGCCTTTCCATATGTCTTCTTACATAGCTTAATAAAGGTACGAACATCCTGTTCAAATGCCTGCTGCCCTCCTGCCTTGGGAGCTACTTCAATGTCAAGCACAGGAATTAAATCCATGGGAAGACCTCTGACAGCCTTCTCATAATTGGCAAACTGCTCCGCTCCAGAAACGCCTGGGCGAAAAAAATGATAATAGCCTACCTTTAGCCCATGCGCCTTAGCATCCTTGCCATAAGTTTCATGATGATCATCGACGAATGTCTTTCCCTCTGTTGCCTTAATATAAACAAAGCGAATGTTCCCGGAAGCGGTCAGCTTCTTCCAATTCACATCACCTTGATAATGTGAGATGTCTATTCCATTATAAGGTGTACCAGAATTCAAAACCGCCTTTTCTGACGAGCATGCAGTTGCCAATACGAGCAACATGCAGCAAAAGAGATGACAAACTCTCATTGTTGGAAATTAAAGCATTCCCAATGTTCTAAGCCAGCTCTCAACCTCTGCAGTCCATTCACGTTTGAACATAAAACGGTCTTCGAAACCAAATCCGTGGCCACCATAAGGATAAATGAACATAGAACAGTTTTGAACACCATGCTTAATCAAGGCAGAATAATAACCGATGCTGTTAAGCGGGTTCACTGTATTATCATCTGATGCCAAAACCAGAATAGCAGGCGGTGTGTTCTCATTAACCTGCATGTGCAGATTAAAACGATTCACCAGTTCTTCTGAAGGATTCTTACCCAACAAAGCTTCACGTGAGCCCATGTGAGTTATTTCTTTCTCCATACTGATGACTGGATACATAAGGATGCTGAAGTCCGGACGAGTCTCCTTACTTGTATAGAGGGTAGATAATGTTGCAGCAAAATGACCACCTGCAGAATGTCCCATAATTCCTACCTTGGATGGATTTATCCCCCATTCTGCTGCATGCTGGCGTACCAGACGGATAGCTTGCTCTCCATCATTGAGTGGAATCTCATGGTGCGAATTCGGCATACGGTATTTGAGAACAACAAATGTGATTCCAAGTTTGTTCATCCAAGTACTGTAAGAAGTACCCTCACTGACCATACTCACACCAAAGTAACCACCACCAGGAGCACAGATGATACAGGTTCCATTTGGTTTTGCTGGCTTATATACCATCAGTAAAGCATCCGTCACATTAGTTATGAAAGTAGGGAAAAGTTCCTTTTCTTCTCCACTCAAACCACTTTGTGTAGGAGCTCCATTTGGCCAGAGAGAGAGAACCAAAGGCTCATTGACATTCTGCGCAAAAACTGAAAGCGATACGCAAATGCTACATAATAAAGTAAATAGTGTTTTCATTTTTTACCATTATTTCCTAGAGTGCAAAGATAAAAACTTTTGACGATAATGAAAAAGAAAAGGCGGAGTAAAAACCCCGCCTTTTTTTTATTTTTCTATGAAAAATTATACCATCAGTGCACCAACCAATGCCAAGATAGCATAGAACTCAGGAAGCGCTGCATAAATCATGGTATTAGTCTGAACATCATGTCCCTGAGACAAGCCCTGGATACCAGCTGCACAAACCTTACCCTGACGAATTGCAGAGAACAAACAAGTAATACCTACACCAATACCGATACCAAACATCAAAGGACCGTTTGCAGGATCTGCCAACTTACCCATAGTCATCAGGAAAGCAACGAAACCATACAGACCCTGAGTTGCAGGAAGTGCTGAAAGCACCATGTAACCTGAAGACTTAGAAGGGTCCTTCTTCAATGCACCTTCTGCTGCAGTACCAGCGATTGTTGTACCATAACAGCTACCAATTCCGGCAAGGCCTAACATCAGACCTAAACCCAGATAACCAAGAATCAAATCCATAATAATAATGTTTTTATAGTTATTAAATTTTTATTTTTTTACGTTGAAAGGGTTATAAGCAGTACCCTTACCTTCATAGCCCGCATTCTTGAAATACTCTACGAAATTCAGACGCAATGGGTGTACGAAAGCAGAAATTGCTGACATGAGCAAGTTAAACAGGTGACCAACAACATAGATTAGGATAGCCGGTATAAGTAACAAAATACTTCCTTCATCACCACGAACCATATCACCAATCATGTTAAATGCTCCACCCAGCATACCACCTGCAAGGCAGAGGGCATAGAGTCGGATGTAAGAGAGCACATCACCCATAAGACCAGATGCCATATTATAGGTATCATAAAGACCTGCTAATGGGTTGATGAAGATACCTGCTATAGGTTTGCTGGTAAGACGATCTACATTGTTCAAGAAATAGATAGCCAAAGCACTCACGGCACCAATACCGATAAGAACCATAACGGTAGTGTTCTGATCCATTGCACCAAAGAGGAACATAACTCCAGTTATGACACCACCAACAATGAGAAGTACCCATCCCCAGGTGCTGATCTGGCTCTTGAAACCCTCTTTCTTTGTATAAAGAGCAGCCTTGACAACCATAGCCAAACAAATGTGAACCACACCAATGCAGATAGCAGCTGCCATCTGGATAGAGTATGAAGTTCCCGGAACCTTACCTTGTAGCCATGCCAAGAGTGAACCGATAGCTGTTGTCTGAGGAATCCAACCTGCCTCTACAATGTTAATACCGAAGAAGGTTCCCAAGAAGAAACCGATTACGGTAGTAGCTACACCTAGAGCACAGATCATTGATCCACAGCCTTCGAGCATTTCACCCAAAATAGGCACTTTCTTTGCTTTTCCACTCATGTCCAGCAAACCATATAATGTAATGAGCAAACCGTAACCAGCATCACCCATACAGATAGCGAAGAACAAAGTAAAGAATGGAGCAACAATAGGTGTTGGGTCCCACTCGTTGTATGATGGGAAACCATACATCTTGGTCAAGCGCTCAAACATCTTGGAATACCAGTCGTTCTTGAACTTGATAGGAACATTGTCACCTTTTTGCGCCTCACGGATCTCATAATATGCACCAGAAGCATCCAGCATTGACTTGACATCTGCTTCCTTCTCTTCAGGAATCCAGCCTTCTACCAGCTTCAGCTTATCTCCTGCAACATCTTGACTGTTCAGATGAACTTTAGAAACCTGAATAGCATTCTTGTTCTCTGCCTGAGCAGCTTGAAGTGCTGAAGAGTACTGTGCCTTTACTGCCTGCAGATTTTGCTCTACTTCTCCTGCCTGTGCAGCCAAAGTTTCAGCCTTGGCCTGAAGTTCAGGAATAGACATTGCAGGAAGCTCAATGCTTTCTGCATCAATAGCAGGCTTTTCTGGTGAGAAGGTCACGAAATAAACCGTAGAATCAGTTTCAGTAACAGGTGTAGCATAGAATGCATCTACCCATTCCTGAGAGAACTTAGCAACAGGACAAGCAAAGAGATTCATTTGATATCCAGCCTGAGCTAAAGCTTCTACTTTAGCAGCATCGAATTCTCCGAAAGGAGTAGCTATAGCCAATTCCTTCTGAGTATTTTCTGCCTGACGTGCAACCTCAGACTGAGTCTCCAATTGTTCCTCTGTAAATTTAACAATCTGCTCTGCAGTGCTGAGATTCAATGCCTTATTAACTGTTTCTACAGGTTCATTAACCTTATCCAAGGAAGCCAGAACTTGAGCATACTGCTCATACTTGGCCTTAGCCTGTTCAAACTCTTCACTAGTGGAACCACTCTCCAATTCCTGGATGTGAACCACGCCAAGGTTCTGCAGCTGACTCAGAAACTCATTGTATTCCTGATGGAAGACCAACAGGTTTACTTTCTTCATTTTTGTAATCATACAGCAGCCTCCTTTCCTTCTGTCTCTGCAGCAGCACGTTTTTCCTGAAGTGATTTCAGAATCTTCTGGCTTGACTTAGAGAGGTTCTCCTCATCTTCCATGAAGCGCTTAATCTTGCGGACTGCCTCCTGGAATCCAGGAATCTGAACCTTCTCAAACAGGTTCACCTTCTGTGTGGTCTTCTTACGAGCATGTTCCAGCAAAGCAAGCTTTGCATCAACAAACTCGCGCTCCACAGCAGTCTTAGCCAATCCTTGCAAGAGGTTGATACCGTCGAAATACCATTTTGGAGAACTGAAAAGGCCGAATGGCTTTACCTCCAGACGGATATTAGTTAAGATAGGTACGCGAACGCCCGCTATCTTCTTGACATCCATTTCCACGTCCTTTAGGGCCACAAGACTGGTGTCAAACTCACCCCACAAGGCATACATGGATTCATAGCCATCAATCTGACTCTTCAGTTTCTCTTCCAATGCAACGGCCTCTTCCTTGCACTTCTTCACCTCCAGACGCAACGCTGTCTCCTTATTTTTAATAATAGGGAGCGTACGCTGTCGCATCTTCAGGTTCTTTTCCAGTTGCTGAAGCGACGTTTTATTGTATTGAAACTTAATTGCCATTTATTATTTCCAATAGATATCGGTAAATTCTTTCTTGATATTAACCTCTTCCAACTTGAAGTACTTACGGAACAAGCCCCAAGTTACATCGAGCATCTCGGTAGTATCCAGGTTGACATCGATAGCCAGCAACTTATCTGCATACTCCTTAGCAAAGTCCAGACAGCGATTATCATAGTCGGTCAAGTCGAAACCGTTCTCCAACTTGGTCTTTGCGTTAGCAGCATCAGAATACAGACGAATAGCTGCATTCATAACCTGACTATGATCCTTACGAGTCTTCTTACCAGATACAAGCTGCTTCAGACGAGACAATGAACGGAATGGGTCAATGATGACCTTACCGATATCAGAATCACGACGCAAGAAGAGCTGACCCTCGGTAATGTAACCAGTGTTATCAGGTACTGCGTGAGTAATATCACCACCACTCAGAGTAGTTACGGCAATAATGGTAATAGAACCACCACCTGCTTCTTCTGGGAACTGTACAGCCTTCTCGTAAATCTTTGCAAGGTCTGAATACAGAGAACCTGGCATAGAGTCCTTAGAAGGAATCTGGTCCATACGGTTACTTACGATAGACAGAGAGTCTGCGTAAGAGGTCATATCGGTCAACAAAACCAATACCTTCTCATGCTTCTCAACTGCAAAGTACTCAGCAGCAGTCAAAGCCATGTCTGGAATCAACAGACGCTCTACGGCTGGGTCTTCGGTGGTGTTCATGAAAGAAATAATACGATCTACCGCACCTGCGTTAGCAAAAGTGTTACGGAAGAAATAATAGTCATCATTGGTCATACCCATACCACCCAGGATGATCTTATCAACCTTAGCACGGAGGGCTACCATAGCCATTACCTCATTAAATGGCTGATCTGGGTCTGCAAAGAATGGAATCTTCTGACCTGATACCAAGGTATTGTTCAAGTCGATACCAGCAATACCGGTAGCAATCAGTTCAGATGGCTGCTTACGGCGAACTGGATTCACAGAAGGACCACCAATCTCCACTTCCTTACCTTCAATTTCTGGACCGCCATCAATAGGATGACCGTATGCATTGAAGAAACGGCCGGCAAGCTGCTCTCCTACCTTCAATGAAGGAGCCTTACCCAAGAATACAACCTCTGCATTGGTAGGAATACCACCGGTACCCTCAAACACCTGCAAGGTAACATCTTCGCCGGCAATCTTTACCACCTGTGCCAACTTACCGTTGATGGTGGCCAGCTCATCATAACCAACGCCAGTTGCCTTCAGAGAGCAAGTAGCCTTGGTAATCTGGCTGATTTTTGTATATACTTTTTGAAATGCTGTTGCCATGTGTATCAGATTTAAGCGTTAATCATATCAGTTACCTGCTTCTTGAAATCGTAGTACTGCTCGCTCTTATAAGGAGAATAGTTCATCTGCTTGCAGATGTTAATCATCTTACGGAAGAAGTCTACTACATCCAAGAAGTTGTCGAATGTGAAATCGTGTTCACAAATCTCAGTAACCAAATTCAGAATCTCTTCCTGACGTTCCAATGAAGTAACAGCATCTACCTCATCGAATGCATCCTGTTGCAGGATAACAAAGTCAATAATCTCTGACTTCCAGAATGTTACGTGATAATCTACAGGTACACCATCATCACCAAGGATGTTGATCTGTTCTGCAATTTCCTTACCACGCTGCATACGAGTCTTCAGTGCCAATACCTTTGGTATCCACTTATCGTTAATCTTATTACCGATATATTCAGCAAATTCAGGGTATTCCAAATACTTAGAATAAGAATCAATAGGGTTAACAGCTGGATAACGCTTCTTGTCAGCACGGTCCTGCTCCAAACCATAGAAACAACGAGCTACCTTCTTGGTATTTTCGGTTACAGGCTCCTTCAAGTTACCACCGGCTGGTGATACAGTACCAATGAAGGTAATAGAACCAACCTCACCATTATTAAGGTATACATATCCAGCACGTGAGTAGAAGTTACCAATCAAGGCACCCAAGTCCATAGGGAATGCATCTGGTCCAGGCAATTCCTCCATACGGTTTGACATCTCACGCAATGCCTGTGCCCAACGAGAAGTAGAGTCGGCCATCAGCAAAACACGAAGACCCATGGAACGATAGTACTCTGCCATGGTCATGGCAGTATATACAGATGCCTCACGAGCTGCAACTGGCATGTTTGAAGTATTTGCGATAATGATGGTACGCTCCATCAGCTTACGACCAGTATGTGGGTCATCCAACTCTGGGAACTCAGTAAAGATTTCCACAACCTCATTAGCACGCTCACCACAAGCAGCAATAATTACAATATCAGCTTCTGCCTGCTTAGAAATAGCATGCTGAAGCACAGTCTTACCTGTACCGAATGGACCAGGAATGAAACCTGTACCACCTTCTGTAATAGGGTTGAAAGTATCAATGGTACGTACACCTGTCTCCAACAATTTGAATGGACGTGGCTTCTGCTTGTAATTTGTCATGGCAAACTTTACAGGCCAGTGCTGAACCATATCCACCTTTATTTCATTACCTTGCTCGTCAACCAATACTGCAACAACATCGTCAACAGCATACTGACCTGCAGGAACAATGCTCTTAACCTTGGCAGTGCCTTTCATCTGGAAAGGAGCCATAATCTTCAAAGGCTGAGAATTCTCTGTTACCTCACCCAGCCATGCTGAGCCCTGAACCTCATCACCTACCTTTACTATTGGAGTGAAATCCCACTTACGCTCACGATCCAATGGATCTGTGTAGCACCCACGTTTCAGGAAGACACCCTGCATCTTATCCAAATCATTCTGAAGACCATCGAAGTTCTTAGACAACATACCAGGTGCCAACTGTACCTCAAGCATGTGACCGGTAAACTCTGCAGGAGCGCCTACCTTCAAGCCACGAGTACTCTCGAACACCTGAACATATACATCCAAGCCTACAACCTTGATGACCTCTGACATTAAGCGGTCGCCACCAGTCTCAATGTAACAAATTTCACCTTGAGACACAGGTCCGTCCACTTTCAGCGTTACCATGTTAGCAATAACGCCACTAACTGTACCTTTAGTCATAGTATTATCTTTATAAATTCTTTTCTAACTTTTATCTAACAAATTCTGCCGGAACCTTTGCCTCACTACGCAGATTCTCTATAATCTCTGTAAATGTCTCCTTTCCCTTTTCTGGATCAAGCATCTCCCATCGGAGTTGCATTTCCAATTTACACAGGTAAGCAAAGACTGCTTCAATATTAAAAGGTTCAAAGAAAGTTTTCTCATCAAGCCATAGCCACTTGAATGCGTCAATCTTCTTCTCCTTTTCTACAGGATCGTCTGTATCTACAATCTTCATAATTTCTGCCACAAAGTCATATTCTCGGCTTAGATCGAAATCTTTAGACTTGTTAGACTTAATCATGTCATTAACCTCATTCTCACCTCTTACATAATCGGCTACATTCCAGCCGTTTTGGCGAGCAATAAGAGCGGTAAGGATATTAGACAGCGTAAAATTCAACTTGAACCACTCTGCTATCATTTCATTCTTGCAGCTCATGGCGTATTCATAATAAGCCAGCATAACTGCATCATCGGCGAAATAATCGGCCTTACCTGCATTGGCAGCATAAGAATGACGGATAAAATCGGCAAGGAATTCAGGGAATCCCTCTACCTTAAACTCTGAGTTCTGTGCTTCAGCGATGAGTTCACGAAGCTGCGTTTCAGAATAGTTGCCTAACAAAGACAATTGTGCTTCTGGATTCTGTAAAAGCTTAACCAGATTCAAGCAATCTTGTCTCAGGTAGGAATATGAGAGTAATTTCTTGTCCGCAGCAGTCAGGTTCTCCTCGCATTCCTCACGGAACTGAGCATAACTCATAGAGCTAGGCTGATCCAGAGAGATGGATGGCACACCCGTCATTAAACAATAATAATTACTCATAGTTTAAGGGGTATTAGAAAAGCATTTCTACCAATTGTGGGCGAAGGAATGCCTTAAAGTAGTTTTCAAATTCTTCGTTACCGAAATCAACCTTATAGCTACCGTCAGCAGGCTTCACAGTAAACAGAGTCTTCAAACCGTTTACTTCCTTAATAGTAACACCCTTGTCAAGAAGATCCTTTGCTTTAGCTGCAAAATAAGCCTTCAACTCAGCAGCTTTCTCTGTTTCAATAACAATTGGTTCATCGGCACACCACTTTCCTGCCAATGCAACCAAGAACTGGCCAAGGAAATCCTTAGCATCCACAGTAGAAGCTACAGCTTCCTTTACAACCTGATTTGTTACAAGGTTTGCAATTTCAGTCTGAAGCGCATGCTTAGACTGTCCTGCAAATTGGCTTAACTCTGTACGAGTATTCTCTGCAGTCTCTGCTGCTTTCTTTGCAGCCTGAGCAATGATGCCATCAGCTTCTTCCTGTGCTTTAGCCAGGATCAGAGCAGCTTGTTCCTTAGCTGAAGCAATAAGGCGTTCAGCCTCTGCATTACCCTTCTCTACGCCTTCGCGATAGAGTTTCTCGGTTAATTCCTGAATTTTGTTCTCCATGTTTATTTAGATTAAATTATTTAGGCTTTTTTAGAACTCCTCACCTACTGGCTCAGGTTCTGGTTCTAATAATACAGGTTCATCGATTGATGCTGTGTCAACAACTTCTTCAACGACTTCGTTTATAAATTGTTCAGCATTTTCATCTACAAGTTTATCAAATTTGGTCATGCCTTTAAGGCGAGCCTCTTCTGCATTTGCAATCTCTTCTGTTTTATAATCTTTAGGATCAGAAAGAACATGTGCAGTCAAGGAGTCGAATACTCCGAAAGTATAGCAGAAAGCTAAGACTGTAATAAGAGCAAAAGTACATGCCAACAAGCGATACTTCTGCACAGGATTAGGTACACACTTCTTCTGAATATCTTTTTCAGTGTTCATTGCACATAGTATTTAACCTTGCAAACTTACACAAAAAAAACAAGAATACAAACAATTTGATTTGTTTTTTATGTCACTATTTGCAAAAACCATAGCAAAAACAAGAACATCCCCAAAAAACAAGGCATGAAAAAATAATGACAACAGACTGAAAAAGACAAAAAAAAGAGGATATGATGACATATCCTCTTTTTGTACGCTCTCAGGGGCTCGAACCCTGGACCCACTGATTAAGAGTCAGTT
>JAKSLR010000040.1 GCA_024401095.1 Bacteroidaceae bacterium
GATTCAAATATGATATCTATGTGCCAAATAATTTGTCATTGGGTGAAGTGGTAGTGTACATAAATAGGTTATATAATCCTATCGGTCAGGATGAACACCAACTGTTGGTAAAATCTTTTGATATGATTTTAGCCAAGAAGAATAAGTTAGTGAGTCTTTTGGCAGGAATAGCAATCTGTATGCTGAGTCTTTTGGGGATATATGCTGTAGCTTTTGCCTTGAGCGGGCATTGGGGTACTTCTCTACAGCAGTATATGGAGTGGCTACTCTTAGGTGTGATGGTGGCAATTCTATCTTCGGCTTTCTTTGTAAAAACAGATAAGATTCGGACACAAGTGATGCAGATTCTTTGGGAAAGAAAAAATTGTAATGAATCATAGTATTTGTTTCTCTTTATAGATTACTAGTTAAATAATGTTAAACTTTTATTTTAGTGAGGTAAAAAAGGACAAATATATCTGATAAAAAAGACTTATGGGACAGAATTTACGTTTTTATGTAAGATCTTCACCCTTATATATGGGGATGTTTATTTGTTAACCTATTAAAATTAGACAACTATGCGAAACAAATGTGGATTGTTGGTGCTGCTGGCATCTGTACTATTGCCTTCTTGTATTATTTTCAAGGATTGGCAGAAGCTGAATAAACCTTTAGATTTGAACATTGAATAGGGCTATTATCAGAACTGCCGATTGAAATCAAGGCAAATCCTTAGACATGCTAACTTAAATCATTAACTAAAATTACTAACGCTTATGATGAAGACTATCAAGAACGACATGGGAAGTATCAAGAATCTCAACTTGTACAACCAGATTTTGAAAAAGTTCGTATATGAACTTGAGGTACCTATTGCGGCAGCAAAAATTGGTGCCAGAGGTGTGTATAGAGCATATACCAAAGAGGGTAACACCCGAACTATAGATCAGATCATAGCCGATTCCAGAGAGTGGGCAGAGGATTGCTTACCAGATGCACAGCATCGCGATCGTGATGATGACGGTGCAATTAAAGACGTGGATTTGTTTCTGCGCATTACACATGAATTAATCAAGCAAGGTGTTCCTGTTTGGGAAGCTAAGAAACAGGCACGTGGTATCTATGATGTCATGCAGGAGCCTTATGAAAAGGAACGCGGAACAACTATTCAGGAAGTCATCAGAGACTCTGATGAATGGGCAATGGAAAACTATCCAGATCTGCATAAGTAGGATAAAATGTAGGTTTAATTAATACTTAGATTTCTATGATTATTATTCCAGACATACACGGGCGTACTTTTTGGAAAAAGGCCATAGAAGGTCATGAGACTGAGAAGATAATCTTCTTGGGAGATTATGTTGACCCTTATTCCGATGAGGGTATAGATTATGGGGCTGGTATACTATCACTGCGTGATGTTCTTCTTTTCAAGAAAGAGCATCCGGATAATGTGGTACTGTTGCTGGGCAACCATGATTTGAGTTATATCAGTTCATACTTGACAAAGTGCAGGCACGATTATGAGAATCACGATGAAATAAAGACTTTATTCAAGGAAAACTTGCCTCTGTTTTCTATTGCGCATGAAGAATGGGTGGGGAATAGGCGTGTGGTCTTCTCCCATGCAGGTATTTTATCCGATTGGCTGAAGGAGAATGAAATGCTTTTGGGGCAGATTAAACGTGGTGATGAGGTAAGACTTCTTAACGAGGTGTTTCATCAGGGACACCTCTATCCTATATTGGATGATGCTTCATTGTACCGGGGAGGAGGAAAGGTAGCAGGCTCTTGCGTTTGGGCAGACATTCATGAGTTTACTGATGAATTCCATGAATTACTGTCTGGATGCTATCAGATATTTGGGCATACGCAAGTCACACAACCTGTCATCACCAAAAGGTTTGCGTGTTTGGATTGTCGTTCGGCAATTTTTCTGAACGACCGGTTTGAATTTATGGAAATGGATCAATAAATCTCTTATATTTGCATTTCTGCAAAAAAAGTCATACCTTTGTGGAAACACAACAATAAAACATGTACCATGATTAAAAAGCTTCTGGGACATCCGGAGGCTATGGCTTACCCTTACAATACGTGCTTGTGGAACGGTGAAATCCGGAGAAACAGCGAGGAGTACGGCGATGACTGGTGGCGTTATGAACAGACAGCCTATTATACCGATGCCTTGCTGAGGTTAACCGTATTCCCTTGGTTCTAAAGGCTATCGATAGTGTAGATAGGAGATATAGAATAAAACCTTTTCTGCTAATAATAAATGTGTCTGAAATTCCGGAACTTTGCAGCAAAATAATAGTAAAGTATGGAATTAAGACACTTGAAGTATTTCGCAAAAGTAGCTGAATTAAAGAATTTCTCTGAAGCTGCAAAAGTATTGTGTGTTACACAAAGTACTCTTTCCCAACAGATTAAGAAACTTGAAGATGAGTTGAATGTTACTTTACTGTTGCGCGATTCTCATCATGTGAGACTTACTGATGTGGGGGAAGCCGTTTTGCCAGCTATATTGAAGACAATTAATGAAGCCAATTCCTGCATGGATCTGCTTCATGATGTTCAGGATTTGTCAAAAGGAACCCTGAATGTTGGCAGTACACTTACTTTCTCTCCGCTATTGCGTGATACGGTCTTGTCGTTCAACAAGCACTATCCGGGAATCAAATTAAACCTATTCTGCAAATCCATGGAGGAACTGATGGAAATGCTGGTTAAGGATGAGATAGATGTGGCCCTTAGTTTTAAGCCAACACAGTCTTATGATAATGTTGAGTCAAAAAGACTGTTTGATAATCAGTTGTGTGCTGTGGTCAGTGATTCTCATCCATTGGCATCGCAGAACCATATACGGTTGTCTGATCTGGAACGTTATCAGTTGGCTTTGCCATCCCGAGGTTTGCAGGCACGAAATACGTTTGATGCCATGATTGGTAACTTGAATCTGGACCTGAATATTATTGTGGAGATCAATGAGATCAGTATTCTTATGGATATCGTGCGTAACAGCCGTTTCATTACATTTTTGTCCGATGTCACAGTACGTCAGCAGAAAGGATTAGTGACATTGCCCATTGCTCAAGACGGTACTAATATGGAAGGATGTTTTCACTACTTGAAAGGTAGTTATCACAAAAGAGCCACCAGGGAATTTGTCAGGATGATTTGTGAAAACCAATCCTATCGCTTAGCCCTGATGACTCTCTAAGACACGCTTGTCTTTATGTTTAAAAACTTCTTCTTTTATACTCTGACATAGACAGTATCCTTAGGCATCCAGAATTCTGTCACTTCTTCTTTCTTTTCTTCTTTACATTCTATATTCACTGTCTCGCCATCTACGCTTATTACTGAATCTTTTTGTCTCAGCGCATTCCATTTGTGCATAAAAGTCTGTACGGCAGCAGTCAGGACTATCAGTCCCAGTGCGCACCAAAGCATTGTACTTGTCATCATAATTTGTTATAGTATTATTAAGTGTTTCTAATTCTAACCTATTAAGATCATAATCTGTGCCATGAGGACACGCAGGAACATGCTTAGCGGATACACGGTAGAGTAGGCTACTGATGATTCGTGTCCTCCACAAATCTCATTGCTGTAGGCCAGCGCAGGAGGATCTGTTGTGGCCCCACTGATGATTCCGGCAATGGTGAAGTAGCTGAGATGGCAGTATGTTCGTGCTATGATACCGGTTAAGAGGCAAGGAATGATAGTAATGAGGAAACCATACAGCACCCACCAGTAACCGCCTTGCAGAATGGTCTGAAGAAAACCGTCACCAGCACCTAGACCTACCGATGCCATGAACAGGCAGATTCCTATCTGTCGCATCAGAAGATTGGCCGAAGAAGTGGTGAAAGTTACGATTTTCAGTTCCGGCCCCCAACGGGCTATCAAGATGGAAACAATCAGAGGACCTCCGGCTAGTCCTAGTTTCACAGGTACTGGAATGCCTGGAATGGCAAGTGGAATACATCCCAGCAGAACACCCAATGCTATACCCATGAATACGCCCATCAGATGAGGTTCATCCAGTCGTTTTACAGAATCACCCATCATTTGCTGAACCTTTTTCACATCTTCTTCTTTACCTACTATATTTAGCCGGTCGCCCAACTGTAACAGAATGGTGGAATCGGCTATCAGGTCTATACCTGCTCTTTTCACACGTGTTACGGTTACATGAAATGCATGGTTTAGGTCCAAATCGCGCAACCGTTTTCCGTTCAGTTTAGGGTTGGTCAGCACTATCTTGCAGCATTTCAGCTCATTGCGGTCAATCTTGTCCCAGTCACTCTGTTGCATATTTTCTACATACGGACCTATCAGAACATGCACATTTTCCACATCTTCAGGAGCACCCACCAGATAAAGATGGTCACCCCATTCCAATAGGCTCTGTCCGCCAGCCAGCTCCACCTCATTGGTGGCCCTATGCAAGATGCGTGACATGACAAAACTACGTCCGGATATCTTCTGGATTTCGGCAATGCTTTTACCCACCACCGCTTCATTTTTTACTTCCAGTGTCACCGCTTTCAGGTTACTGGTATTCTTTTGCTGATTTTCCGAGAACAGGTTGCGCTCCTTTTCGAAATTGATCTTGAAAATCACCTTAATTAACATGATGCACAGAATAATGCCTGTAACACCCAGCGGATAAGCTACTGCATAGCCTTGTGCCAGTACCGGCACACTGGCACCACCGTTCAGATCGGCATAAGTCTGCTGGGCAGCTCCCAGGCCAGGGGTATTTGTCACCGCACCATACAGAACGCCTATCAGTGGAAGAATTTCCTCACCGGTTATGAAATGAATGATATAGGTACACAACACGCCGCAACCTATCAGAGTAGCAGCCAGTAGGTTATAGGTTATGCCTCCTTTACGGAACGAAGCAAAGAATCCCGGACCTACCTGAAGTCCAATGGAATAGATAAAGAGAATAAGACCGAATTCCTTGACAAAATGGCTGGTCACGTCATCCAGAACCAGCCCCATGCTGCTCAATAGGATACCTACGAACAGTATCCATGTCACTCCTAATGAGACTTTGCAGATCTTGATTCTGCCCAGAGCCAGTCCCAGCGCTGTGGTAATGGCCACCAGTAAGACAGAGTGGGCAACACCCGATTCATAAAATAATGTATATAACCAATTCATATTGCTATTGTTTTCGGCTGCAAAGTTAGGGTAGCCTTGCAAGCTCCAGAAACAATAATTATGGATTTTCTTAATTCTTACTATTAGGATTTATTATGTATCACATGTTACGGATCTCTATGATACAAAATAAGGCCATAGAATTTGCGTTCTATGGCCTTTTTGAGAGATAGAGAGGTTTTTATTTTTTGGTGTTGACTACTATCACACCATTTTCATAGCCGGGATATTGTTTGTATTCTTCTAGAGAGGCATCTTCTTTGATGACAGTTATGGATTCAATGGTAGAAACATCCAGACTGTTAAGTTCTTCCTTGGTAAGCACTTTTCCATTGCAAATGATGATTGAGTTACCTTTTCCTGGTGCGTTGCGGATAATTACTCTGTTTGTATTCTCACCGGTCTTTTCTACTTCTGTTCCATCCAGAGAAAAGCGCACAGGCATGGTATAACGTGCAGAAATAGCTTTTCCATTCTTCTTGCCAGGAGTCCATTTTGGCATGGATTTAATCACACGGATAGCTTCTGCATCCAGGGCAGGATGAATGGAACGTGCAATCAGGGGTTCGCCTATGGAACCGTCTTCATTGACCACAAATTGTACAATGACTCTACCTTCTGCCTTGGCAGCCTTAGCCTCTTCTGGGTAATTCAGGTTCTGGGCAATGAATTCCATGCAAGCCTTGGCTCCACCTGGGAATTCTGGGAACTCATCGGGTAGATCTTCTTTTTTCAATTCTGAATCTTTAAGGCCTACTACGATAACTTCCTCTTTTTTAGTCTTTTCCTGTGTTTTCTTCTTTGGAGGAATCTGATCTTTCAAAACATTTTGGTCTATTCCAAGATTTTCCGTACCTTTGTCCACGGTAGCAGTAAGGTCGTTCATGGTAACGGCCTCCAGTGGAGCAGTCAGGTTAGTTACTTCTGGGCGTGCAAAAGCAGCTACAGCTACGGCAGTGACCGGTAGCACAAAGGCATATTTAGCGTATGCCCACACACTTGATTTTTTCTTTAACATCATAGTAATACGTTTTTTAAGTGAACTGTGATTAAAGCTGTTGGCAAGAGAGTAGAGCCTTGCGCCAGCAGCTTTTTTTACGAGTAATATCTGATATGTCTTAGCGTCAATGCCTCGGTTCAGTACCTGGTCGTCGGCTTCGTATTCGTGAATGTTTTCCAGTTCCTGCTTCAGGAGCCAGGCTGCAGGGTTGAACCATTGGAATATGGTACACAGGGTAGCCAGAATCATGTCGTGGAAATGTCCTAAACTAATGTGTGCCTTCTCATGTTCCAGATAGATGTCACCATGTTCCTCCAGATCCTCCTGGGAGATGATAATGCTTTTCATCCAGCTGAAAGGAGCCAATGGCATGTGGTGGGTAAGCACACGGTATTCTGACGTCTTTCTCTGGACTTGGCAGCTGCGAAGCAAACGGATCAGCTGGTATACCGACCAGATATGATACCCTATGACTACCAGCATTCCCAGCAGGTACGTACCTACCACCAGAATCATCCAGTTGAATGGTCTATCTGCCTGCTCAGCCACAGGTTCTGAACCTATCATTAGTAAATCCTCCAGGTTCATTAGGGGTTGGCTTACCAGGGTGGGAGACTGGACCGTATAATGCACCAGCGGAATGAGACAGGACAGTACCATGCACACCAGCAGCATCAGGCGGTTCATGCGGTGAAAGGTATCGCGTGTAAGCAGCAGTTTATAGAAGAGGTAAAAAGCGGTGAGGCACAAAGCGCTCTTCAGAATGTAGACCGTAAATGTTCCCATACTTTATTCCTCCTTTTCTATGAGTTGCAGCAGTTCACGCACCTCGTCTACACTGAGTTTCTCCTTACGGCAGAAGAAACGTACCAGCATCTGTGCAGAACCGCTGAAGAAATTATCCTTCACATCATCCATCACCTGCTGCGTATATTCATCCTTGCTCAGGAGAGGCTTGTAGAACATGGCCTTTCCCTCGTTTTCCTTACGCTGCTGGCCTACAAAACCTTTCTTGTGCAGTATGCTCAGGAAAGTGCCCACTGTATTATAGGCAGGCTTAGGTTCCGGGCAGTGTTCCATGACCTGTTTCACACTGGCAGGCTCATTCAGTTCCCACAGAATGTTCATGATTTCCGTCTCAGCCTTGGTCAGTCTGGTGAATCCCTCTTTCGCTTTCTTCATATTCCTAAAACCTTAGTTGTTCAGTGCAAATATAGTGGGATGAATGATTACCTAAAACTTTAGGAGAAGAAAAATGAAAAAGTTTAACTTTCATTTTTAGGAATTCTCTCTTTTTTTTAGTTATTAACATACGGGTAAGGGGAGAAAGAATTTTTACGGGGAGGCTGGAGGAAATTCCAATTACTAATAATATCCTATAATAATTCTTAAAAAATGACGTAAACTTTCAGGCTTTGCTTTATTCCATGTATAAAATGTAATAATTTTGTCCGGAAATAGATGTACTATAGCAATGAAGCAATTATTTTTCGCATTATTCTGCTTGTTTTCTTCTCAAATCCTTGCACAAAATGTTATTGTCAAGGGAGAGATTGAAGGTCTTGATGAGCCCGATGAACTGACCATAGCGGTTATCGTGGGCATGCATGGAAAGGTTATCTTTTCCGATTCCATCAAAAGCGCTACCTTTGAATGTTCCTTTGCAGCACCTTCTGAAGATATAGCACCTTGCATGCTCAGTTTTGAAAATGAGAAGTGGGGTTCCCGATACCGAATGATTTATCTGAAACCGGGTGCTACCTATACCCTGAAGGGGAATGCTTATGATCTGCTTGGGCTTCAGATCAGTTCAGAGCAAGTAGCAGAACAGGCTTTTGAAACAGAATACTCACAGGCTGCCATCGATTATGAAAGGAAGCAGCATGCATATACTCAGGAAATGTATGCCATCACGGATAAGGCCAGAAAGGAAACCGATGAAAGCATCAAGAATGAACTTAAGGGCAAGAGGACAGAGTTACTGAAGAAGATACAGGAGCTTAGTCCGCTCATCCAGAGTGCCCAGCTTTCTGTTCTGGTTTCCCAGCCTTACAGTGCAGTAAAAAAGCACCATCTCCAGTTCCTCATCAACATGTTAGGAACATCTCCAGCCCTGGATAATAATCTAGCCATGGTCTATCATTCTCTTCCTCAAGAGATTAAGGAAGAAGATTGGGCGAAGACACTGGCTGCCAAGTTTAAGAATACCGATGAGAAAAAGGAGGGTGACTTGATAGACGGTACTTTTACCGATTTGCAGGGAAAAACCATCACTTTGTCTTCTCTTCGTGGAAAATACGTATTGCTGGACATCTGGGCCTCTGCCTGCCAGCCTTGCATGGCTGCTCTCCCAGAACTGGAATCCATTTCCAGGGATTATGCCGATGTGCTGCATGTGGTGAGTGTTTCCTTTGATCATGAGGAAATCTGGAGGACTACCAGCCAGCGTCACCCTATGAGCTGGTATAACCTGAATGACAAAGAATCTCAGCTTTCCATACCACTCAGAATAATAGGTTATCCTACTTTTTTCCTGATTGACCCTAGCGGTAAGATCATTGCCCGTAAGAATGGCTATTCTGTGGGTTCCCTTCAGGAATTTGTTTCTAGTGTAAAACAAGATAAATAAACCAATCAATCTATGAGAGAGAGAGTCGTTTTGTTCTTGATGTTGCTGCTATGTGCGTTCAGTGCACAGGCAGAGATTGTGATAGGGCGTGTGGTTGATGCCAAGAGTAAGGAGCCTCTGGAAGGAGCCAATATAGATATTTCTGCCGAGATAGATATGGGAGACGGACATAAGGCAAGTATGAGAACTGGTACGACTACTGATTCACTGGGTGTATTTTATTTCCGTGGCATTGCTTTACGTACAGAAATGAAAATCAGTTACATAGGTTACTATGAAAAGACTCGCCGTGTTTCCTGCGATCTGGAAAACACAGATACACTCCGGATAGGTGATATAGAGCTTGAGCCTAGTGAGCTGTTGCTCAAGACACTTACTGTTACAGGTCATGCCAAACGCTTTACCATGCGAGGTGATACGCTGGTGTTCCACCCAGAAGCTTTTCATCTGAACGAAGGTGACCGTCTGGAGAATCTCATAGAAAAACTCCCGGGTGTGGTGAATGATAATGGTAAGCTCACCTGGAACGGCAAGCCGGTACGTTTTAATATGAATGGTAATGAGGGTTTTAACCAAGCCATGCTGTCACAGTTGCCTGCCGAAGCCGTGAAGGAAATCAAGGGGTTCGACAAGAAGTCGGAACTGGAGGAACGTACAGGCTTGGACGATGGAAGCGAGGATCAGGTGCTGGACATTACCATCAAGAAAGGATTCCTGGATAAGTGGTACGGTTCCGTAGACATGAGTGGCAGCACCAAGGGTACTTACCGAGGCAAGCTAGATTCCAATTTCCTGAGTGAAAGTAACCCGATGATGGCCATGGTGCAAGTAGCCGATGACGACAAGAGCTTTGAACCTCAAGGCTTTAATGGCATGATAGGAACAGGTGGCTCCTATTTCAGGCAGCAGATGGGTGCACTGGGGTATCAGCACAACTGGAAACCTACCTTTGAGGGCTGGAGAAACATGAACCGCTGGAGCATCAGTTCCAATCTGAACCATAATGACGAGCGAATGCACAGATTCACTACCACTGAAACCTTCATGAACGAAATAAACCCTACGCTTCAGAAAAGGGCCGACAACTCCTATGACCACAGCATCAAGATACCTCTCACTTTTGAAAGTTTCATAAACTTAGGAGCAAACGACCGACTGAACCTTTCTGTCGATGCTTCTGTGAAGAAATCTGATATCCATGAAGTGACAGAACAGACGACCAGCTTGAATTTACCTGAATATAGCTCTGCATTAGGTCTGGTAAACCAAAGCACCCGCAACAGTTTGCAGCACGAAGAAGCCAAGAAGATAGTTGCACAAGCCATCTATTCCCACCTGTGGGGAAAGAATGAGTTCAACCTCATGAGTAAGCTGAACTGGTCAGACAATAGGGGAGATTCACAGGATCAGGGTAACTATCACTATTACCAGACCACTGGTGGTGAAAGCACTGTAACTGATTTGCAGCAGGTCAACAGCAAGACAAGCTCTTCGGAGATTTACCTGAAAGCATCCATGAAAAACTGGCTGTCAGAAAAGATTCAGCTTACAACCGCCTATCAGTTCGACCTGAATCATGGCACTGATCAGCAAGACCGTATGCGTAACGGAGAGATAGATAGAACGAATACCCTGAATCAGGCGTTAGACCGCACAGAACACAAATTCATCCTATCCACTGTATATAAAAAAGGAAAGGTTACTATTCAGCCCGACCTTTACCTCACCCTCCAGCATGAGAAGATAGATTACCACAGAGGTAAGCTGGATACACTGGCTACACGAAATCAAGTAAGACCCGATGCAGCACTTAACATCAACTGGCGTCCTAACTCCAAGCACACCCTTTCCATAAGCGGCGGTTATGATGAATCTGTTCCAGAAATCATCCAGACACTGGCCATGACAGATGATACCAATCCGCTTTTCATCATTGAGGGAAATCCACTGCTTCACCGAAGCAAGAAGATAGACGGAACCGTGAACTATCGTCTTCGTGAGCCAAAACATGAACAGCTCTTCTCGTTCATCTTCGACTATACCAAAGACATAGACCCTATACAGAGCGTGAGTTACTATAACCCTCAGACAGGAGCGTACAGAACCCACATGGAGAATACCAAGGGTGGTCAGAACTTCAGGTTAAGATTGAGCTACGACCGCAGTCTGAACGATAACCTTACCTGGATGAATAACGTTACAGCCAATAGTGGCACCTCATACGGTGTGCTCACCATTCTGGAAGATGATGGAATCAGAACCCTCACACAGCAGAATCGTACCACACTTACCTATGCCCCTTCGTTGGAATACAGCAAGAAGGAACTGCTCATCAACTTTAAACCATCGGGTACTTGGCAGCACTACAAATACCAGGGCGATGATGTGGAAGGCTTCAACCTCTACAATTACAATATTGCAACTACCATTCAGTATACACTGGGAAAATGGAGATTTGTGCTGAATCCTGAATTCAAGAGCCGTAGTGGTTTCAATAACCCGGATTTCAACCGTAGTTACCTGGTGCTGAATGGAAACATGAACTACGAGGTGAGCAAGCATGTCAACCTGAAACTCACCGTAAACGACTTGTTGAACAAAGACCAGTCTTATTACAACTCGGAAACCAGCACCTCTCGTACCGAAACCATCAGAGACCGTCTGCACAATTATGTCATGCTCCAGATGGTTTACCGTTTTGATGCCAAGGGGCAGAAAAAATAAATTTTATGAGGATTCGATTATACATTATTTTAATGGTTTTGGGGCTTCCTGCACTGGCACAAGACATGGCTCAGTTCCGTGTGATCTATCAAGGTAGCGGTAAACTTTCCAATAGAGATTTCAATAAAAGAGTAATACAGTGGAATCTGGATATAGGAGAACACTCTTCTTATTTCTATAATCCTGTATTCAAAGCCATGAAACAAGAAGTCAGGCAATTGGATTCAAATACTCTGAACGACAAGAATACAAATTCCCTGAACGATGCTTTTGCCATAATGGATAAATACCCCTTATCCACCCGCTATGCCATGGAAGTTTACTGTAACTATCCAGAACAAGGTGTGTATACCTATGAATGGGAACAGCTTAAGCCTCTTCTGTATAGTGATAAGTTGCCTGTTATTGATTGGCATCTCACTGATAGTACGAAACAGATAAGCAGCTACACTTGTAAGCAGGCTTCAGGACGTGTAGCAGGACGTGAATGGAAAGTCTGGTATACTGCAGATATTCCTTATTCGTATGGGCCATGGTTATTGACCGGTTTGCCAGGCTTAGTGTTGGAAGCAGAAGATACAGAACACTATTTCCATTTCCTGGCTCAAGGTACAGAACGTTTGGATACACCAGAGCCAATGGTCCTCATATCTGAAGATACTGCAATTCCTTGCACACATGAGCGTTTTCTGGAATTGAGACAACTGTGCTATATGGATCCTGAACAGTATGCCTTTGAAGTTATAGGTTTTGACGAAAGAGGAAATAACAACTATAAAGAAAGGAATAAAGGCCTTGAACGCTATTGCCTGGATCGAGAAGAATTTTAAAAGAAATAGAAAATATAGGATTAGTTTTATGAAAAAGAACATAGTTTGCAGTTTTTGCCTTTGTGGAATGATGAGTCTGGTTTGTTCCTGCAATGAGGGTGTGAACAGTGATGGATTACAGACTTTTAAGATTGATACAGAGGCAGAAGCGGTGGAGCTGACACTGGATGATTATGCGGATTATACGCTGATTCCCCTGGAGACGCGTGACAGTGTACTCATTGGTCATGTGTATGGTGTCCAGATTTATAATGACGTAATGGCTGTGTGTGCAGAAGAGGTGATATTCTTCTATGATTTACAGGGAAATTACCTGAGCACCCTGTCTCACAAGGGTGATGGACCAGAAGATTACAACTTCATCCGGGATTTCAAGTTTACCAAAGAAGGAAATCTCGTGATAAGTAGTGACTATGATGCCCTGAAGGTATATGACCGCCAGAATCAGTTTCTGAGAAGCTACAGGTTTACCGGATATGACTTCACCCTCTTGGATAATGACATCTATAGCTATACCGCATCAAATGCAAGTAAAGGAAGAATATCGGTCTATAGCATGGAAACGGGCGATAGCATCTGTTCCTTCTCTGCAGTGGATCCTTACCCAGGGATGGACATAGCCGTTCCTTTCAAGGCTTACGCAGGAAATGAAAGTTACTATATTCCGGCATTCTCCGATACTATCTATACGGTGAAAGACAGAGCTCAGACCCCTAAGTATGTGCTGGATTTTGGTGAGGCATCGGTAAAACCTGAGATACTGCAAGCAGGTTCCGATTTCGTGACATTTTTTACAACACTGATGGAGGGGCATGAGGTAGTATCAGTGGAAATGTTTCTCAAAGGTAAGCAGTACACTTGGATGCAGACACTGCAATTTGACGGAACGTTTGAAGACTCCTCCTTGGATATTTTGCCTATATCCAAGATGTTCTGCATACAGCCCGATGGGCAGGCTCTCCGTTTTGACAAGCTGAAGTTAAAGAAGTACCAGAACTTCTCTATAGAACCTCATAGAATTCTCACTGTCGATGCAAATCAGCTTGCTATTTCTGTCAGTGCCGATGAATTGTTGGATCATGCAGAGTCTTTAAGCCCGGAGGAAAGAAAAGCGTTCATGAAACAGCTGAAACTCTCTAATGATGACCAAAATCCTTATGTTTTATTGTTGAAATCAAGATAATGTATACCCCCAATTTTTTACAAAAACGGGTAAATTGCAGACTATCAGATAAATAACAATATTGTGGAAAACCTAAAAAGTATACCCGAATTATTTGTGGGTTTGGTTTTTTAGTCCTAATTTTGCAATTTGAATAATTAAAAAGAGAGTGACTTCATGCAATTAAAGTGGTTTATATACGGCACAGCAGCTTTGTTTTTGCTGGGTGCCTGTGCTGAAAGTTCTAAACAAGAGGGCGAGAAGGAGGGAGTGGAAACCGTATTACCCGATTCTCCTCCAGAAGTAACAATTGCCGAACTGAAAAGCCAGACTTTCCATCATGAACTGGTAAGCAATGGCAAGGTGACTGCCAGTAACTTTGTGGACCTGAATTTCCGTTCATCTACAGAACGTATAGCCCAGATATTTGTCAAGAACGGAGACCATGTGGCTGCAGGCCAGAAGCTGGCAGTCCTCGATACATATACTTTACAAAATAGGGTGGCTCAGGCAGAGAGCAGCCTGAACCAAGCCAACCTGGAGCTGAAGGACGTGCTCATTGGTCAAGGTTATAATCCAGACAAGATGTCTGCCGTGCCTGCCGAAGTGATGAAACTGGCTCAGGTAAAGAGTGGATATGACCGCAGTAAGCAGGAACTGGAACTGGCTAAGTTTGAACTCCAGCATGCTACTCTTACCGCACCTATGAGTGGGGTGGTGGCTAACCTCTTTACCAAGACGCACAACCAGCCTACCACAGAACCTTTCTGCCGTATTATTAATAATAGTGCCATGGAAGTAGAGTTCACTGTATTGGAGAGTGAGCTTTCCTTGGTGAAGCGCGGTGATCAGGTTGATATAGTACCTTATGCCATGCCTGAGAATACCGCTAAGGGCACCATTTCTGAGATAAACCCGCTGGTAGATGAGAATGGTATGGTGAAGGTGAAGGCAAATGTAGCCGGAAGTACCGGGCTTTTTGATGGAATGAATGTGCGCATCAGTGTAAAACGTGATGTTCCGGGACAGTTGGTAGTGCCTAAGACTGCTATTGTCCTACGTTCTGGCCGACAGGTGCTCTTTACCTTGAAAGATGGTATGGCTCAGTGGAAATACGTAACTACCGGACTGGAAAACATGACCGAATATACCGTAACAGGCGATGACCTGCAGGAAGGTATGCAGGTCATTACCACCGGAAACGTGAACCTGGCACATGAGACTAAAGTAAAGGTGGTACAAGAATAATAATAATTTTAACAATAGAATAATGGTTAGAAAAATTGTTTTTTCAGCATTGTCAATAGTTTTATTCTCTGCATGTAGTCGCACTCCGAAAATGGAGTCTGTCTACAATTTTGAGGAACTTGACAAAGTGAAGGTTTCTGAGATTGTAAAGGATTATTCGCTTATTCCTTTGGAACTGACAGAGAATAATCAGATACTTGATGCCACAGAGGTGAAGATTGTAGATGATAAAATATTCGTTTTAGACTGCTATTCTCAGCTTAACAAAACACTTCATGTCTTTGATATGGACGGAAAGTATCAAGGACAGGTAGGCACAGCGGGTCAGGGGCCTGGAGAGTATATTATGCCAATGTCTTTCTTGGTTAATAATAAGGAGAATCTTATCCATATTATGGATATGGCAACCAACAAACTCCTCTCATATAAGTTTGATACTTTTGAGTTTGTGAAGGAAACTCAGTTAACGTTCTATTCTTCCTGTAGCGCGTCTTACGATAATGGACAGATTATCTGGTACATAGGCTCTGGTTTGCAGAATGAAGGAGACTTCCAGAAACACATTCAGATTACTGATACGCAATGTGAGATAAAGGCCAGCATGTTAAATCGTAAGGATTTGCCCACAAGAGGTCTTTATAATATAAGGAACTGCTTTATGACCAGCGATGGTGATACCTATTTCCACCATCCATTCTTGGGTGATTATGAGAAGATAGGTACAGAGATAACTCCAGCCTTCTCACTGAAGTTTGAACATCATGATTTTCCTTCTGAGGAATATCTCTCTGCCAATAAGAAGGAAATCATAGAACGATTGAAGGATGACGGATATATTCAGTATTGCGATGCCTTGATGAGCCAAAGTGCCATGGCTTGTTATTTTGGCATAGATAAAACCGCTTATTGGGGAATCTATGACAGAGCAGCGTCAAAAGGTTGGTACATTGATAGGGAAAAGATTGAGGATGATCTGGGAATAGGTGCGCTGAACAGACCGAAATCAGTTTATAATGATAGTTTCGTCTCTGTGATCTATACGGAGAAGATAGATGAATTACCAGAAAGCTCCATCTTGTTAAAAAATGGACAAGATAAGATTAGTGAGAATCCGGTAATATTGATTTTCAAGCCATAGAGATAAAAGAGATTTATCAATGGTAGAATTCCTGCTCAAGAGACCTATATCGGTGCTCATGGCCTTTCTGGCCTGCTTCATCGTGGGAGTGGTGGCGTATTTCACGCTACCCGTATCCTTATTGCCGAATATCGCCATTCCGCAGATTACCATTCAGGTAGAAGGAGAGAATGTATCTGCCCGTGAACTGGAGAATACCCGAATGGCACCACTTCGCAGGGCCATGCTTCAGCTCTCCGGTCTGGATGAGATGCGCAGTGAAACACGCGATGGCAGTGGAATCATTCATCTGTCGTTCAATTTCGGAACACGCACCGACCTGGCTTTTGTGGAAGTAAATGAGAAGATAGACGGTGTGATGAACACCCTGCCCAAGGATGCCGTGCGCCCTAAAGCCATTAAGGCTAGCGCTACGGATATCCCTGTGTTCTACCTGAACATGACCTTGAAGAACGACAGTGCTTTCCAGAAAACCGATGAGCAGTCTTTCCTGAAGCTGGGCGAACTGGCAGAGAATGTAATACGCCGCCGTATAGAACAGCTGCCTCAAGTGGCTATGGCCGATGTGACAGGTATTCCAAAACGCATGGTGCAGCTTATTCCGGACATGAACAGGCTGCAGAGCCTGGGGCTTACCATAGCTGATCTGGAGAATGTGCTCAAGAGTAATAATGTGGAACCGGGCAGTATGCTGGTACGCGATGGCTATTATGAGTACAATATCCGTATTGCCTCCCTGCTGCGTACACCGGAAGATGTGGAGAACATCTACCTGCAGAAAAACGGACATATCCTGCAGCTCAAGGACATCTGCCAAGTCAAGGAGGTAGCCCAGAAAGAGATGGGACGTTCTTTGGCCGACGGAAAACGTGCCGTGACCCTGGCCATCATCAAGCAGAGCGAGGAGAACATGGACGGTCTGAAGGAAGGACTGCAGGAAACACTGGATTACTTCTCTGAAATCTATCCGGAGATAGCGTTCAGTATCAGCCGTAACCAGACTGAATTACTGGACTATACCATCTCTAACCTGAAGCAGAACTTCATGCTGGGATTCATCTTGATATTTATTGTCGCTATCCTGTTCATAGGCGATTTCCGTTCGCCTGTGGTGATAGGAATCTCCATGGTCACTTCGGTGGTCATTACCTTCTTCCTGTTCTATCTGTGCAAGGTCTCCATGAATGTGATCTCACTCTCTGGTCTGATCCTGGCAGTAGGTATGATGATAGACAATGCCATCATTGTGACAGAGAATATAGAGCAGTGGAGAGCCAAGGGATTGACCCTGAGAAAGGCTGCTGCCCGGGGAACCACAGAGATGATTACGCCTATGCTGAGTTCTTCGCTCACTACCATAGCCGTGTTTGTGCCGCTGGTGTTCATGAGCGGTATAGCTGGCGCTATCTTCATGGATCAGGCCTTCTCTATCTCTACTGGTCTGCTTACGTCCTATCTTACCGGTATCATGCTGCTGCCTGTGCTTTACCTTTTAGCATACCGCATAGGCATGAAGAGCCGCAAGCCGGCAGAAAAGCACCACTGGGTGAACAATACCCAGATAGAAGGTTGGTATGAGAAGGGCATCAACTGGGTGTTTGTCCACCGTAAACTAAGTATGCTTACCGGTGCGCTTACTATTCCACTCTGTGTAGTACTCTTCTTTGTGCTGGAGATTGCCCGCATGCCGGAGATAGACCAGAATGAACTGGTCATGAAGGTGGACTGGAACGAGAATATCCATGTCACCGAGAACAGTAACCGGGTGAACACTGTCCTGAAACAGGTAAGCGGTGAGGTGAAAGAGCATACTGCCTATGTAGGTCTGCAGGACTTTGTGCTGGGCAGCGAAGAGAGCCAGGGAACGACCGAGGCGGAACTGTATTTCAAGACAGAAAAGCCGGAACAGATAGCACCCCTGCAACAGCAGTTGACTGCCTATATGAAGCAGAACTATCCACAGACCCGTGTCAGTTTTGCACCTCCTGTGACCATTTTCGAGAAACTGTTTGTGACGGGTGAACCCGATGTGGTGGCGCAGCTGCAGAAGACCCAGAAGCAGATAGCCCCTACACCCGAGGAAATCATGCAGATAGAGGCAGAGACAGAACGCGTTTCTGGCATAGCTCCCGAGGGGATAGCCTTCAAGAAACAGATTAACCTGAACATAGACAGGAACAAGCTTCTGCTCTATGGGGTGGAGTACGATGAAGTGAGCCGTATGTTGCGCACGGCATTCCAGGACGGGCAAGCCACTACCTTGCGCTCTTACCAGCAGTATCTGCCTGTGAGCATTACTTCGCAGGACAAGACGGTGGAGCAGGTGCTGCGTGAGACCCTGGTACAGAATAATCCGCAGCAAAAGGCCGACGGAACCCAGGGAACCTTGGCATACGTTCCGCTGCAGAGTCTGGTCTCTGCCCAGCAGAGTATGGACCTGAAGACCATAGAGGCAGGAAAGAACGGTGAATACGTTCCGCTGCGATTCTACGATGTGAAGGATGCTCCGGGACTCATGAGCCAGATCAGGGAAGTGGTCAGGAAGGCAGGCGGCTGGGATTTGACGTTCAGTGGAAGCTATTTCCAGAGCCGCAAGATGATGGGGGAACTCATCGTGATCCTGCTCATCAGCGTATTGCTCATGTACTTTATTCTCTGCGCTCAGTTTGAGAGTTTCCTGCAACCGCTCATCGTGCTGGCGGAAATCCCTATGGATACAGCCTTTGCCCTGCTTTGCCTGCTGGTCTTCGGACATACCCTGAACCTGATGTCTGCCATCGGTATCATTGTGGCATGCGGTATTGTGGTTAACGACTCAATCCTGAAGATTGACAGTATCAATGAACTTCGCAAGCAGGGGGTACCGCTCCTGGAGGCTATTCATACGGCAGGACGCCGCAGATTGCGTGCCATTGTCATGACCACTCTGACTACCGTCTTTGCCATGCTGCCTATGCTGTTTACCAGCGATATGGGTTCAGAACTTCAGCGCCCGTTGGCTATAGCTATGATAGGTGCCATGCTGGTGGGTATGTTCATCAGTATGTTCTATGTGCCACTGGTTTATTGGATGATCTATAAAAAGAAAAGCCGATGAAAAAGATATTTCTCCTACTTCTGGCAGTAGGTGTCCTGCTGCCGATGCAGGCTCAGCGGAAACTGAAGCTGAACCTGAAGCGTGCCATTGAGCTGGCAAACGACAGTTCCTTACAGGCGTTCAGTGCCCAGAACCGTTATCTGTCCAGCTACTGGGAGTTCCGTTCCTTCAAGGCAGAACGTCTGCCTAGCCTGAACCTGAACCTTACACCGGCATCCTATTACCGGTACATCACCACCCGTTATGACTCTAACCTGGATCGCGATGTGTACCGCAGCCAGCAGACGTTCAGTGCAGGTGCAGGACTCACGTTGAGCCAGAACTTCGACCCCCTGGGCGGTTCCTTCTATCTGGAATCCGACTTGGACTACATGCGTGCTTTCGGTGTGAATAAGGCTACTCAGTTCAGTGCCACCCCTATACGCTTGGGCTATAGCCAGAGCCTGCTGGGATTCAATCAGTTCAAGTGGGACAAGAAGATTGAGCCTTTAAAGTATGAGAAGGCCAAGAAACAGTTCCTGTATAATACCGAGGCTACCTCGGAACAGGCAGTGACTTATTTCTTCAATCTGGCACTGGCACAGGCTAACTATCGGCTGGCTCGTGATAACCAGCAGAGTACGGACACGCTCTATTCCATCGGCCAGATGCGTCATAAGATTGCTGCAATTTCACAGGCAGACCTGCTCACTTTGCGTCTGGACAAGATCAATGCGGAGAATACGCTCAAGAATGCTACCATTGCCGTAAAGCGTGCCATGCAGTCGCTGGCAGTGTTCTTGAATCTGGAGAAGAACACGGAGATAGAAATTGAACTTCCTGCCATTACCGGTCTGATAGCCATCAATGCAGACGATGCACTGGCACTGGCACAGACCAATAATCCTACCTATCTGGCACAGCAGCAGCAGATTCTGGAGGCCGAGCAGAACGTAAACAGAACCAAGGTCCAGAGCCGTTTCAATGCCAGCCTGAGTGCTAGCGTGGGCTTGAATCAGGTAGCCGATAACTTTACTAATGTATACAAGCGCCCGTTGAGCCAGGAACTGGTTTCCATGACGCTTTCTATTCCATTGCTGGACTGGGGAGTGAGAAAAGGCAAATATAACATGGCACGGAACAATCTGGAGATAGCCCGTATCCAGGCCCGCCAGGAGGAAGTGAGCCTGGAAGAGGACTTGCTCACCACCTTGAGCGATTTCGACGTGCAGCAGAACCTCTTGTCCAGTGCGCAGGAGGCTGTAGATCTGGCAGAGCAGGCCTACGAGCAGACCCGCCAGCGCTTCATCATCGGTAAGGTAGACGTAAACAGCATGACTCTGGCTCAGAACCGTCAGCAGGAGGCTCAGCAGAATTACATTCAGGCACAGCTCAACTACTGGGCCGACTACTACAAGATCCGTAAGCTCACGCTGTATGATTTTGAAAGCGGCTTCTCCCTCTCCGACAAGTTCGACTATAGCTTAGGACGTTACAAACGCTAAAAAGAGAGATTCTGCATAGGCATGAAAAGAAAATACTCCTTCTCTGCTTTCACTGTCATCGTGACATTCTTCTGTTTGTCACTGGTGGGACTGGCACTCATTCCAGAATTGCCGGTCAAGCTGAACCCGTCACGAACCCTTCCGGGAATGACGGTGAGCTTCAGCATGCCCGGCAACTCGGCCAAGGTAGTAGAGCAGGAGGTGACCAGTAAGCTGGAAGGACTGCTTTCACGCATCAGTGGAGTGGAGGAGATTACCTCCACATCCGATAACGGCAGGGGTTCCATTACCATGCGCATGGACAAGCATGCCGACATGGAGGCTGCCCGTTTTGAGGCATCTACACTCATCCGTCAGGCTTGGAGCCAGTTCCCTTCGGAGGTAAGCTACCCAGTCATTGCCAGCAGGCAGCAAGAGGACGACGATGAGGATTCTCATGCGTTCATGGTTTACACGTTGAATGCCCCTTCCAGTCCTATCTTGATACAGCGCTATGGCGATGAACACATCAAGCCGGTTATCGCACAGATTCCGGGAATCTATAAGGTGGAAGTCACCGGAGCCACGGAAATGGAGTGGAAGCTGGTGTACGATGAGCTTCAGCTGGAACAGCTGGGGCTCAGTGTCAGTGACATCTCCCAAGCTATCCAGCAGCATTTTCAGCGTGATTTCCTGGGCATCTGCCAGGTGACTCCGGGAGGAAACTGGCTGCGGGTGGTCTGCACGGGAGCCGATGAGAATGAGGGCTTCCAGCCGCAGGAGGTGCAGGTAAAGACAGAAAGCGGAAGAATCATAGCTCTGGACAAAGTGCTGAAAATAACGCACGAAGAGGCACAGCCAACCCAGTACTTCCGTATCAACGGACTGAATTCCATCTATCTTTCCATTTATGCCGAAGAGGGAGCCAATCAGCTGGAACTGGCAGCCCAGGTAAAGGAGAAGATGGCAGAGCTGAGTACCCGTCTGCCTAGCGGCTATGAGACACACATCAGCTCCGATGAGACAGAGAGTATCCGGAAGGAGCTGGACAAGATTTACCTGCGTACAGGCCTTACCGTTCTTATCCTGCTCATTTTCGTAGCCTTGATTACCTGGAACCTGAGGTACATGCTGCTCATTGTGGTGAGTCTGGCAGTGAACCTGGCAGTGGCAGTGATCTTCTATTACTTCTTCCACCTGGAAATGCAGCTCTATTCGCTGGCAGGTATTACCATTTCCTTGAATCTAGTCATCGATAATACCATCGTAATGGCCGACCATGTGCGTCGCAGACATGACCTGAAGGCTTTCCTTTCCATCCTGGCAGCCACTCTCACTACAGTAGGAGCATTGGTCATCATCTTCTTCATGGATGAGAAGATCCGTCTGAACCTGCAGGATTTTGCTGCTGTGGTCATCATTAATCTGATGATATCACTGGCTGTGGCTTTACTGCTGGTGCCTGCCCTGGTGGAGAAAATGGGGCTGGATGAACCGCAGAAAAAGGGATACTCTCGCTGGGGACGGCTCATCAAGCGGGCTGTGATACGCTTTACACACGGGTATGAACGTTTTATCGGTTTCCTGTGCCGTCACAGGGTCATTGCCACACTGATCATTGTTCTTATCTTCGGTCTGCCTGTTACGCTTCTCCCCAAGGACCTGATCAATAAAAGCTGGTACAAGGATGATGTCCGCCCTATATTGGAGAAATCACTGGGCGGAACCCTCCGTCTGTTCATGGATAAAGTGTACGAAGGCAGCTATTTTAACCGCGGTAATATGGAACCGGAGCTTTATGTCAATGCCACACTTCCGAATGGAAGTACCCTGGAGCAGATGAATACGCTCATCAGGAAGATGGAGACCTTCTTGAGTGAATACAAGGAAATCCGCCAGTTCCAGACTTCGGTCTACAGTGCCCGGAGAGCCAGCATCAGCATCCAGTTCCGTGAAGAGGCCAAACGCACGGGCTTCCCTTATTCACTGAAATCGGCCATCATCAGCAAGGCACTTACCCTGGGAGGTGGTTACTGGAGTGTCTATGGTCTGGAAGACCAGGGCTTCAGTAACAGTGTCACGGAGTCGGCCGGCAGTTTCCGCATCAAGCTGAAAGGATATAACTACGAGGAACTGTCGCACTGGGCAGAACAGATGAAGGCCCTTCTTCTCCAGCGCCGGAGAATCAAGGAGGTGCTCATTACCTCTGAGTTCTCTTATTGGAAGGATGACTATACGGAGTTTTATCTGGAGCCAGACAAGCAGCGGCTGCTTCAGGAAGGCCTTTCTGCCAGTGATCTGTTTGCTTCCCTGCAGCCTCTGTTCATGCACGACTTCTATATAGGGTCTATAGCCTACGATAACCAGCAGGAGTATCTCCGGCTTACTTCTTCCCAGCATACAGAATATGATATCTGGTCGCTCTTGAACCGCCCAATCTCTGTAAAGGGAAGAAATTTCAAGCTGTCTGAACTGGCTCAGGTCACCAAGACTCAGGCTCCTCAGAAAATAGCCAAGGAAAATCAGGAATATGTACTCTGCCTGCAATATGATTACATAGGCTCTGCCGAGCAGGGCAAGAAACTGCAGAAGGCCGATATTGAGACGCTGCAGGCACAGCTTCCGATGGGGTATACCATAGAGGGGCAGGATTATGATTACTATTGGGGCAAGAAAGACAAGCAGCAGTACTGGCTGCTGGCACTCATCGTGGTCATTATCTTCTTTACCACCAGTATTCTGTTCAATTCCCTGAAGCAACCGCTGGCCATCATTTTTGAGATTCCGGTCTCTTACATCGGCGTGTTCCTCACGTTCTACTGGTGGCGCCTGAACTTCGATCAGGGAGGCTTTGCCAGCTTCGTACTGCTCTGCGGTATCACCGTGAATGCCAGCATCTATATCCTGAACGAGTACAACAACCAGCGCAGGCTTCACCCCGGCAGGCCTGTCCTCAAGGCTTATACCAAGGCCTGGAACATCAAGATCATCCCTATCTTCCTCACGGTAGTGAGCACCATACTGGGTTTCATCCCGTTCATGGTGGGCAGTGTGAAGGAAGGCTTCTGGTTCCCGTTGGCTGCGGGTACCATAGGCGGTCTCATAGCCTCTATGATCGGTCTGTTTATCTGGCTGCCGGTGTGGTCATTGCCTAGAAAGAAGCATTAAGATCCTATGATGTTGATGTGGTGCATCTTCAGTGCCTCCATGATCTTCTCTACATGCTCCTCATCACGGGTTTCCATGGTGATGCGCAAGACGCAGGACTTTACGTTGATGGTAGAGTTGGTACGCTCGTGGCTCACGGCAGTGACGTTGGCACCCAGCTTGGCTATCAGGGTAGAAACCTTCACCAGCTGACCCGGCTTGTCGTCTATTTCCATGGCTACGGTAATCTGACGTCCGCTCTTCTGCAAACCACGGTTGATTATGCGGTTCAGGAAGGTCACGTCAATGTTACCGCCGGAAACCACACAGACGGTCTTCTTACCTTCCAGCGGCAGGTTGCCGAACATGGCAGCAGCTACGGATACTGCACCGGCACCCTCGGCTATCATCTTGTGCTTTTCCAGCAGGTGAAGAATGGCAGCACAAACCTCATCATCGGTTACGGTGATGATCTCATCCACCCATTTCTGGCAGAAGTTGAAGGTGTTTACGCCCGGTTCCTTTACGGCTATACCGTCGGCTATGGTTGAGACCTTGCCCAGGCGTTTGATTTCTTTCCCTGCAATGCTCTTCACCATACTTGGTGCGCCGGCAGCCTGAACGCCATAGACCTTGATGTTAGGGTTCAGCTGCTTCACGGTATAGGCTACACCGCTGATGAGTCCGCCACCGCCCACCGGAACGATGATGGCTTCTACATCGGGCATTTCATTGATGATTTCCAGACCGATGGTTCCCTGACCAGCAATTACCTGCAGGTTGTCGAACGGATGGACAAAAGTCATCTGCTTTTCATCCTTCAGCTTCAAGGCATAGTTGTAGGCGTCGTCATAAACGCCAGGAACCAGACAGATGTCCGCTCCGTAACTGCGGGTAGCCTCTACCTTGGAGATAGGAGCACCCTCGGGCAGGCAGATGGTAGCCTTTATGCCGCAGGCCTTGGCAGCCAGTGCCACACCCTGGGCATGGTTTCCTGCAGAGCAGGCTATTACACCACGGGTTTTCTCTTCCTCGGTCAGCTGTGAGATCATGTAGCTGGCACCACGCACCTTGAAGGAACCGGTAACCTGCAGATTCTCAGGCTTTATGAAGATGTCGCAGTCCTTACGGATGGAAGGAGCTGCTATCAGGTTTGTCTGTCGTATAATGGGTTTCAAGGCGTAAGATGCCTTGTAGACTTCATTCAATGTTAATTCTTCTATCATAGCTTCTAGTACTATTCTTTTTCTGATTTGGAGCACAAAGTTAGTGGTTTTCTCTCATAAAGTGTCGTGAAAAGAGAAAAAGTTTGTATTTTTGCTCACCATGAAGCCAAGTTACCTCCATACGCTCCCAGAAGAAGCCCGTAGAATACCTTCTCCAGAGAAGTTTACCTACCCGTTCTATTACCAGCCCCATGCCCTGTGCCTGTGTGCTGCCGAGTGTGTGAAGAAGGAGCTGGAGAATTTCCCGGAATGGCATCAGGAAGAGCCAGGAGGCAAGATGTTTGGTGTGCTGGTCTGTTCCGACTCCCAGGGTGAAAGGGGCTTCCTGGCAGCATATTCGGGGAATATAGCCGGCAGGAATGATTATCCCTATTTTGTTCCTCCGGTCTACGACTTGCTTAACCCCGACGGTTATTTCGTGCAGGAAGAAAAAGCCATTTCTGCCATTAACCTGAAACTTTCAGAACTGGAACCAGACAATCCGTTAGTCAATGGGTTAAAGGGAGAAAGAAAGCTTCGCTCTTCTGCCTTGCAGCGATGGCTTTTCCAGCAGTATAAGGTTCACAATGCCTATGGCAAGGAGTGTGATCTGGTTCATG
>JAKSLR010000041.1 GCA_024401095.1 Bacteroidaceae bacterium
TTACCACAATCATACGAAGATGCTGCAAGATGGTACAGAGTAGCAGCAGAACAAGGACATGCCGAAGCGCAGTGCAATTTAGGTTATCTCCATGCTAATGGATTGGGAGTTGAGGAAAGCCAGGAAAAAGCTTTTCATTGGTACAAACAGGCAGCAGATAATGGTGATATGACTGCCTTAGCGAATCTGATTACTTATTATTGGACAGGTAGAGTTGTTCCAACATCTTATGAAAAAGCTAGAGAAATAATAAAAACAGTTTTCGAGAAAGAGCCAAGCGCCATGGAGCCTATCTCAAACTTCTTCAATAATTGCATAGCAGAAATGATTCAAAAGGGCATGAAAGAAGAAACCGCATTAATTAATCAAGCATCTTTAGGAAACTATGTTGCTATTGAAGCACTTGGTATTTTATATGCAAACCAAGAGAATTATTCAAAAGCATATTTAAAATTTAAAGAAGGCGCAGAACTAGGATTACCACATTCTCAGTATGCTTTGGCCATGCTTTATCTTGATGGTTTAGGAATAAAAGAGAACATCAATAATGCTCTTTTATGGCTTAACAAATCTGTCTCTCAACATTATGCACCAGCGCAATTCCAATTAGGAGGACATTACTTATTAGGTGATATCGTGAAACAAGATCGTAATAAAGGTCTGAACCTTATAAAACTGGCTGCAGAAAATGGGCATGAAGAGGCAATTTCTTTATTAGAGAGCTATGGTTTATAAAAATGCACTGATTACAAATTAAATAACTGATAATAAATAATATGAATGCAAAGACAAAAGCTGAGTTAGATAAGCTGCTAGCTCGTTATCGAAAAGCTAAAGGCGCTCTTAAAGGAGCAAAGCCAGAAGATTTAAAAGCCATTGAGGACAAATACTCTATTAAGTTCCCAGAGGCATACAAGTATTTTCTCCTGCAGTGCAATGGCTTTGATGAATTTCACGTAATTGAAGATGAATATGGAGACGTGGAAGATACCGTTGAAGCCAATATCTGTGGAGTCAAGAATATTCTAGATTCTTGGTCACAAAAATACATGTTGAGCAAGGGATGGATTCCATACCAACAAGATGGTTTAGGTGATTACAAATGTGTTGGGTGGAAAAGCGGATATACAACTTTTTGGGATCACGATGATCCAGAATCTTTAAAATATGACAAAGGAAGTTCTAATGACGCTGACTTTGAAGGGTTTTGTAAAGCCCTGCTTCAAGAACTAGGGGTTGCTGTTGAAATAGTAGAAGGTGCATATGATGAAGATGAATTTGGAGATGAGTTTGAAGATGAACTTGAAGACGGTGAGGATTTTGGTGTAGAAATTGTACAAATTGATTAATAGAATCATTATCGTAGATTTACGAATAACTTTACCACTATGGAAGAATCTCTTTCTGACAACAATCTAAATAACAATATCATTGGAATCCTCAACTCCAGCGCCCCTGATGAAGTGCAGCAATATATTCAAGGATTGGAACTAACGGAAGAAACCATTCTAAGATATGAGCTCGCCTATTGTCCAGCAAATTCTTTACTGGAAAAATGCTTGCATGAAAATATAATATTCCCAATACGATCGGTTATTGGAGATTTAGATGGTTACATTGGCAGAAACCTCCATTGGGTTAAAGGAGGTAACATGATGAAATATACCGATCGTCTAAATCCAAAGTCTCATGCTGTGTTTGGATTATTTCAAGCTGGGGAACACATAAAGAAAGCCAATAATTGCTACATTGTAGAGGGTATTGCAGATGTGCTGTACCTGGCAGAGAAAGGAATTCTTAATGTCATTTCATGTAATGGAAGTTCCTTCACATCTGGTCAGATAGCAATGATTAGATTGTTTTGTCATCATGTTACATTGCTTTATGATGGCGACAATATAGGTCAAAAATCAGCTCAAAGACAGTCTGACTCTTTTTTGGAAGGCGGATTTGACGTAAGCTGCATTACTATTCCAGAAGATAAAAGTCCATATGCCTTCTTTAAAGGAAAAAGCCTTGAAGAAATAAAAGCATTTTTAGCAGTCAGTGCAAAAGAGCCTACACATGAGGAAACAATACCAAGTTTCCCAGAGGAACTTATGTGTGATGATGCACCATTTTAAACAGAAATATTTACTACCAGGCAAACAGAAACAGAAGTAAAGACTGACGAGCTGATTGCTCGCTATTGTGAGACTGGAAGTCATGTAAAAGGAGCTGATCCAGAAGAAGTTAAATCTATTGAAGACAAATTTTGAATAAAGTTCCCTGAATCCTATAAATACTTTCTTCTTCAGTGCAATGGTATGGCAGATGAGTGTTTCTGAGAGAGAATTAGCCTCACCCTGAAAGCCAAAGTAACAGTAGAGCTTGTCATTAAATAAGTTAAAACCTCCCCCGGTGCTCAAGCCGAGGGAGGTTTTCTGTATTCTGCGTTACACTGTGACAGTGTGACAGTGCATTTTAGTATGTCTTTTTTTTCTGAAAATTTGCTTGATAATCCTAATTAATGTATTTTTGCAAAATCATTTGATATATGGACAACGATACTCAGCACACTCTTTTAGAGAAACTGTCCCCTCGTTTGTTTTGGGATATGGATAGCTCACAGATTGACCTGGATAAATTTCCGGGGCATATCATTCAACGTGTGTTGGAATACGGAGAGTTTGACGACTGGAAACTCATAAAGCAATACTATGGCTTGAAAAAAATCGTCAAGTGTTGTCAATCATTAAGAACACTCGACCCACGTGCTCTTTCATACATTTCATGTATATCTAATACGCCAAAAGAAACGTTCCGATGCTACAACTTTTCACAGTCCACCCAAACACTTTGGAACTCTTGAAAAGTATTCAAAGCTTGCCATGCAGCCAAAAGACACGTCTTGTTGGCGGAACTGCCCTTGCCCTTCAATATGGTCACAGACAGTCAATTGATTTGGATTTTTTCGGGACATTAGATAATGATGTATTGGCAATGGAAGAAGAATTAAGTTCCATCGGTCAACTTCGTATTATAAAGAATACAGCAAACATACGAATCTATGACATTAATGGTATTAAAGTAGACTTTGTAAATTACGACCGGTATGAATGGCTTGAAAAGCCAATCCTGGAAGACGGTATCACACTAGCTTCTCCAATTGACATTGCCGCCATGAAAATCAATGCAATTGAAGGCAGAGGCACAAAAAAGGATTTCCTGGATATTTACCAATTATTACAACACTATACCTTAACCCAAATTTTGGATTTCTATTGCAAGAAATATCCTGAACATTCCATGTTCAGGGCATTGATGAGTCTTTCTTATTTTGAAGATGCTGACAGCCAAATCCCACCAAAAACGTTTAATATGCCTGATTGGCAATCTGTCAAACAATTTATACTAAAAGAAGTAGAAGCAATAGGCTAATTTTTAGGGACAAGAATCTGAATCTTTTTTGTAACAATAGATGGATTTGCCGTTATTTCCTAATTTTATATTTCTTATTTTCGTACACCTTAAACTTATTATGATAATAAGACAAACCTCCCCCGGAGCTCAAGCCGAGGGAGGTTTTTACTTTCATCTTTACAACCTATATTTAATATCTATTAAATCTGCTGATTTGCCTTGATGATTTCTGCCAGCTTAATGTTAGGATTGCGGTAACGGGCATTGCGGTTAGCTTCTTCCTTTGGTTCCATAGGAGCTGGAATGATGGAGATAGCTTTTCTTGGACAGTTCTGTACGCAAGCCAGACAGTTCTCGCACTCGCCGTTGGCAACACTCTTCTTGTCAACAATCTTCCATGAACCGTGAGGACAGACAGATGCACAGATGCCACAGCCAATGCAATCTTCAGTGGAATAAACAATTTTTTCTGAACGGGTCAAGGCTGGTTTCACCTTATCGCGAGGACGGCCATGGAAATACATATCATAAAATCTGTTGTCTTCCTCGGTTACAGGCTGAATGTAGTTCTCACGGGCATTGATTTCGGCTTTTACCTTGGCAATCATCTCCTCGGTATGCTTGTCGGCTGCCTGTTCCACTTCTTGGTCAAAGAATGGAAGATAAGTATCTACCATCTGAACTGATGAGATATAGTTTATGTCTATTCCATGCTCCTTGGTGAATGCCTGGAAGATTTCTGGCAGACGGGTGGTGTGAGCACCGAATGTAGCTACGCCAAAGAAATAATCGGCCTTAAAGCTGGAACGGGCAATGAAGTCCTGAACAATAGCAGGAGCCGTGAAGCAATAAGTAGGGAACACAAAACCTATTTCTTCGGCTTCATAGACAGGATTCTCATTGTGAATTTCCTGAGCTATACTCAAGATGGTAGCATCTTCTCCACCTATCTGCTTGGAAACATAGAGGCTGTTTCCGGTAGCAGAGAAGAAAAAGATGAGGCGTTTAATTTTTTCTACAGTCCCTTCTTTCTTCTGTGTGCAGGAAGAGAGTACAGGTACAGGTACAGTGGCCATAGCTGCTGTAGAGCATGCTGTAAGCATGATTTTCAATGCATTTCTTCTATCCATAATTTATCTTATAAATGGTTAATGTTACGAAATTCTCCACTCTTTAGGCGACTGGTTGGTCTGCGCCTTGAAAAAGCGGGTAAAATGCTGAACGTATTTGAACCCCAGCTTGTCGGATACTTGCTGAATACTCAGGACATCGTGGGAAAGCAGTTCTTTCGCCTTATTCACAAGTTTTTCATTGATGTAGACCTTGGCAGGAATTCCTGTCTCTGCCTTCACCAGCTCGCTGAAGTAATTGCTGGAGAGGCAGCACTTGTCGGCAAAATACTGCACCGATGGCAGTCCCATACGCTCAGATTGCTTGTCGAGGTATTCGTTCAGTAACTGTTCAAACTTCAAAACCACGGAATGATTGATCAGCTCTCTGGTCACAAACTGGCGGTCATAGAAACGGAGACAGTAGTCCAGCAGCAGTTGTATGTTAGATACAATGACTTTACGGGTATACTTGTCAATGTTCTGTTCCAGTTCGGATTCAATCATGTCTAACACATTCCGATAGGTTTCTATCTCACGCGAAGAGAGATGCAACGCCTCATTGGAGGTGTAGTTGAAGAAACTGTAGTTGCTGATCTGCTTTCCTAAGGGTGTGCGCACCAGGAAATCCGGATGGAAAGCCAATGCTATAACCTTTTTATAAGGTACATCGGGGTTGTCTTCCACATTCACAGTCTGTCCTGGAGCAAACGAGGTAACCGTCATCTCATCAAAATCATAAGGTGTTCGGCCATAGGACAGCTTGCAACCTTTGGTCTCTTTCAAGAAAAGTACATAGATGCCAAAGTGTATCTTAGCACTCTCTATGGCTTTTTCACCACAGAAGTTGACCACAGAGACCAGCGGATGCAGGGTTTCTACACCATGATAGTCATTGAATGCCTGAACTGTATCTATGTAAATTTCTTTCATGCTGCAAAGATAGAGGGTTTTTATATCAACATTAGAAGATAAATAGAGGTAAAAATTAACTATTTCACGGAAATTAGGGGACAGAGGTCCCAGCCCCCGCCCCCATGCGTTACACTGTGACAGTGTGACAGTGCATTTTTATCTTATCTGAAAGGATCACGGTTGTCTACCGCTTTCTCATTTACCTTTACATAGCGGTTACCGGTCTGGGCTTTCACTGCATCAATGAAGGTTGGAGCATAGGCTGGGCTCTGGCGGCGTCCTCGTGTGATAACACCGTTCTCACTGGCCTGCATGATCTGGTCGTTGTGCTTTACAATCAGCAACTTAGCCAGCTTGTCCCAGCGTTTCATCATCATGTCTGTATAGGTCTCAGTCTTCTTGGTCAGGAATTCTACCAAGGCTGTATGCTGCAGCTTGGCAGCCTGCTCCTCTACCTTCTTCTGGTCTTCGGCATAGAAATCCTCCAACTCCTTCTGGGCATCTCTCAAATCGCCAATCATGGCGCTGTAGCGAGGATAAATCATGTTAGCTACAAAGTTGTTCATCCAGAAAGCACTGTTGGTAGAGAACTCCTGCATGCTGTTGTTCTCGCTGCGGAAAGGCTCCGGCACACGGGTAATGCTGCAGTAAGCAGGCACATAGGCTACCATGGTAGCATCGTCCATATTGAAATAGGTCACACCTCCTACCTCATCTGGAAGGAAGGAACGCATCTGGCAAACCATGGTCATACCGCTCTGCTGGCAACCGATAGGACGCTCACGGAACATATCGGTACCGTCGCTGCTCTTGAAGGTAACAGGCTGGTTACGGTAAGGAGAAGCCCATGGACCAGCACTCACGTCGGCAGTCATGTCAAGTGCAGTACCCTCATAATGGTCACGCATGTCGGTCATCAAGTCGCGTACAGACAGCGGAGCATCTGGCTTGATCCAGAGTGGCAGCGCATCGCATACGTCAAACTGACCATTGATGTATGGCAGATACTTGTCCATTTCTGCGGTATTATAATGATGACGGAAGAAGCTCCATACACGGGCATCACAGGCACGGACAGCCTTGAAGTCTATTGGGCAATATGCCTCGCGCCAGCTGAAATCCTCGTCTTTACCAGAGAAGAAACCCTTCTCACGGGCAAAAGTAATACACTCTGCGCTGTACATGGTATTCCCTTCATCAGAAACAAAATAGCCCAGTTTCTTGTCCATTTTCTTTGCAACAGGGAACTGACGGATACGGCTCAGGTTAGCCCAAGCGGTGATGCAGTCATCGGGAAGACGACGTGCCACCCAGACAGCACCCTTGTTGCCCTTTCCCTTACCAATGATTTCCATGATCCACGCCTCATTCTTGTCGCAGATAGTGAGGTTCTCACCGGTAGAATTATAGCCAAACTCCTGTACCAGGTGGTCAATGACTGTAATGGCCTCGCGAGCAGTAGCTGCACGCTGCAAGGTGATGTCCATCAGCGTAAAATAATCAAAGTAGCCCTCGGGATTAGTAAGCTCTTCGCGACCGTCCCAGGTAGTCTCCACTATGGTCACCTGCTTATCGTTCATGAGACCCACCACGCCATAGGTATAGCTTACCTGAGGAATAATACGGTTGGCAGCCACAGGCCCCCATCCACGCAGCTGGATCATTTCATTCGCAGCATGCGCACCTGCAGGCGAATAAGACAATGGAGAGGCAAAGCCAAATCCATCGCAGTTATAGGTACACATTACACTTCCATCTACAGAAGCCTTCTTGCCCACAATCAGGTTAGTGCAGGCAAATGTTGCAGCAGTGACTAGCATAGCCGCAACAGTCAAAATCATCTTTTTCATTGAATTGTATTTAAAAACGATACGCAAAGGTACGGTATTTCTGATAAAATGTAGCAAAAACAGCTTATTTTATTACTTTTTTCAATCAAAATACCCATTTTGGGGTAAACCGATAACCTAAACCGGCATTCCAGCGGAAGCGGGTACATTGACCCAACGATGCTTCTGGGTTCACAAAGAAATAGACATTGCGGTACAGGCGTGTTCGAAGTTCCATACCGGCAACAGCAATCAGGAAGTTGGTCTGCTGGCGCTTGTGGGAAATACCTGGACCTGCATAGACCATGAACTGGGTACGACGGTCTGAATCATATCCAGTAAGCCAGTTGGACAGGTTGACCTGATAAGATGCGGACCATTCCACGGTTCTAGGTTCAAAGTCAATAGGAGAATTGGCAGATACAGCCAAGCGCAAGGCAGATACCGGACTGAGCCAATAACCGGCATTGAGCTGATAGTTCTCATACAACTGAAGGTGATCCTCATGCGTCTTACGGGTAAGCAGATAAGATGTACCCCTACTACCCTGAATGAAGAATCGCTTATCTTCTTCTTTCTCTCTCCACGTGTGCTTCAATTCGGTACGAATATCTACAGCCACACCTGCCTGAATGGCAAAGGTACTGAAATTGTTGACATTATTGTCCTGGAATATCAGCTTGCTGAATTCTGGCTCTATATAGAAACGATGATGAGAACCCGTGCGGAACCAGTACTGTAAACCAAAACTGAAACCTGTAGTATAGTGGTAAAACCAATCACCACCAGATTCCAGATAAGTAGCACCAAAGAACGGACCACCCAAAAGGTTGACACCCATCATGGCATTGTCATGATTATAATAAGGTACCAGACTAGGAAGGTCTAACATAATCTGTCCTCTACCTCCATAGATATCCACATAATTGTAGTAACCATTTTTAATTCTTGACCAGCGGTTAGATGAGGCAAAGCCTGTGATGCGGAAACCCAAGCTCTTGCCCAACCAGTGACCAACACCCAGCGTATAGAGCGGACCAGCTGTCTTTTCTGTGGCCACATGAGCCAAAGCGGAAAACTGAAGACCTGTACCTGCTTCTACAAACCATGGGAATTCTTCCTTTATCATGCGAGAGGAGTTGAATCGGTAATGGATTCCGGCTTTATAAATAAAAGCATTGCGCTGATCTGATGTGGGATCAACCTTATTGTTATAATGATGCCACTCTGACGAGAGATAGACGTTCATACGGTTGTTCAACCAATAGCCCCACTGCATGCCAGCCAAGGCACCGAAGCGTATTCCATCGAAGGCATTCTGGTTCAAGGTAGGTCCAGCATAGACATTGAAAGAGAAACGGTCTGTCTCATCGTACCCTTGCAGGAGATTATTCAAATCCAGACGGTAAGCCAGGGAAACTTCTACATTCTGCTTGAGTACATGCGTATTTTTCTGACCTGTTATCCAAGGGTCATAAACATTCTGGAAATCCACACCAGCACGCAAACCTGAAACCGGATTCAACTGATAGCCCAATGCCATGCTCCAGCCGTTCTTGTAGCCCGCACCTTCGACAGGCTTGTTCAGGCGGATGTAATTCGTAATGAAACCGAAGTCAAACTGGAAGAATACGCCATGACGCTGGAGAATTTCCTCCACCTTCTGGATAGCTTTTCTGCGCTGTGGAGTCATATAATCATAATGAACACCCAAGGTGATATAGGTCTTATGAGTAGGAAGGTACTCACCTTCTGGCTTATCTTCATGGAACAGATGTTCATATCCGCCTTCCAGATAGAAACGGGTCTGGCGCATGAGTCTAGCCCAAAGCTGCAAGCCACCGTTATAGCCGTAACTCAGGGTTCCTTCATCGGCGAGGTTAGTGTATCCAGCTATACCTCCTGCCAGAAGATTAAAACCAACCGACTTGTCGTAGGCTCTCTTCTTTCCCATGCCCAATGGATTAAACAGAAGATCAAGCTTTCCCAGTGTCATGATTTCATGGCGACGGGAAGAAAGCGTGTTCCAGCTATTATGTACGCCCAAACGGGCAGCCACAGCAGGATTAATCCAATGACCGACAGAAAGGCTGAAATCACTACCCACATTAGAGAGAGCCTCACGGTTTGGAACAGAAACCACAACAGAGCTTCCCACACCGGTTTCCAAGAACCAAGGTGATTCCAAGCCTGCACGCTGATTCCGTTTCTCAGGGAAAAGACCCTGCAGGAAATCTCTGCCATGCTGGAAAGAATAATCCAAACCCGCAAACAGACGCATCTCCGGATTTCCCTGATAAGCAACTTCAGGGGAAAGGAACAACGATGTATGTGCATTCAGGCGTTCTGCCAGGTAGAGACCCATTTGCCCTCCTACCGTGTGCGTCTTATAATCCCACAGCGGACCCGCATAAAAATCTGCACGGAAGCGGTAATCTTTAGGGGCGTCCATGTGCATCATCTTTGAAAGTCCCACCATGTAATCAGCAGATACAGATTCATTGCCAAGGTCAGCATTCAGACGAAAGCTCTGAGAAGATGACCAACGGTAACCCAAAGAGAAGCGCCCCAGGGCATTGCGTTTAAAATACTCTTCATGAGGTTCACGCAGCATCTTATAAAGCATGGATCCAGCACCCAACTGCACAAAGAAAGGTTGGTGTTCTGCGTGGGCATATTCTGTGGACGAAGAAGGAGAAACAGGTGTAAAACGAAGACCGGCTAATGCCTGATAGAGAGTCTCTGCACTGTTTCCATAAAGCTTATGAGCCGGATTCTGGATAAAAGACACCCGAGGCTGCAGGATCAGCTTTACACCAGGCTGTAAAGGAAAGAGTACATCTAGACCTGCCGTATACCCTTGGAAAGCAAAAGTTCCTCTACCCTGGAATTCACGGCTCATACCATATTGGATTCCACCAAAGAAATCAGTATCCAACAGTCTCCATTGCGGATGCAGGAGCAAATCCAGCCCTAATTCTGCAAAGCCCTGATCCTTATATGAGTCATACGTATGATACCCTAATGTGGCAGATGCACGTACACCCCAGGAGGACGTGAGCCAACGTCCCAAAGCGGCACTCCAGCTATTGCCGAAGGAATGATTATCCTTGACTAAGCCTGTTTCTGTCTGGATTCCGGTTCCAATTTCCAGGAAATATCCCTTTATGGAGTCATTTGCGTTCTCTTTCTGAACCGGTTGCTGTGGAATGAGCCAGTGCTTGTAATTCAGCTGTACACCTGCACCTGCGCTAACCTTTTCCCAGTTTCCCATAATTCGTCCGTCGGTAAGCAGGAGTTGTGGCTGAAGAGCCAATGTTCCCTGATTCCCTATAGGCAAGGCCATTTCCAGGCCAAGACGAGCCTCCCAGCTGTTGTCCTGTTGCTCATTGACAGACACTTTCCTGTATCCCGCACCCAGGACAGACGAAATCTGAAATTTCCGGTTCTGTCTGTAACCGTCAATATAAGATGAAATATGAAAAAGATGATCAAGACTTATTCCTGTAGCATGGTAACGATAGGAATCCTGCCGCATTAATTCACCCCTGCCGTAAGACAGATTCAGGCGCAAACCTTGGAGTACTGAGAGTTCTTTACCCAACGCCAGGTTAAATGACTGAAGCATGCCTGTTTCTGCTCCCTTTTTGGTATTCAGCCACTCCAATCCTACACCGGTCTGGACATACATTTTATCCAGCCAGCTTTTGGCCTGGAAGTCATCATGTTTTGGCTGATACCCATCCTGAAAGAGCACACTCATGGCATTCAGTCCCCGAATAGTATCGGGAAGCTGAACCTCTTGCGCCTTTACGTGAAATAGGATAAACAGGCCTGCTATATATAACAATAATCTTTTCAAAACTAAAAACCGTATGTTAATTCCCAAACATCTTTCAGGTCGTCCGACAAGTCACCGTCATTGACCATCTTTAACTGATAGGTATTATCCAACGTAAAACATTGGTTCAAATCCGTTGCTCCCTGCGTAAGATCCATAGCACGGCTATCCAGGATAGCAGCCATGTACCACCTCCTTGGATCTGTTTCCGGAAGCAATGCCAACGTTTCTGCTGCATCGGCATCTTGTTTCATGGCTACCTGTAAAACAGCCTTATTAAGCACGGAAGTACCCATGACCTGCGGCAAAGCCTCCTGAAGTAAGGCTTTCTGTTCATCGTTCTTATGCGGGTAGAACAGCAAGCCACGGACCAGAGCGAAACTACGCACCTGACGATATTTTTCTGTATCAGGAAGCATTCGTGCCAAATAATAAGCCGTATCAGTCTGTTCTGTCATGTAATAGGCTGCCACTTGGGCTGCCAAGACCTCTTCCTGATTAATCTTGTATTTTCTTCCGGCAAAAGTGGTTCGTTCCACATTCACATTAGAAGTATTCACATCAATGAAAGGGCGAAGCAGATTGACATCGCAAGTGTCTCTGCGAAGGTAGCTCAATGCCAGTTTATGTGCCGCATAGACCCAAGGACGAGCCTCGTTCTGCACACTTTCCTGATAAGCTCTTCTGTATAATCCCTCAAGTTCCGACGGATCCTTGATCATCTGGAAGAGATTCCAATAATCATAATGGTTAAAATGCTTGCTTCCACCTACCCTATATTCCGGATCATTCATGTAGGCATCCATGATTTCCTCTGGTTCCATGGCACGTACCGTCTGATAGGCATATTCGCACTTGAAAAGTCGCAAGTGAGGTAAGATAGGTTTGATGAGCTCCTCATAGCCGTTCAAACTGCTCACCCTGCGAGACTGGAGGGTCAAGTCCTTGACCTGAGAAACAATATCGCGTACTTTCAGTGCCAGTTCTTGATGACCTTGCAAAGCCAAGGAATCGGCTACAACATCCCAGCCGATAACCTGAGGTGTACCCGTATAAACATAAATATCATGACTAAAGTTTCGGCTGACCAGACTCTTTGCCACCTCGGCACGCTTGCGGGCAAGTTCCAAGTTATTCTGATAATTACCTTCAGGAGAAGCATAACCTGTAATAGCCACACGACGAAGCTGATATTCGCCATCCTTATCAATGTGCTGCAAGGTGGAATTTAACCTGTTCAATTCAAGCTCATTCTTAGGGTCAGGGTCTAAAACGGCTTTACCCACCAAGAATGAAAGGCTGATATTCTCTGCTCCGTCGCGAAGTTCACCCCTTGGCACTTCCTTGTAGTCCTGATCGTTTAAATCAGGATAAGTAGCCTGGAATTCAAGGAACTGGAACGGACGACGAGCAAGACAGCTGGAAACCTGCTTGTCTTCCCGATAGAGAATAGAGTTAAAATCTACAATACGCATTCCTGCCATGCAGGTATAGGTATGTGTCTTGTCTTTTTTCTGAATGTTTTCTGACCAGCGTATCTTTAATTTCTCTGCGCTCAGTTCCTCAGGCTGTACATAAGCAGAAAGCAGGTCTCTCTCTTTCTTGAAGCCCATGCGCTGAAGCATGGCTGTACGATATTCCCTTCCGTCGAACACCTTTGGAGCAAGGAACTGAACGGTATCTCCTGTCTGGCAATCTATCACAACAGGCTGAAACACCAGACGTGCATTGTGCTGGCCTACAGCATCGGGAATGGTAATGTTACTGCTGGCTACCAGAGTAGCTCCGGTATCAATGACATCCATGGAATCAATCAAGGCAACCTTGGCTTTACCCAATACATTGACAGTATTCAGCTGGACTCCAGCATCAATCTGGAAATTAATGACCAGACGTTTCTTAACCTCTTCACTGGCATGGGAAAGACCTCCTGCTACCACCAGAAGATAACCTGTGGGTGCAACCTGTATGGTATAATAACCATTTTCATCGGCAATGGTCTCGGAGTCAAAGCTGGTAATAAAGGATCCTGGTGTCTCCAGTGCAGTCTGTGCTTTCTTGAATTCCCCTTTTGTATTAAAGCCAAAAACATGAACTTCTTCTTCGAATGGTTTGCTCTTTTCATTGCCAAACTGAGTCTGCAGAATACGACCAGTAACAGTCTTCATCTGAGCCTCAGAAGGTAATGCCAGAAAAAACAGCAAACCCATCAGGAAAAAGAACCTCAACAATTTCATTTCAATATATAGATTAGACTGACGGCAGCCTGCAGAGGAATCAAAGTGTATCCACTCACGGGAGCAGACACATCCTCTGCAGGAACCTTATATCCTTGTTTCTGATTGTAAATAAATGCACCGCTTCCAGCTGCCAATTCCAGCTTCATGCGGGAAGACAGTCCAAAATCATAGCCTAGTTCAAAACCCAGACCCGCTCCATAACCATCGTAGGAGGTAGTCTTACCGGGCGTACCTTTATATCTTGCGGCCAATCCAACCAATCCAATGAATCCACGATGAAGTGGCTGACCACTGAGCCAATGCCTCCATTCCGGCTGAAAAGCTAAGACTGATAAATGTTTATATGCTACATTATTACCATTCATCAGGGAAACAGAAACTGTAGAACGGGAACCTGTAAGCATCTCAACCCCAAAATTTGGAGCCATTACACCATCGAGAAGAACATTTGTCTTCACGGCCAAACGTTGAGCATGCAAGATTCCTGTCAACAGGCTAAAAAGAAATATACATACTATCTTCTTCATTTTTCCTGATTATGGAGATAACGTTTCTTGACTGATGGTCCAAACCGATATACCAAAGCAAGGCGAACATCGGTTAGCATAGGTAAGACTTTATTCACTGATTCTCCTGTCTCATAAACATTCTGTTCACGATTAACAGTAAAGTTTTCGCCTTTTACCCATAATGCACCTGCACTTAAGCCCAAATCCAGATCCAACGCATTTTTCTCATAAATGAACAGCTGACGAACTACACCCAAGGAAAGACCAGCACTGTATTCTGAACCTCGAATACCTTTCTGAGTAAACTTCCATTGGAAAGAACCTGCCTGTGCATACAAGCCGGCATAATAGCCTCGCCAGAATCTGGGATTCCTTCTTTCCTTAGAAAAGATACGTTCCAAACCTCTGTATTGAGCAGAATTTCGCTGACGGGTATGCCAATAGCGACGTAACTCTAATTTACCTTCAAGGATATTAAAGGAATTATAGGATATATAATCCGGATGAGTATCCCAACGAAATCGCCCTGACAAGTTTAATGTATAGGCATTATAAGGAGAGCCAGAAAGCGCAAACTCAATGCCAAGATTAGGCACGGCAGCAAGCCATTCCAGTGAATTAGTGCGAATAGATATCTGCTGAAGAACGTTTAATGTGTCAGGTTTCTCAACTTTATATTTAGGAGCAACAAACTGCGCATTTAGAGGAATAAAAGCAGACAACAAGCATAAAAGTAAAAAACAAACTCTCTTAATCATGTTTCATTTCTCACAACGGAGTGCAAAATTACATTTTTTCTTCCTATTTTGAAAATTAAAACCTATTTTTGCAACATGAAAACAAGAATTCTACTTCTTTTTTTGCTTTTTGAGGGATTGGTGCAAGGCATTCAGGCACAGAATCCAGGCAAAATATACCTTATGATCCAGGCAGGCGGTAACTATGCATGGGAAGAACATACCACAGGTATTTCCTTCCCAAGAATGATTGCGTCACAAGAAACATTAAGTCTCTGTTGGGATGCAACTCCATCTTCCGGAATACGTTTACAAGGATATTTTGGGCAGAATCACAGTGGAACTCCCAAAAATCAGCTGTATAAATTCAGTAGTACCGGTTGTTATGTGGACTATCTTTGGAATCTTTCTTATGCTGCCATGCTTGAAAAGCCAGAAATACAAACGGCTTCTTTTCGAATCATAGCTGGTCTTGGACTAGAGTCTGGTCATCATTTCAAACCAGAAATTCAAGGTTTTAAACCAGAAAACAAGACCGTTCCAGCTGCTCGTTTTGGATTCCTCAGTGAATTTATGACATCAAAAAGAATGGGGATTGTTGGAGAATTCAACTGTACTGTCTTAGGGAATGCATTCAATGGAATCACCGTCGGTGGTAATGGATTTGACACTCGTTTTGAATTATTAGTGGGAACAACCTATCATTTCTAATTTTTCTTTCCAAAGGAAGGTTTTCTATATTCTGCGTTACACTGTGACAGTGTGACAGTACTTTTTTAGTGTTAGTCAGCTCGCTTATGAATCAGATATAGGGAATCTCCTATCATTTAATAGGGAAAACCTTTACAAATTATGGGAAAAACGCTGTATCTTTGCACCCAGAAAACAAATTCTTAACAGAAAATAAAATGAAGAAGTTTATCCTTTCTGCAGCATTGATGCTGGTTTCTACATTTAGTTTTGCACAGCTGAACACAACGGGTATAAGATATCAGGCAAACAACCGCGTAAAGAAGGTTCGTATGGTTGTGCCCGACACCGTACAGGCGGTAGCCTTATTCAAGGAACAGCTGAGTGGCCTTCAAGAGGAACTGGCACAGAAGAAACTGCTGCTGCAGAATGCACAGAACCTGCAGACTAAACTGGGAAAGAAGGTGAAAGAGGATGTGGATATCCAGACTCTGCAACTAATTCACGAATATGTGAACCCTGGCAAGGAATTCAAGGCGCCTAAGAAAATTGCAAAGAACATGGCAGCTGACATTACCAGCTATACCGAATTTATACAGAATGAAGTGTACGATGTGGAACGTGCTATCCGACTGGGATGGCAGGGAACAGAATACCCTCAGAAAGAGTACTCCACAGAGATAGATAACGAGAATTACAGAGGACTGTATTTCGGTGACAGTGAAATGCTTGACAAGTTTGACTTCGAGTATCAGATTAAGGGTTATGAAGACAAACTTTCCTTTGATGAAGACGGTACAATTCTGAAGAATGACCTGTTTGACAAGCGTGGAAGACTGACTTATGTAGCCTCTCTTCTGAGAACAGATACAGAGGTCATGAATAAAATCCGCAGCTTGATTGCTGCCAAGAACAAGAAGGCAAACCTGGACGAGGTGGCCGGTTGCCCATACATCATAGAGCGTGTAACCAAGACACAGTTCAAGGTCATCTACCTGAACAGCAAGACACTGAAAGGCTCTTATGCAGCATTAGTAACCTACCGTGCAGGAAAAGCCAACACGAAGACTTGGACGGCTGCACTGACAGCGGTTCCTAAGAGCATACCTGCAGTGGTAAAATAAACTGACAAACACAAATAGAACAAACGACATTCATGGAAACAATCTTACCTTACCTGATAGTTTGCCCGCTGGTTTTTCTGGCGGGCTTTATCGATGCTATAGCCGGAGGCGGAGGACTGATCTCTCTCCCAGCCTACATGATAGCCGGACTTCCTGCTCATGCAGCTATTGGAACCAACAAATTCAGTTCCACCATGGGAACTACCATTGCTACCTGGCAATATGCAAAGAATGGTTTCATTCACTGGAAGCAAATCATTGTAGCCATCCCAGCCACACTTGTTGGTGCCAGCATAGGTTCTAATCTGGCACTGCTGGTTCCCGAACATGATTTCATGATTCTCATGCTGGTTCTGCTGCCGCTGACTGCTGCCTATATTCTGATTCGCAAGAAGGCGCTGACTGGTTCAGAAACACCGTTCCCACCGCTTAAGACTGCAATGATCATCGGAGTCCTGTCGTTCTTTATCGGCATGTACGATGGTTTCTATGGTCCTGGCACCGGTACTTTCCTCATGATTACCCTCACAGGGCTGGCACATGTTTCCCTGAACGATGCAGCAGGCATAACCAAGACAGTGAACCTGACCAGCAACATTACTGCTCTGGTCATCTTCCTGATGAATGGTGTAGTATGGCTTCAACTGGGTATTGTAGCAGCCATTTTCAGCATTGCTGGCAACTATCTAGGAGCCAAGTTCTTTACGAACAAAGGCACAAAAATAGTAAGACCAGTCATTTTGCTGGTCTTGACCATATTCTTTATCAAGGTAATTACAGATCTGATTTAGAATGCAATAGCACTTTCCAATGCCAGCTTCATCATGGTGGTGAAGGAATTCTGGCGTGCCTCGGAAGAAAGCTCCACATGGTTCACAAAACTGTCTGAGATAGTAAGTAAGCAGGTAGCTTTCTTACCCAGGACATTGGCATTGTGGAAGAGCGCAAAGCTTTCCATCTCCACACAGTCTGACTGTGTACGTTCCTTGATCTGCTCCCAAGTCTCAGCATGAGAATAGAACACATCGCTGGAATGAACAACACCCAATTTACAATCGATTCCCAGTTCTTCAGCCTTCTTCAGAATAACGTCGTTCAGCTCCGCACTTGGAAGAATGTTCTTCTCCTCACATCCCCCTTGCAACTTGGCAAAAGTGGAGTCACTATACGCACTGCTGGATAAAACCACATCCATGACATTCAGCTTGTCTGTATAGCTACCGGCGGAACCGATCCGGACGATATTCTCCACTCCATAAAACTTATAAAGCTCATAGGAATAGATTCCGATACTTGGCATACCCATGCCACTGGCCATGACCGATACAGGCACGCCTTTATATGTACCGGTATATCCTAAGACATTACGGACAGATGTCACCAGCTGAGGATTCTCAAGGAAAGTCTCTGCCACAAATTTAGCACGAAGGGGATCACCCGGCATAAGAACGGTCTTTGCAAATGCACCGTCAGCAGCATTTATATGAGGAGTTGCCATAATTCTTGATTTAAAAAGTTTATACTCGTTTTTGCAAATTTCGGAAATTAAAACGGAACTACCAAATTTTTATTTATCTTTGCGAAAATTTAAAGATAATGAAGAAAGCGCTTTTTTTTCTGATGATCTTCTGTGCAACGCATTTACAGGCACAAGAAAACAGAACCCTCCGGACAGAATTGGACAGCATCATCAATAATTACCCGCTCATGCAGCAGGCATCGCTGGGTATTATGGTCTATGACGCAACTGCCGAAACCCTATTATACAACATGGATGAGAAGAAGCTGCACAGGCCTGCTTCCACCACCAAAACCTTTACTTGTGCCACTGCCCTGAAAAATCTGGGCCCTGATTATGGCATCAGGACATCCATCTACGGTACAGGAAAAATTCACAGTCATCATATAGATGGCCAGAGGAAAAACGTGCTGGAAGGTGACCTTTGGGTCAAAGGTAACTTTGATCCTGCTTTCTCCTCTGCTGATCTGGACACACTGCTGATGGGATTACAAGCACATCACATAGACAGTATAGCCGGTAATATCTATGCTGACATGACCATGAAAAACCGGACATTGGCCGGATATGGCTGGTGCTGGGATGATACGGGCGACGATTCTCCCCTACTTTCACCCCTAGTATTAGACAAGGATACCTGCTTCATGACGAAACTGACAAGGGGTCTGGAAAATCTGGGCATCGGCATAAATGGAACCGTAGGAGACAGCATTCTGCCTCATGATGCCCAACTGCTAGCAGAAAAATGCAGGACACTGCAGGAGATCTTGCCACACTGTCTGAAAACCAGCGACAACCGTTATGCAGAATCCATCTTGTACCAGCTTGGTAATCTGAATGATACAAATTACGACAAGACAGAAATGTGCATTAGCTTTGTCAATCAACTGATAGAGAGCCTAGGTTTTTCTGAACAAGAATACAGATTGGTAGATGGCAGCGGTCTTTCATTCTACAACATGATTACTCCCGAAGTGGAAGTTGCACTCATGAAATATATCTATAAGGAAACAGATTTCTTTGAAATTTTCAAGGAAGCACTGCCAATCTCTGGTGTAGACGGCACGCTGAAAAACCGAATGAAAGGTACCAAGGCAGAAGGAAGAGTCTATGCCAAGACCGGTTCACTGACAGGAACCTACGCCCTGACAGGCTATCTGTTCCGTGAAGACGGACACGTACTTCTCTTCTCCATGATGAACGATGGAGTTCCTGCAGGCAAAGGTACCGAAATCAGAAACCTACAAGACGCTATTCTCGTACGTCTGGCCGAATGATCAGAGGATATTCAGGAAAACTGTAATCAACATACTGTTTACAAAGTCTGTAAACATACTTCCCACGATAGGTACAATCAGGAAAGCCTTCCAGGAAACCACGTACTTGTCACATACCGCCTGAATATTGGCCATGGCATTTGGAGTAGCTCCCATTCCAAAACCGCAGAAACCTGCAGAAAGCACTGCAGCATCGTAATCTTTGCCCATGACACGGAAACAAATGAAATAGGCAAAGAGAATCATGATAAGAATCTGAGCACCCAGCATGAGACAGAGTGGCAACGCCAGTTCTGCCAATTCCCAGAGCTTGAGGGAAATCATGGCAATACCCAGGAAAAGCGACAGGCAGATACTGCCCATCTCATCGATCTCACGCATAGGAGAACCTATCTTGTTACCACCGAACTCATCGATATTTCTTATTATTGCACCAGCCAGCAATCCACCCATATAGATAGGGAACGTCATACCAGTAAGATCGAGCAACATACTGACTAGGGTACCTAAACCAACAGCAATAATAAGCAGATACAACGCTTTGGTATAATCACCCTTATTCTTCTCTTTATCGGCCTGTGAGGATGTAAGACTATCGGCAAGCTCAGCTTCCTTGGAACCACCTTGAGCCTTGATATTCTCACGGTCTTTCAACAGATTATGCTTTTCGATTAAGCGCTGTGCCAAAGGGCCACCTATCAAAGAACCAGCCACCAGACCAAAGGTAGCAGCAGCAGTGGTAAGACTCATGGCACCGGTCACGCCCATTTCTTCGAGCACAGGGCCAAAGCCGCCTGCAGTACCATGACCACCTACCATAGGGATAGAGCCTGCACAGAGGCCTACAAGGCCGTCAAGTCCTAATCCCATGGCAATGCCAGCAGCTACAGAGTTTTGTATAACCACCAGGACAGCCACTAAAAGCACCATGGCTATCAATGGCTTACCACCTTGCTTAATGGTCTTGAAATTAGCCTGGAAACCAACTGATGTGAAAAAGAAAACCATGAAAAGATTCTTCAACGTATCATCGAAGCCAATGACAAAGAGTCCACTACTATAGCCAGCCAATGTCAAGAGTGCAAACAGAAGGCCACCTACTACAGGAGATGGAATACAGAAACGCTGAAGAAACATTATTCTGTTTTTGAGAAATGTTCCTATCCATAGGGCTATTACAGCCGCACATACAGTTTGATACAGGTCTAATTCAAGCATCGTATTTATTCGCAAAAAGTGTTTAGTAATATTTGATCTACTTCTTCTACAGTTTCTTCACGCAACCAATCTGGGCGGTTTGCAAAAATAAGATAGAAAATGTCTAATTCAGGAATGCGGCCTTCAAAAATAAGGAAGCCACCATTGTCACCTGTATGATATATCTTTTTAGGACGGCTTTCACGTTCTTCAATGAAAAAGCCATATCCATATCCGGTTTCAGGGATGTCTGTCTCTATATAAGACGTATGAGCTTTCTGGCGAAAACTTCTTCCAACTAATGTATCATGATACAAGGCACGGTCCCATCGAAGAAAATCAAGTGGTGTGGTATAAATACCGCCATCGGCCTTAGTTCCATAGAAACTAGCCTCACCATAGTCGTTTTCCTCCCATTTCTGATCGGCAGAGCGCCAGTAATTATTTGGATTATCCGTTGGCACCTGATCACCATTCAGTGTGGTAAATCCTACTGGTTCATATCCATGGGCCATATTTCTGATTTGCTTATCGGGAGTAAAATACAGGGTATTCTCCATGCCGGCAGGCATAAAGATGTTTTCTTTCATCCATGTCTCAAAATACTGACCAGTAACCTGCTCTATGATAAGTTCGGCCAGCTGAAAAGTAGGGTTCTGATATTCATATTGAGAACCAGGCTTGAACTTCAGGTAGTCAAGCTTCTCCATATATCGTACACTCTCCTTTACTTCACAGAAACGCTTGAAATCCTCCACTTTAGTAAACTGAGTAGGATACATGGAAGTGTATTTAGCCCATTCTTCGGCTGTTCGCGGACGATCATCAGGCAAACCGCTGGTATGAGAAAGCAGATGAGCCAACGTAATCTCACCAAAGAAATCTGCTTGAAATTCAGGGAAATACTTCTTGACAGGATCTTGAAGAGAAATCTTGCCCTGTTCCTCTAATTTTAAAAGAGCAATGGCAGAAAACTGCTTTGAAACAGAACAGATGTTGAACATGGTTTCATCTGTTATAGGAGTTCCGTGTTCCGATTCATGACCTGCCATGAGAGCCATGCCGAAAGAATGATCATAGATGATACTGTCGTGCAAAGTGACAATCACACAGGCACCAGGTTCATTTGGAGCAAATCGGGATGAAAACAAGGTATCCAATGCAGAGGTCATTTCTGCATAAGTCTCTTTCTGGACAGATTGTTGACAGCTAGTCATTATCATTAAAATCGCTGCTAATAGGAGCAATATTTTTTTCATTGATCAGTATTTTGTTTTTTAGAGAAGCTATCTACCATAACACTGGCAACTATATTCCCGGTAGAATTCAACAAAGTTGCAGGGACATCAACAATGGTACTGATGACCAGCAAAGCACCTGCCAACTCTGGAGAAAATCCCAGAATAGAACAGATGAGCAGCTCACCAGTCATTCCGCCACTAGGAATGGCACCAACAACCATACTGGATACCAATGCCGTGAGGATAACTGTCAGACCATTCATCTCAAACCCACTCTGCCCACCAAAAATGGTGAGAAGGAACACCACCTTGATAATAGCACTTACGACAGATCCATCCTTGTGGATATTGGTGCCAAAAGGAATAACCGATGAAGCGATGTTATCTGAAACACCCATTTTCTTACATGCATCAATATTTACAGAGATGCAAGCAGCACTAGATGAAGTGGCAATGGCTGTAAGCGATGGAGTAAGCATGTTCTTCCAGAATGACTTTACTGCATTTTTTCCTCCACTTATGAAAACATAGATTGTATTCACAGGGAAGAAGAAAATAAGTGTCAACACCAGAAACAGCACAAAGGAACCCATGAATCCGCTGACAATCTGAGAACCCATGCTTCCTATGGTAGCCGCAAAATAACATCCCAGACAAAGCGGAGCTACGTACATGAGATAATCCATCATTTTCAAGACCACACTGGTTCCCGATGAAAGAAGATGAGCAATGAACTCTCCCTTTTCACCACACCCGGCAACGGCAAATCCAAAGATTACAGAAAATATAATCAGAGGCAGCAAATGAGGTTTTTCAAACAGTTGAAGGAACTCCGGAACTGTAAGTGTGTTCACAAACATCTCGCCAGGAGACATGGAGTTATCGGCAACAACAGCACCTTCCAGAACAACAGACGAACTGTCTACCATGGCCATTGGATTGTAAATCAAGATACATAGATAGCTCAAGACTGCAGCCACAACCGACATGACTACAAAAATCAACAGGGTATTTACCAGTACCTTGCCTATCATGTTTGAACGAGTCATCTGGCACATGGCCGATGAAACACTCAAGCAAACGATAGGAACAACCAAGACATACATGAAATTCAGGAAGATGTCGCCAATAGGTTTAACTACGACAGCATCTTCTCCGAACACCATGCCTAAAATGCCACCGGCAAGAATGCCGAACAACAGCAAGATAGTAGATGCATAATTCTTCAGTATATTCATACTTTATTTCACGTATGAATATACAATTTCCATGATCTTCTTTCCAAGCTCGTCTGCCTGCTCCATGGTAGCAGCTTCACTGTAGACACGGATGATAGGTTCAGTATTAGACTTACGAAGATGTACCCAGCTATCAGCAAAGTCAATCTTAACGCCATCTACATCATTGATCTGCTCATTCTTATAAAGCTCTTTCACCTGCTCAAGCAAAGCATCTACATCAGTAGCTGGAGTAAGGTCAATACGATTCTTTGCAATGAAATAAGGAGGATAAGTCTTGCGGATTTCACTGACTTTCTTTCCTTCATGTGCCAGATGACTGAGGAAAAGAGCGATACCTACAAGTGCATCACGGCCATAATGACTTTCAGGATAGATGACACCACCATTTCCTTCTCCACCAATTACTGCCCCCACTTCCTTCATCTTGGTAGTAACATTCACCTCACCTACCGCACTGGCAGTATAAGTACCTCCGTATAGATTTGTTACATCACGAAGAGCACGGGTAGAACTCAAGTTTGAAACGGTATTACCCGGTGTATGCTTCAACACATAATCGGCTACGGTAACCAATGTATATTCCTCTCCATACATAGTACCATCTTCACAGATAAATGCCAGACGATCTACGTCGGGATCCACAACAAAAGCTACATCGTAATCACCCCCTTTCATAAGATTCATGATGTCGCCAAGGTTTTTCTCCAATGGCTCTGGATTATGCTGGAAATCACCGGTAGGTTCTCCATAGAGGACATGATAGCTGACGCCAAGCTTGTCCAGCAACTTTGGCAATACAATACCACCTACAGAATTAATAGTATCTAAGGCAACTTTGAAATTAGCCTTGCGAATAGCTTCAACATCAACGAGCTTAAGAGCCAATACAGACTCAATGTGCTTTTCATCGAAAGTAAAATCTTCAATGTATTTGCCCAGTTCATCCACCTCTGCAAAGTCAAATTCCTCGGCTTCAGCAATGCGAAGAACTTCCTTTCCTTCTGCAGCGTTCAAGAATTCACCCTTCTCATTCAAAAGTTTCAGAGCATTCCATTGACGAGGATTATGGCTTGCAGTCAGGATAATACCACCGCAAGAACCTGTCATGGTAACAGCAAGCTCTGTGGTAGGCGTAGATGCCAAACCAATGTTGATGACATCAAATCCCATTCCCATCAAAGTACCACAAACTACGTTCTTGACCATTTCGCCTGAGATACGGGCATCACGTCCAACCACAATAGTATTTGAATTCTGGGTAGTTGTCTTTCGGATCAAAGTAGCATAAGCAGAAGTAAATTTGCAAATATCCAGTGGATTCAGGCCTTCACCAGCTTTACCGCCAATAGTACCACGAATACCGGAAATAGATTTCATCAATGCCATAAATATAGAATTTTAATGTTTTTACCTTATTAATTTACACATTTAAGTTGCAAACTTAACATTAAAATAGGAATTAAGCAAATTTAATGGGCAAAAAGAAAGGAATACAGAAAAAAGAGCCGAATGCGGGACTCGAACCCGCGACTTTCTCATTACGAATGAGGTACTCTACCAACTGAGTTAATTCGGCAACCGTAAAAAAAAATCCTGAGAATCAGTTCTCAGGAAATAATGCGGTGCGTACGAGGCTCGAACTCGTGACCCCATGCGTGACAGGCATGTATTCT
>JAKSLR010000042.1 GCA_024401095.1 Bacteroidaceae bacterium
TTCCAGCAGTATAAGGTTCACAATGCCTATGGCAAGGAGTGTGATCTGGTTCATGTGTTTGGAGAAACCATTCCTCCCGGAGGATCGGGTGAATGCTGTGCCCCAAAGCTCATGCAGGCAGCATACAGACTGGGTCTTAAACCGCTCTGTATGGCAGAGTTCTGGATGGGTCCTTCTCCTAAGGATGAGTTGCGTATAGAGGGAAATTTCTATCCGGCTTGCCGCAGCAAGTGCAAGCCTATCCTTACGTACATGATGCAGGGATTGGAGGTAGAGGAGAACCCGCTTTTAGCCCGGAACCGTGAAATGGCGCAGAAGCTGGAAGTCCTCTTCGAGGACGATGCACTCATCGTGGTGAATAAGCCATCGGGCATGCTGGCAGTTCCTGGGAAAGACGACCTGCCTTCGGTGTATGACGTGATGAAAGAGCGTTATCCAGACCTTAAGGGCCCTGTCATCGTCCATCGGCTGGACATGGATACATCGGGCTTGATGGTGCTGGCCCGGAATGAAGACGTGTATAAGGTGCTTCAGAAACAGTTCATCGGGCACGATGTGAAGAAACATTATGTAGCTCTGCTCGATGCCACTCGTATCAATCCTGTAGAGAAGGAGGGCTATATACGTCTGCCCCTGTGCCTGAATCCATACGACCGTCCTCGTCAGATTGTAAGTGAGCAATACGGCAAATATGCAGAAACGCGCTATGTCCTGGGCGAGAAGACCGCTGAAGGCTTTCTCCGTGTAGATTTTTATCCTAGTACAGGACGTACCCACCAGCTTCGTGTACATGCTGCCCATCAAGATGGCTTGAATGCACCTATCGTGGGTGATAATCTCTATGGAAATCCCGCCCAAAGATTATGTCTCCATGCGCAGGATATCGCATTTACCCATCCGGTCACCAGCGAGCCAGTTTTCTTTACCGTTCCTTCTGAATTCTGAAGTTATTTACAAGAGGAAGAGCAGCAGACCTATCACATCCAGGAATACAATACCCAGCGTGAATGCTGCAACAAGAAGAGTTAGACAATACGCCAAATAGAACACAGGATATAGTCCAAAATTCATCTTGATGTGAATTAATTTCGTTTTAGCTCAAGCTCCTTATTAATGACAACTATTTTTTGTATTTTTGCAGCATGGAAAAGACTGCTATTTTTAAGAAAACATGGATGATGAGTTTGCTGATGACATTGTTTATCAGTTATCCGAACTTGGCATGGTTCACATGCGACTTGATGTTTGTGCCCGAAGGGCAGCAATTAGGATTCTTTATATTCTTTATCTGCCGCTTTGTGTATCTGCTGGCCGTGATAGATGCGGTCTTACATTATAATTTTTATAAGTTGACTTCAGCCAGTCTTGTTCAGCGTATTTGGCCTAACGTTGGCTTTGCTTTGGCAGCATTTCTGCTGTATGAGGCCGTGAAGTTCATGCTACATCTTGAATTTGACATGTCGCTCATGATTCCGACTTTCCAGTTCTTTATTATAGCAGTCATGAGCATTACTATAGGCTATATGGCGTTTCTGTATACATCTCGTCAGGAGAAGGAGGATGAATTGCAGCAGTTGCGCATAGAAAGTTTACGGAGCCGGTGCAGTGCACTTATGAACCAGATTAACCCGCACTTCTTTTTCAATTCTTTGAATGGCATAAGCAGTCTGGTCAGAAAGAAGAACGAGAGTGCCACCATTGATTATATCAATGAACTTAGTGATATTTTCCGCTATATCCTCCAGAGTGAGAACAAAGGATTGGTTACATTAGAAGAGGAACTGGATTTTATGCAGGCATACGCACAGGTCTTGCAGGTTCGTTATGCTAATAAACTGAGTTTTGAAATTGAGGTACCAGAAGAGGTGCTACAGCGGAAGCTGCCTGTTCTGAGCCTGTTGCCATTATTGGAGAATATCACGGTACATAATATCATAGACAGTGAGCACCACATGACAATTCAGGTTGGTCTTACAGAGCAGCAGGAGTTGTTCGTGAAGAACCCTGTCTTTCCGAAGACCTTCGAACCAGAAACACATGGAACGGGTTTGAAAAACTTGCAAAAGCGTTTTATCCTGCTCATGGATAAGGAACTGACTGTTAAACAGTCGGAAAATGAATATTGTGTAATCCTGTCATTGGCGTAAGTATGAGAGTTCTAATTGTAGAAGATGAAACTGCAGCTAGTGAGAACCTGATGGCTATGCTGCAAGAACAGGATCCTTCTATTGAGATTCTGGGGGTATTGGAAAGTGTTCGCCAAGTTGTAGCTTGGCTGAGTACACATCCCGATCCTGATTTGATATTCATGGATATTCATTTGTCCGATGGTTCAGCATTCAGCTTGTTTGATCAGATAGAGGTAAATAAACCTATTATCTTCACTACGGCATATGATCAATATGCGCTGAATGCATTCAATGTAAACAGTATTGATTATCTGCTTAAACCATTGAAGTCAAAAGACCTGAAGCGTGCATTAGATAAATTCAACCGCTGGAACCAGCCAGATGTGATGGCTTACGTAGAGCGTATGATGGCCATGAAGAGCGGCCAGCCGGAAGAGGGGTACAAGCAAGCTTTACTAGTGCCAGTAAAAGATAAACTAGTGCCTGTAGATGTGAATGACATAGCGTGCATCTATAGTAGTGATAGAAATACTAGCATCTATCTGAAGAATGGGAAGAACATGGTATATAATAAGTCACTGGACACCATAATCGGCAGTTTGGATCCTCGTCGTTTTATCAGGGCAAATAAGCAGTATATCGTGTCTAAGGATGTGATTATAGAGCTAGTAGTGTGGTTTGACAACCGACTCCTTGTGCATGTCCCTATAGATTTACCAGAGCCTATGTTTATCTCCAAGAACAAGGCCTCTGAATTCAAAAATTGGATGACAGATTAATTAATGAACGAGATGAAATTGACTCTATGTGCGTGTGCATCGCGTACGTTTATACATTGGAATGACATAGCTCGTTTGGCCGTGGCTGCTGAGCGTAGTGGATGGGAAGTAAACCTGATTCCAGATTTATGTGAGCTTTGCGAGGAGCATGACCCGCAAGTGCATGTTATTGCACAGACCACTGTAGTGGCTTGTCATAAGAGAGCCGTGAAGAGTTTGCTGGAATTCAATGACGAAGAAAATGTAACCATTTATAGCATTCGTGAAAAGAATGTAGAAGAGCTGCTACTGCAGTTGGGTTTAGATACAGAAAAAGATGAAGCTGCAGAAGCTGCCGTAAAAGAGCGTTTGAAAGCCATGCCTAAGAAACCAGGTGAGGATGCTTGGTATCCAACTCTGGATAAGGATGTCTGTGGCGAGTGCGGTAAGTGTTTTGACTTCTGTCCCTTTGGCGTCTATGAGATGATAGAAGACCGGGTGAGAGTGGTTCATCCTCATAACTGTAAGAACAACTGCCCGGCTTGTGCACGTACTTGCCCTCACAGTGCCATCATCTTCCCTAAATATGACCGTAGCCCGATAAATGGTGGCGTGACTATGGAAGAGAAGGCTATACAACTGGACAGTAAGTCGGTTTATAATGTTGCGTTTCGTGAGCGTTTGGCAGCTCGCAGAGCAGGTGTTTCCTTGTTAAAAAAGAAAGAAGAATGATTAGCGATTATACATCTTTACTCAAGATTGGTTGCCGTATTGTACGCCAGACCCCTATGCGTCTGTTGTGGAAATTTGCCTGGAACTTTGGCTGGCGTAACCTGTGGCACATGCCGCGTTTTGAGCGCATGATGGCCAAGAATGAGCCTTTCTTTCCGGCTTTTGTGATGATCAGTGTCAATGAGGCTTGTAATTTGCGCTGTAGTGGGTGCTGGGTAACTGCCGGCGGGCACAAGCAGCTTACTTTGGAACAGTTGGATGGCATCATTACCGATGGCAAGAGACATGGCAGTTACTTTTTTGGCATCTTGGGAGGTGAGCCTTTGATGTACAAGGGACTGTTCGATGTAATGGCTAAGCATAGCGACTGTTATTTCCAGTTGTTTACGAACGGAACATTGATGACTGATGAAATAGCGCAGACGCTGCGTAGACTGGGAAATGTTACACCGCTGTTCAGTATGGAAGGACTGAAAGAGGAGAGCGATCGCCGTCGCGGACGTGATGAGGTATTTGAACGTACCCTCCGTGGTGTACGCGCCTGCCGTAAGGCTGGTGTGATATTCGGTATCGCTGCCAGTATCTGCAAGACGAATTATGAAGAACTGGTATGCCGTGAGCATATTGAGCGTGTTGCTGCAGAAGGTGCCGCTTATCTGTGGTATTACATCTATCGTCCTGTAGGAGCTAACCCAAATCCTGAGGTTGCACTGAGCAAGGAGCAGGTTCGCAGTTTCCGTGAATTTTTAGTAGAAGAGCGCCGAAATGCCCCAGTAGTGATTATTGATACGTATTGGGACGATGAGGGTAAGGCTATGTGCCCTGCTGCAACAGGCATGAGTCATCACATCTCTCCATCAGGGGCTGTGGAATTCTGTCCGCCGCTGCAGTTGGCTCGCGAGTTCATCAATGAACAGGGCAGTAATGCTTATGACCTGTTCAGAGACAGTACATTCCTGGCTGATCTTCGCAAGATGACGGCAGAGACGAGCCGTGGTTGCATTTTGCTGGAAGACCCAAAGCGTCTGGCTGATTTCCTGCGTGAACACGAAGCTGTGGAGACCACCTCTCGTGGAACGGTACTCCAAGAGTATGATAAGATGTATCCGGTGGCAGGCCATGATATGCGCAATGAGGCTATCCCGGAAAAGAGTGCGCCTTACCGTTGGTTGAAACGAAACTATTTCTTTGGTTTTGGAGTGTATGGATGATAAGAGATTGATACCGTCAACAGCCGGAGAGCGTAAGGCTTTGCGAGAGCAGTTGGACAGTTATGTGGCTGCCCAAGGACTGTGTCCGCCACTGTCATTAAGACAGTTGGAGGAACTGGCTGACGCGTTCATTATTCAGCAACAACTGCCTGTGGGCATGCGCGACTGGCTGATGGTGGAGATTCATAACCAGGTTTGGAAAGACGTGGTGGCAGGCATTCCGTTTGAACGCCGTCTGCTGTTGCTCCCCAAGTGCTTGAGTAAGTATGGTGGCTGCAAGGGTGAATACGATGAGTTCGGCTTGTTGTGTCACCGCTGCGGTTCATGCTTGATTCCTTCTTTGCAGGATGAAGCTGACAAATCGGGCATGCTGAGCATGGTGGCCGAAGGTTTCACGCAAGTCATTGAGCTCATAGAGAATCAGGTGATTGATGCTGTGATTGGTGTAAGCTGCCTGGATTCTTTAGAGAAGGCATTCCCACTATTGGTTCGTCATGCCGTGCCAGGTTTAGCTATAGCACTGAATGACGGCGGTTGCAAGGATACTCATGTAGACGTTACGTATGTGCGTGAACTCATGGGTATGGAAAAAGAAGATGAGCAGATTACACTCATCAACCACGATCAGATTCGCGACCGGATTTCTAAATGGTTCTCTCCAGTAGAACTAAAATATATCTTGAGCCCTTTGACCGATGAGACTAGTAAGGTGTCTTTCAATTGGATGAATGGTGAAGGCCATCGCTGGAGACCATATCTGGTAGCTGCAGTGTATCAGAGCTTGACTGGAGATAGTGTCATGACCGAGGATGTACATAGGGCTGCTGTGGCAGTGGAGTGTTTCCACAAAGCAAGTTTGATACACGATGATATTCAGGATGGAGATTTGGTTCGTTACGACAAGCCAACCATCAATGCAATGTATGGAGATGCATGGGCTATTAATGCGGGAGATTTCCTGTTAGGTGAAGGCTATCGCATCTTGGCGCAGAGTTCCAATCCGGAGTTGGTGCGTGCTATTGCTAGTGCTCATTTGGCTTTGTGTAAGGGACAAGGCGCAGAGCTGACATGGTGTGCTAATCCTACACCGGTGACCTTAGAATATGTGAAGGATATTTTTATACATAAAACGGTACCAGCTTTCGAGGTTTCGCTGCTCTTAGGCTTGATGTGTACGGGAAATCACGTACATCTTCGTCCCATTCTTAAGCAGTATTCCGAGGCGTTAGGCATTGCCTATCAGTTGAAGGATGATTTGGATGATTTCTCAGAGAATCATCCGGTGACTCTGCGTCCTAGTGCTGTGTTGGCATTGATTTGTGAGGATGAGCAGAACAGCGGACTGGTGGATGAACTGCTGCACGCATCAGAAATGAAAGCGGTATTGGAGAAACCGGAACATAAAGCAGTGCTGAAAGAGACATTGCGGCAGGTAGAAGAACTGCTGGATTTTTACCATCAGCAAGCTTTAGATGTATTGAAGAATGTTGAGGTTCTGGAACTTAAGCGTTTGTTATTCCAGGTAACCGAAAAGATATTAGAGAGATAAAATGAGATTGCCCCTGACCATAAAAATCTGGCAGACCTTGAGACGAGCTGTGAAGGCATTGAGTCCTGAGGGCAGAAATGCTATTGTCTGTTTTGTCCAAAGTCAGAAACGCCCAAATGGCTATTGTGGTGCTGGAGGTCAGGTGGAGCCTTATTATACCCAGTTTGGACTTCTGCTGGAATGTGTACTTTCGCAGCGTGTGGGATTAAGAGAAATGAAATTGCTCTTTGCTCTCTTGAAAAGTGGGTTTTATGTACGCATCCTGTCTGAATCCAAACAAGATACAGGAGTGTTATACGACTTGTTCTTCCGTTTTATTAATGCGGAATTGCGTTTGAGAAAGCCAGGGAAGGAAGAACTGATGAGCAGAATAGAAGCTTACCGTTTGAAAGATGGAGGCTATGTCCATTCAATCGGTCGTCCAGAACCAGGAACAAATGCTACTTGTTCTGCGCTGACGATGCTCCATCAGATGGGTGCATCCGATGAAGAATCGGTGCGCTGGCTGCAGAGCTTGCAGGATGAGACGGGTGGTTTCCGTGCCACGAAGGAAGCTCCTATACCAGATTTGTTGTCTACGGCTGTGGCAACATTTACCCTGAGTGTATTGGGGATTAAACCTCCTATTGCTGTGACAGATTTTGTAGAGTCTCACTGGTTGGCAAATGGTGGCTTTTCCCCAACTTTGCTGGATGAGTACAGCGATGTAGAATATGTATTTTATGGATTATTAGCGTTGGGTTCACGATGAAGATAGAACAATTGAAAGAAATGCAGGCAGATGCCATGAAGCAACTTATGGCATTACGCTGTGAAGATGGTATGTGGAGAGGATGCCTTTCCAGCAGTGCCATCTCTACATCGGTGTCTGTGTTCGCGCTGCATAGCATTGATGCCCAGCGTTACGATAAGGTAATACGTGGCGGAATCCAATGGTTGAAAAGCACCATGTGTGCCGATGGCTCTTGGGGTGATTCTGTAGAGAGTCCATCGAATATGACTGCTACGTTACTGACCTATGTGTCTTTAGTAGCGGTAGGTGAGAAAGCTGCAGAAACACGTCACTATTTAAATAGTAAATTTGGTGGAGACTCAGAAGAATCATTGATTCAGGGTGTCTTGGCTTATTATGGTAAGGACTTGACTTTCTCTGTTCCTATTCTCATGATGTGTGCACTTGCAGGTGTGGTGAAGGATTGGAAAAAGATTCCACCGTTTCCATTTGAGTTGGCAACTTTGCCGCAGAAGTTCTTCCGGTTTTTGAATTTACCGGTAGTGAGTTATGCCATTCCTGCGTTGATTGCCATTGGTATTTGCCAGATGCGCAGAAAAGGGGGTATGCTTTCTTTCATGCGTGAGGCGTTTGTGCCTAAAGCCATGCGAGTGCTTACCAAGCTTCAACCTGCCGATGGTGGCTTTCTGGAAGCAGCTCCACTGACAGCCTTTGTGAGTATGTGTCTGGCAGAAGGTGGTTTCAGGGAACATGCCGTAACGCAGCGATGTGCACAATTCCTGGTGGATACAGTGCGAGCCGATGGTTCTTGGCCTATAGATACAAACTTGTCTGCCTGGGTAACCAGTCTGACTGCCAAGATATTGGGGACAGAATTTGAGGAACACGAAGCCCTTTCTGAGATCATTCAGCAGAATGCCACACGTGCCATTCATCCGTTTACAGGTGCAGCCCCTGGTGGATGGGGATGGAGTGATTTGAGTGGTTCCGTACCCGATGGTGATGATACTTCTGGTGCATTAGTGGCATTGCATGCGTTGGGTTATCCTTGTAATGAGGTTATTGTAAATGGCATCAATTGGCTGATGATCTTGCAGAATAACGATGGTGGCATGCCTACTTTTTGTAAAGGATGGGGTAAATTGCCTTTTGACAGAAGTTCTCCAGACATCACGTCGCATGCGGTTTTGGCCCTAGGATTATGGATGAATGATTTGCCAGAAGACTTCCGTGCTAAGGCAGAGAAGAGTTTTGACCGATTGTTGGGATGGTTGGAAAAAAACCAAGATGTGCAGAATGGTTGGACACCCTTATGGTTTGGTGATCAAGATGCTGCCGATGAGCATGCTCCGGTGTATGGTACGGCTACAGCTATTGATTACTTGATGGCAACAGGAAATGCCAAGGCTCAGAAATTAGCAGAGCATCAGTTAGGTTTCCTGCTCTGTTCACAAAACTCAGATGGAGGATGGGGAGGTAATTTGGGTGTTCGCTCTAAGGTGACTTACACTAGTAGAGTATTAGCGGCATTAAGTTGGTTCCCTGAACATCAAGAAGTAAAAGAACATGCATGGGATTTCATGTATGGCAGATATAAAGAAGGCCATTTGTATGATGAAGAGCCTATAGGATTGTACTTCAGCCGCTTATGGTATTCTGAAAAGATGTATAATTTAACGTTCTTGCTGTGGGCGTTGAAACAATATATAAAATGAATAGAACTAAACTAATTACTGCGGGTGTGGCAGCTTTTTGGCTGATGGTGCTGATAGGCTGGCATTTGTATGATCCAAGTACCGGTTTTACGGAACAGGTACCTGGAGCAGACAACCGCCCTGCCGGTAGTGCAAGAAAAGCCGACGAGGTTGTAGTGGGTGAGTACTTTATGAAGTACGAAGATGCTACTGAGCCCAAAGGATTTACAGGTGTATGGCCGGGATTCAGAGGAGTGGATAAGGATAATAAGGTAAAGAACGCCGGTTTAAAGTTGGCCGATGGTGATTTCCCTATCCAGTGGTCTTTTGAGACGGGTGAAGGTCATGCTGCTCCTGTTATTGGAGATGGACGTGTGTTTGTATTGGATTATAACGAACAATTGAGTTCTGATGCACTTCGTTGCTTCAATCTGGAAACAGGTAAGGAATTGTGGCGTCGCTGGTACAGAGTACCGATGAAACGTAATCATGGTTTCTCACGTACCATTCCTGCACTTTATGAAAATTTGGTGATTACCATCTCTCCAGAAGGTTATGTGATGTGTTGCGATCAGGTTACTGGTGACCTGATTTGGACTAAGGATATGAAAAAGGAATATGGCTCTGAGATTCCATTCTGGTATACAGGTCAATGTCCATTGGTTCAAGATGGTGTGCTGGTGTTAGCTCCTGCAGGAACAGAAACCTTGTTGTGTGGCGTAGATGCCAAGACGGGTGATGTTCTCTGGGAAACCCCAAATGAACCTGCTTTCAAGATGTCGCATTCCTCTGTCATGCCAATGGCTTTAGGTGGCAAACAGCAGTTTGTATATGTTGGTGTTGGCGGTGTTTGTGGTGTATCCGCAGAGAAAGCAGATCAAGGTAAGTTGTTGTGGTCGGCTTCCAAGTGGCAGCCATCGGTAGTGGCTCCATCACCTTTACAGATTTCTAATAATCAGATCTTCCTGGTAGCTGGTTATGGTGCAGGAGGTGCCTTGCTGCAGGTGGATAATGCTGGTGGAAATTGGAAAGCTGAGATAAAGGATTCCTATAAAGCCGATAAAGGAATGAGCTGTGAGCAGCAAACTCCTATTCTGTATGAGGGTATGCTCATTACTATCTTGCCAAAGGATGGTGGTGGAATGCGCGAACGTATTGCATGCTATAACCCGTCAGATTTGCACAAGACCATCTGGACTTCGGCCGCCGATGAGCGTTTTGGCTTAGGTCCTTTCATGATGATTGATGATAAATTCTTGGCTTTCAAGGAAGATGGTGAGTTGTATGTATATAAAGTTAGCGGAAAGTCCATGCAGTTGCTCAAGAAACAACAGATCATGGAAGAGGGTGTTGATGCTTGGGGACCAATGGCGTATGCCGATGGCCGATTGATAGTCCGCGACTCCAAAAATGTAGTTTGCTTAAAGATTTCTGAATAAGATGGATAAGATTACACGTAGAAAATTCTTTCATATAGGCGGCTCTGTAGCATTGGGCAGCTTGTTCTTGGGGGTTGCAGGAAGTAGTTTGTGGAAGATGTTCTTGCATCCGGAAAAACTCTTCTATGATAGTGACATGGTTAAGGATGAAGATGCGGCAGCACTGAAGAATCACCATCTTGTTTCACCTTATCGTCGCACCTTTGGCTTCTTGGCTCCAGACGAGGTGACTGCGTTCGAAATGAATAAGGGAAATGTCATCTTGGCAACCGAGAATCAAATCTATATTTATGGTATCTCTGGCGAGTTACAGCAGAATTTTCCAGTAGCAAGCGATGTGCGTGATTTAGCTGTTTATGAGGACCAACTCTATGTGTTGTTCCCTGCCCGTGTGGAGGTATATGACATGCAAGGTGACTTGCAGAAAGATTGGGATGCCTGCAGTGACAACTCTGATTATTGTTCTTTTGCGGTGTTCGATGGTGGCGTATTTGTAACCGATGCCAGCAACAAAAACATTTGTAAGTATGAATTGGATGGAACCTTGTCGCGTTTCATCAACAGTCCTGAAGGCTTTATTGTACCAAGTTATTCCTTTGGTATTACTACCATGGATGGCGCAGTTTATGTCTCAAATCCTGGACGCCATAAGATAGAACAGTACACGGCTGCTGGCGATTTTGTAACATCTTTTGGTAAAGCGGGAGCAGAAGATGGTGCATTCAGTGGTTGCTGCAATCCTGTACAGCTGACAACCACATCTACTGGTGAGATTCTGACATCGGAGAAGGGCGTGCCTCGCATCAGTTGCTACAGTAAGGACGGACAGTTCCGTAGCGTGCTGTTGGATCAGCAAGCTTTAGGTGGTGGTCATAATGCCTATGATATGCGTGTCTATAATGATAAACTCATAGTTGTAGGTGGAAAGAAAGTTTCTGTTTTTCAATATAATAAGCAAGTCAGTCAACAAACCCTTTGCGGTACTTGTACCCTGAATTGCCCAATGAAAGTCTTAGCATAAGAAAACATGGCAGAAGATAAGAATATAAAGAAGAGTCCGATGAGCAGACGTGAGTTCCTGCGCAAATGTGGCTCTGCCTTAGCGGGAGGTTCCATCTTAGCTACAGGTGGTGTGTTAGCTACAAAAGCAAAAGGGAGTTCTTCGGATTTGTTTTGGCAGATAGATCCTACTATGTGTACCCAGTGCGGTCGGTGTGAGACCGAATGTGTACTTCCTGTATCTGCGGTAAAGTGTTTCCATGCCAATAAGGTATGTGGTTACTGTGATTTGTGTGGTGGTTATTATCGTCCTAGCGTAAAGGATTTGAATACAGCTGCAGAGAATCTCATGTGTCCTACAGGTGCCATCACCCGAAAATTTGTGGAGGAACCTTATTTTGAGTATACCATCGATGAAAATCTATGTAATGGATGCGGTAAATGTGTAAAAGGTTGTACCTCATTTGGAAATGGCTCATTGTTCCTTCAGATTCAGCAGGACTTGTGCTTGAATTGTAATGAATGTAAAATCTCAAGAGTCTGTGTGTCTGGTGCCATTCAGCGTGTACCTTACGAGGCTGCCTATAAATTGAAAGATCACGCATGAAAAAGATACTAGTTTTCTTGACGCTGGTTTTAAGCCAGTTGCAGGCATGGGCTGAAGCCCGTTTCCCAAAACCGGATTTCACATCGGGCTATCAATATCCTGATATCCAACATCCAGTGCCTTATGAGCAGTTCTGGAATGGGTTGGATGTAGTTCTTTTGGTAGCTATGATGAGTGTAGTGGCATGGGCCACACATAAGAAACAGAGCCGAAAGGCCATTTTTGGTGTATCTGTTTTTTCTGTGCTGTACTTCGGTTTCTATCGTAATGGATGTGTGTGTAGCTTGGGCTCTGTCCAAAATGTGGTTCTAGCCTTGACCGATCATACCTATCATTTGCCGCTGTATGTGCTCTTGATCTTCTTGCTGCCTGTTATTTTTACCTTTCTTTTTGGCAGGGTATTTTGCGCAGGTGTATGCCCGTTAGGAGCACTGCAAGAGCTTGTGAATGTTAAGAATTTCCGTATCAATAAGGCTGTGACTTCTGCATTGAGTATCATTCCTTGGATTTATTTAGCATTTGCCATGCTCTATGCTGCAACCCGCAGCCAGTTCATCATCTGCCGGTTGGATCCATTCATTGGCATCTTCCGTTTGGGTGGAGATATTGGCTTGATTACATTCGGTGTTATCTTGTTGCTCATCTCCGTATTTGTAGGCCGACCTTTTTGTCAGTTCCTTTGTCCTTACGGTGCATTATTGAGTGTATTTGGCAGTGTATCTGTGAAGAAGATGGAAGTAACTCACAAAGGTTGTATTGACTGTAAGTTGTGTCATCACTGCTGTCCGGTAGATGCACTGCGTCCTCCATACGCAAATCAGGTGAAGGAAGACCGCTTGAAAGGTGTCAAGCGTTTGCTCATGTATTTCATTATGTTACCTTTGCTGACTCTTGCCGGTGCATTGTTTGTGGGCAGTAACAGTCAGGCTTTAAGTCGTGCACATAAAGATGTGCATCTCTATGACTTGATTCAGTTGCAGGAAGCTAATCCCGATATGGATCCTATTCTGGAGGTGACAGCCTTTAATGAGATGGGACGCACTATGGAAGAATTGGAGGCTCAGGTTCAAGAGGTACAGCAGAAGTTCCGGATTTATGGTTATCTTGCTGGTGCACTGATAGGTTTTGTGTTGGGCTTCAAACTCATCCGTCTGTCGGTAAAGCGAACCCGTAAGACCTATGAGATAGATCATGCAGCTTGTGTGGCTTGTGGTAAGTGTTTTGACTATTGTCCTCAGAACTTGAAAAAGAATCAATAAGACTATGAACAAGAATATATTTCGTAATGTTGCCCTGGTGACCGCCGTTTTCATGTTGGCGCTGTCCACTATGCTGGTAGTGAATTATTTCCAGGTAAGAAAGGCTACTCCACTGAAAACAGAGGTGATGGAAACCCTGAAGCAACTGAATGAGAGTAATGGCGACAATGAGGCTCTGCAAGCACAGATCCGTCAATTGGATTTGCTGAGCAGAAAGGCTTATTTCACCCAGGAAAGTCATTTGAAGACAGGAGTCTATATCCTGTGCGGTATGGCAGCAGTCTTAGTGCTCTGCTTGCGCTATTACTTTAAGGAGAGCAAGAAACTCCCATCTAAGGAGTTAGATGCCATTGATGAATGGATGAACAAGAGCAAGTCGCGTACCTATATGACATGGGGAAGTGTGGCTGCCGTAGCTGCGGCATTGCTTTTTGCATTCTTGTCGTCACCTGCCCTTCGTGATACCATCGAAAAAGCTGTGGAAGAAGGTGAGGAACTTATAGCAGAGAATAGCGATGCCACATCTGGTGGTGATGCTGTAGTTGCTGCAGATTCAACAGAGGTAGCTGCTGCAGATACAACTGCAGTTTCAGGAGAAGATGACGGTTTGCCAATACCAAAGGTAACCTCTAATGCCTTCCGTGGAAATAATGCAAGTGCCGTTTCTGGTGCCAGCGGTATTCCTACTTCTTGGGATTTGGGCAGCGGCAAGAATATCTTGTGGAAGAACCCAATACCTAAGCATGGCTATAACTCTCCAGTCATTAACGGTCGTAATGTGTTCATCACTGGTGCCGATAATGCAGCTCGTGAATTGTATTGCTACGATGTCTACACTGGTGAGCTAAAATGGACCGTGAAGGCCGACAACATCCCTGGTTCTCCTAGTACCATGCCTAAGGTGAATGCCGATACAGGTTTGGCTGGCTCTACTGTAGCTACAAACGGTAAGCAGGTGTGTGCTATCTTTGCTACCGGTGATGTCATTGGCGTAGATATGGAAGGTAATCGTCTGTGGGGTAAGAATATCGGACTCCCTGACAATCACTATGGTTATGCCTCCTCTTTGCTGATGTTTGGCAATGAATTGATTATTCAGTATCTAAATAACTCTAAGTCACAGATTCTGGCCTTGAATGCTGCCAATGGAAACCAGTTATGGAGCAAGACCACCAAGGATAAGATTGCATGGAGTTCACCTATTATAGCAACTTTAGGTGGCAAGAGCGCCTTAGTGATAACCAGTAATCCTGCTGTTACCGCTTATAATCCATCAAATGGTGCTGAACTGTGGCGTGTGGATTGTCTTTCAGGAGAGGTTGGCGCTAGTCCAACAGCCAATAACGGTGTGGTTTATGCTGCCAGTGAATACTCCAAATGTATAGCCATAGATGGTACTACCGGTGAGGTAAAATGGGAAGTCAGTGATTACCTTCCAGAATGTGCCAGCCCTGCTGCAACCAAGAATCTGTTGTTTGTAGCTACCAGCTATGGCATGTTCTGTGCCTATAACACAGAAGATGGTTCCTTAGTGAAAGAACACGATTTGTCCGATGCGTTCTATTCTTCTCCTGTGATTGTGGAAGGAAAGGTCTATCTGTTCTCAAACAGTGGTAAAGCTTATATTTTCTCAGCCAGCGACTGCAGTCTGATAACTTCATTCAATACAGGCGAGAAGACTTTTGCCACCCCAGCCTTTACTGATGGCATGATGGTGGTACGTACAGATAATTCTATCTATTGTGTAAAGAAGAGCTGATATGGCAGAGTGTAAGGATTGTAAATTTGCATCACCCGAAGAGGCAGTTCAAGCCATGGTCCGGAGGACCGATGCCATCATCGATCGCATTGGTACCCGTCGCGATCAGATTATTCCGTTGCTGCAGGCTTTGCAAGCGGAATTCAATTACCTGCCTTCCGATGCATTGAACCGTTTGTATGAACGGACAGAGATTGACCGGGCACAGCTTATCAGTGTGTCGTCGTTCTATTCACAGTTTCGCATGGTGCCTTATGGTAAACATATCATCAAGGTTTGCATCGGTACTGCCTGTCATGTAAAAGGTGCCAATAACGTATACGATGCCTTTAAGCGTGAACTGAAAATGGGCGAGGATACCATTACCACAGCAGATCAGCAGTACTCTATAGAGAAAGTTGCTTGTTTGGGCTGTTGTGCCTTAGCCCCTGTCGTCCAGATTGATAATAAGATATTTGGCCATGTCCAGCCAGGTAGGGTAAACGAAGTCTTGGCTGAATTTGAAGAATACGTGAGCCAGCAACAGCAGGCACAAGCCGAGGAGGAGCATGAGCAGCCGCAAGGTGAGGTACGCTTGGGTATGGAGAATTGTTGCCAGGCCAGTGGAACTGCCGAAGTGCGTGAAGCAGTCATCAAGGCTTGCAAGGAATTAGGCATCCAGGTTCGTATTAAACCTATATCTTGTGTAGGCGCATGTAATCAGGTACCGTTGATAGATGTGGCTATGCCTGATGGAGCCATTACCCGCTATCCAAACATCAAACCTCAGGAGGTCAAGGAGATACTCCTGCATCACTTCAAGCCTGCCAGTCGTTTGCGCCGTTTGAAGAATGCGGTATTTAATCAGATAGACACTTTCCATACGGATTTGACCTGGGAAAATATCTTGTGGAAACCAGAGGCTGAACGTACGCAGAGCATCAATACGTTCTTAGATGGACAGCACCGCATCTCCACAGAAGGCTATGGTCATATGAATCCGCTGGATATTGATGAATATATAAAGTTAGGTGGTTTCCAAGCCCTTCAAAAAGCCCTCACCGGCATGAAGCGTGACGAAGTCATACAGGAAGTGTTGGCCAGCGGCTTGCGCGGTCGTGGTGGTGGAGGTTTTCCTACGGGGCGCAAATGGCAGCTTGTGGCAGCTAACGATTCCGACAAGAAATACGTGATCTGCAACGGTGATGAAGGTGACCCAGGTGCCTTTATGGACCGCATCTTGCTGGAGTCTTATCCGCTTCGTGTGATTGAAGGCTTAGCCATAGCTGCGTATGCAGTAGGAGCAAATGAAGGCATTTTCTATATTCGTGCCGAGTATCCACAGGCAGTCATCCGTATCCGTAAGGCTTTGGCCATGTGTATGGAAAAGGGATATTTGGGTGATCATGTCATGGGTACGGATTTCTGTTTGAACATCCGTGTGTTCGAAGGTGCTGGCGCGTTTGTGTGTGGTGAGGAAACAGCATTGATCGGCTCTATTGAAGGAAAGCGTGGTTTTCCACACCTGCGTCCACCATACCCTGCACAGGCAGGTTTGTTTGGCAAGCCAACTTTAATTAATAATGTCGAAACGCTGAGCCAGATTTCCTATGTCATCAGTCGTGGCGCCGAAGAATATAGAAAGGTTGGTACGGAACATAGTAGGGGAACTAAGGTATTTGCTTTGGCCGGTAAGGTAAATCACGGTGGATTGATAGAAGTTCCTATGGGAACAACACTCCGCCAGATTGTAGAAAAGATAGGCGGTGGAGTAGAAGGCGGAGAGAAGTTAAAAGCCGTACAGACAGGAGGCCCTTCGGGTGGTTGTATACCTGCAGAACTCTGCGATGCCCAGGTAGATTTTGATGCCTTAAACCAAATGGGTGCCATTATGGGTTCCGGAGGTCTGGTGGTCTTGAGTGAAAGCAACTGTATGGTAGATGTGGCTCGTTACTTCTTGAACTTCACCTGTGATGAATCTTGCGGAAAGTGTACTTTCTGCCGTGTAGGTATTCGCAGAATGCTGGACATCTTGAACAAGCTTTGTACAGGTAAAGCTACCATGAAAGATGTTGATTTGCTGGAAGAACTTGCAAACAGCATCAAGAAATCGGCACTTTGTGGTTTAGGAAAGACTGCACCAAATCCGGTACTTTCCACACTTCGATATTTCCGCCAGGAATATGAGGAACATGTACAAGGTATCTGCCGTACCGGTTCATGTAAGGATATGGTTAAGCTGCAGGTTACTGAGGATTGTGTAGGATGTACCAAGTGTGCGCGCTGCTGTCCGTCTGAAGCTATTCCTTTTGCTCCCTATCAAAAGCATGAAATCAATGTGGAAACTTGTACCTTATGTGGTCTCTGCATGGATGAATGTGATTATAATGCCATTGTAAAAGTACCTGTAAAGGAAAATAAATAAGTGAGTTATGAAGATTATTGTCAATGATAAGGAATTGGAAGTATCCGGTCAGGAAACCCTGATAGAGGAACTGAATAAGCTGGGTTACGACATACCTTCGCTCTGTTACGCGAAGGATGCCAGGCATCAGGCATCGTGCATGGTGTGTATGGTGAAGAATGTAGCCAACGGGCAAATGATACCTTCGTGCTCTACTTACCCTACGGAAGGTATGCATATAGAGACAGATTCCGAAGAGGTGCTTGCACTCAGGCAGATGTCTTTGGAGCTTCTATTGAGTGATCACCGTGCAGATTGCGAGGCACCCTGTTCCCTGGTCTGCCCGGCAAAACTGGATCCAGCACAAATCATGCTTTATTACGATAAAGGCCAGAAGGCAGAGGCTCGTTCTCTGATTACCAAGGTTATCGGAGAGAACGAAGTACCATGTTCCACCTGTAAAGCACCTTGCGAAAAGATTTGCCGTAGAGGTACGGTTGATGAACATGTCTCTATCCGGGAGATTGTGACAGCCCTTGCAGCAGACACGTCTTTAGCCCAGGTTCCGGCTCATTCAAAAGCTGTATTAGATAAGAATGTGTTCACATCAAAATTAGGACGCTTTACCTCTGTAGAGAAGGAATGGCTGAAAGAGGAATATCATGATGCTTCACGCTGTCTGCATTGTGCTTGCGAAGGCAGAGAGAAATGCAAGCTTCGTGCGTATTCTACCAAAGCTGGCATTAAGTCCACCCGCTATGGTGTTTCCTCAGCGTTGCCTGTAAAGGAGCAGATTAAGGTTGTGGGAAAATTGTGTTATGAACCTGCCAAATGTGTTCGTTGCGGTTTATGTGTCTACAATTCCGAAGATGGTTTCACCTTCCAGCATAGAGGTTTTGTCATGCAGGTGGTTATTCCTGAAGAGAGCAAGTCGCATATGCAGGAAAGCCTTGCACGCTTGTGCCCTACTGGAGCTTTGTATTTAGAAGATGAATAGAGATGAGATATTTTAGACTTTTTATCATCAGTTGTATCGTCGTGACTTTAGGTTCACTCTCCGCGTGCATGGCATTGTCGGATCTGGATATGATGGAATCCGATAACAATTGGACCATTTTCCGTGGGAATGCAGCCTTGAGTGGATTCACGGATAGGGCATTGCCCGAAAATCCAACCTTGAAATGGTGTTTCAAGAACGATGTCCGTACGGTGTCTTCGCCTATCGTTTACGATGGGGTGGCATTTACTTGCGATAGAAAAGGTGTCATTCGTGGAATCGATGAACTGGGAGAGCAATGTTTTGAGTATGATTTACAGACGCCAGTAGAGGCCTCCTTCATCATACATGATTCCGTGCTGTATGTAGGACGTATTGATGGTTTTTTGTCTGCAATTTCTCTGCGTACTCATAAATCCCTGTGGCAGTATGAGACCGATGGTCAAATCAGTGCATCGCCAAATGTCATAGAGAAAAACGGTAATACGCGCATTCTGGTTGGAAGCTATGACGATAACATGTATACTTTCAATGCACAGAACGGCCATAGAATCAACAAGGTAGAGACAGGTTATTACATCAATGGTGCAACTGCCTTGTGGAAAGACTACATGGTTTTTGGTGGTTGTGATTCTTGGCTTCGTGTCATTAATACCCAGACGGGAGAGGCTACAGATTCCATGGAACTGAAAGCATATGTACCTGCTTCGCCTGCCATTTTAGGTGATTATGCGTATGTTTCTGATTATGATGGAAACATTTACGAGGTTCATCTTGAAAATGGTAAGATTAAGGATCATCGAATGTTGCTTACAGTGAATAAAGAAGAGGGCGATGCAGGCTCTGTCTCCATTCCTGCTGTCAGTCACGATGCTGTATATGTCTTTACGAATGAGCGTTACGTGGTATGTATCAATAAGGCTGATGGTAGTGAGCGCTGGCGCAAGATGCTGAAAGGCATTACCGGAGAATCATCACCTTTAGTTTGTCGCGACAAACTCTTGGTATGTACAAAAGACGGTCATGTTTCTATATTGAATACCAAAACGGGAGAAGAACTGTGGCATTATGAAGTAGGTGAACAGATTATTGCATCACCTGCCGTGTTAGAGGGATCGTTTTACATACTGACCAGTCGTGGAAAACTGTTTTATTTTAGTGAGTAATGAGCGCATATATAGAATTGAACGATATCTGTAAGTCATTTTCCGATGGACGTGATCAAGTGCGTAATGTATTAGACCACTTGAACTTACACATAGAGAAGGGTGATTTTGTTTCCATAACAGGTGTGTCAGGCTCTGGAAAAACCACCTTGCTCTCCGTGTTAGGTACCTTGCTGCGGTCAGATAGTGGAAGCTATACATTAAATGGTGCTGATATTTACCAGAGTGATAGGCCTCTGCATGAAATACGAAACCAGGAAATAGGATTTGTATTTCAGGATTTTCGCCTTTTACCTCAATTGTCTGCATTGGATAATATCCTTTTACCTGTGCTGGCATCTAAGTCGGAAACCACAGAGAAAGAGCAGGAATATGCCTTACAGCTCATGGAGTTTATGGGTATTCAAGCATTGAAAGATCAATATCCAGAAACCCTGTCAGGCGGAGAAAAGACACGAGTATCCATTTGTCGTGCCTTGATCCAGCATCCGTCATTATTACTTGCCGATGAACCTACCGGACAGTTGGATGCAGAGAATACGAAACTTATTGCAGATTTGTTCCTGCAGATAAATAAAGAAATGGGAACCACAGTCGTCATGGTGACCCATTCTGCAGAGATGGCAAACATTGCACAGAAGCAGTACAGATTAAGAAACGGACAGTTAGAAGTATGCTGAATCATATGAACAGAACACAGCTCCTGCAGAACAACCGGAAGTATTATTTCCGCTATTACCGTCTGGTAGTGGTGGCAGTCATTGTGATGATGGCTGTGCTGTCGGGAAGTCTGGTATTAGGCGATTCTGTTCGTGGAACCCTGAAAGATCGTGTTGCTGAACGTTTAGGAACCGCAGAAACCATAATCACCAGTGGCACTGGTTTCCTGGAAGATTCTATCATGCAGCAACCTTTGCTTTCCGATGCACAAGGGGTGCTCTTGGTAGAAGGGTTTGTCTCTATTCAAGACAAATTGCTTCCTGTCTATGTCTGGGGAACAGATAATGACAGCATTGAGCCAGGAGAAACCTTGATAAATACGCCACTGCAGCAAAAGATTGACGATGAAGAAGATCTGGTGCTCCATCTACCATCGCATAGCTTGGTCCCTTCTGGTTCATTGTTTGTTACCCAAAGTTATGCCACCCAGATGCGTATGCATGTAAAAGGGGTGAAAACCGTAGAGGAAGGCGGAAACCTGCTGCTGAAAAATGAACAGGCTTTACCGCTGAATCTATTTGTAAACCGGCAGGAGTTGGCTGAAATTATGGAGCTGGAGGATAAAATCAATTTGATTTTGTCTCCTAAGTTTATCCAGGAAGAGGACTTTTCTGCTATTTGGAATCCATCCTTTTCGGGTATTGATATCACAGATTCCACGCTTATATCAGATCGGATTTTCATCCAGCCTTCCATTGTAGAGAAGGTGAATGCACCGGAACGGTATTTTTCTTATCTGGTGAATGATCTCATCGTAGGAAATGATACCGTACCGTATTCTTTTGTCACTGCTACCAATACATGGAACGGACAGCCCCTCACGGGAGCTGAAATCATTCTCTCTGATTATGCAGCTACTCGTTTGCATGTGCAGAAAGGAGATTCAGTGGATATGAGCTATTTTGTATCCCGTGATTTGAAAAACCTGGATACGAATGCTCAGAAATTTAAGATAAAGCAAGTGGTTCCTTTACAGGAATTACAAGCGCATACCTTGTTGAAGGCCGATTTCCCGGGACTGAGTAACGTGGAGAAATGCACGGATTGGGACAGTGATCTACCTATCCGTATGGATCGCATTCATCAGATAGATGAAGATTTCTGGTATGCCTATAAGAACACCCCAAAAGCTGTGGTGGCTTATGATGCTGTGGCCCATCAGTGGAGTAATTCTTTCGGAACAGCAACAGGTTTACGATTTGATAAACCATTATCTAAAGGATTGATTACAATGTCCGATGCTGAGGTCTCTGTCTTGCAACCGCGTGCCGACGGATTATATGCAGCAGGGCATGGAACGGATTTCTCCAGCTTATTCCTGGCGTTAGGCTTCTTTATCATTGTATCGGGTATCTTATTGATGCAAAATCCACTGCTAGAGATGTTCACTCAGCGTAAGCATGAAATCCAGCTCTATCTTCAGCTGGGGTATTCACAGCGTATAGTGCAGCAGCTGCTCATGAAGGAGGCAGCAGGTGTTATTCTTGCAGCATCTCCTGTTGGAGTGGCAGCAGGTATATTATACTCGGGTATAACTTTATGGCTATTGGGGAATGTCTGGAGTGGTGCTACTCATACAGAAGGCTTTGGCTTGCATCTGCAATGGCTCACCATAGTGATTGGCTGGGCTGTGGGTGTAATGATCTGTATGATTACTCTTTGGACAATTATACGTAGCTTGCAGCGTCCTGTGCAGGCATTGAGATTGCCTGGTGCAGCAGCTTTACGCAAGAAAACGACAGGAACCGCTTTTCTGGCTGTGATTACCATTTTGCTGGTGGTGTGGAATTTCCTGTCGCTGCATAGCATGGCTTTGTTTATTGTTGCAGGTTTCCTCTGGATTATCACTAGTGGATTCGCGTTAGATGTGTGTATTTCCAGGAAGGTCTCTACTGCCACGTGGCTAACTCACAACAGCATGTTATGGAAAGAATGGTATGCCACCCGCAAGCAGCAGTTGTGGGCATTCTGGTCGTTGGCCATCGGTGTGTTTACTGTTTTCGCCGTAGGTTTGAACCGTCCTGATTTCAGTAATGACCAAGAGGTAACGGGAGGATATCAGCTGTATGTGGACAGCCGTGTTCCTATTCAGTATGATTTGAATAATACGGCTGTACGCAGCAAACTTAATCTGCAGGATTTGCCAGAAAACACCCGTTTCCTGCAGTTCCTGCGTCACGAAGTAGACGAAGCCAGTTGCTTGAACCTCAATAAGGTTGCCACGCCCACCGTGTTAGGCGTAGACTTGGAAACTATGGAACGATTTGGGTTGGAAGTTCATGAAACCTCCCTGCCTGCTGTGTATGTAGATCAAGAGGCCCTCATCTGGAGTATGATGAAGATGGTGGGTGATACCCTTGTCTATAAAAATGGAAAGGGAGAGAATATCCCAGTGCTTATTGCCGGGACATATCCTACCGGTATCTTCCATGGCAATGCCATGATGCAGCAGGAGACTTTCCGGCAGCTCTGGCCCGAGGAAACAGGAGTGAAGGTTCTTCTGGCAGAAACGGATGAACCGCAACAGGTAACGGAATTATTGGCAACAGCGCTGAACGAGTATGGCTTGCGCATACAAACCACCCAAGAGCGCATCGCCATGTTCTTTGAGGTGACAGATACCTATCTGGTCATCTTCCTCACATTAGGAGGTTTAGGCTTGCTGTTAGGCATCTTCAGCCTGATTATCCTGATAAGAAAAAACATGACTGCACAAGAGAAGAATATTATGCAGCTTAGAACCCTAGGTTTTTCAGAAGCAGCCATACGGGAGCACCTCTTCAAGACTAACGTGTATATTCCGCTGTGTGCCATAGGAATAGGAGCCATTGGTTCTATCATCAGTATAAGTGCCAATGTTGCAGGTGCAGGATGGGGAACCTGGTGTATGGCAGTTATCTGCTTTGCCGTTTTAGGAAGTACAGTATATTATGGAATAAAAAGAATGACATTTACAAAACAATTTTAAACTATTAATTTATGAACAAAAAGTTTTTTGGTTTGCTGCTATTATGCAGCATATCTATGCTTAATGCATCGGCTCAGAGCAAACATGGCTGGCGAGGTCCTAACAATGATGGTGTTTATCCTGAGACTGGCTTGCTGAAAGAATGGCCTGCTACTGGTCCAGAGATGGTTTTCGAGACTCTGGATGCAGGTAAGGGTTATAGCAGCCCGCAGGTTGTAGGCGACAGAATCTATCTCACTGGTTTGAATGAAGACGAGAACAAGGAAGTTTTCCAGTGCTATGATTTGCAGGGTAAGAAACTGTATTCCACCGTTTATGGTAATCCTTGGAAAGATT
>JAKSLR010000043.1 GCA_024401095.1 Bacteroidaceae bacterium
TTTACGCGACGATTTACGCACTCTGCCCACACGTTACAATAGTCACAATAATTACAGTAAAAAATGGACACCCATCCGGAAAGTTCCGCACAGAATTCTAATAGATATATAAATAATTATTTATATATCTATTAGGCCCTTCCTTCCAATTGAGTGGCATGTTTTTTTAGGTGTAATTATTGTGACTATTGTACACATTGAGCTATATACCGGCACCATCAACAAATGAGAGCTGTTCTATGGCTTTCTGCTGTAATATGCGGGAATGAGGAGCCACATCATGTGTTATCCAGACGTTTCCTCCAATGATAGTATCATGACCTATGCGAATACGCCCTAAAATAGAAGCATTTGAGTAGATGGTAACATTGTCTTCAATGATAGGATGTCTGGGCTTATCTACAGGCAATCCTTCTGCATCGTACTGAAAATTTCGGGCTCCTAATGTTACCCCTTGGTAAAGCACCACATGAGATCCTATGATTGTAGTAGCGCCAATTACCACGCCTGTACCGTGGTCAATGCAAAAATAGGATCCTATCTGAGCACCCGGATGAATATCCACACCCGTCTCATTATGAGCCATTTCTGATAGCATGCGAGGTATGAGAGGCACATTCTTCTTCAATAGATTATGCGCTGTACGATGATAAAGCATCACCTGTGTCAATGGATAGCAAAGCACCACCTCGGCTATGGATGATGCAGCCGGATCGTTCCTTTTTGTAGCTTCTACGTCAGTATGGATCAAGCGGCTGATTTCCGGAAGTTCATCCATAAATTCCGATGCTATCCTTTCAACCTCTTTTTCTGGTAAAACGGTATGCAATTCTGACGTCAAGACGGACTGCAATTCCAAAGTAGGAATACCTTTGTATTCAAAATAATCAGGAAAAACGATAGCGCGTATAAGCTCTACCATTTTTCGAAGCTGTTGGTGTGAAGGCATCATGAACATAGTTAACCGAACAAGTTTGTTGACAAATAGCGCTCACCGGTATCTGGAAGTAATGCCACAATCATTTTATCCTTATTTTCCGGCAAGCATGCCAACTGCAGGGCTACAGCAAATGCTGCTCCCGAAGAGATACCCACCAGCAATCCTTTCTTCGCCAAAAGGCGTGCACCTGCCATGGCATCATCATCGCTAATGGTTTTCACCTCATCAACCACTTCTGAATGGAAAGTCTGTGGAACAAAACCTGCTCCAATACCCTGAATCTTGTGCTTACCTGGTATTCCGGTAGTAAGGACTGCCGAAGTGAGAGGTTCTACACCTACCGCATGGACAGAAGGTTTATGGGCTTTCAAAGTCTTGGCGCATCCACTTATGGTTCCGCCTGTTCCAACGCCTGCCACAAAAATATCCACATCTCCCTCTGTGTCTTGCCAGATCTCTTCTCCTGTGGTCTTTTCATGTGCCTCAGGATTAGCAGGATTAACAAACTGTCCTAGAATTACCGCTCCAGGAATAAAAGATTGTAACTCTTCGGCACGTGCAATAGCACCTTTCATGCCCTGAGCACCCGGTGTCAATTCTAAAGTAGCTCCAAAAGCCTTTAGCAGATTTCGTCTTTCCATGCTCATGGTATCAGGCATGGTTAAAATAGTACGATAGCCTTTAGCCAGGCCCACCCAAGCCAGGCCTACACCTGTATTTCCACTAGTAGGTTCTATAATGGTTGCTCCCGGTTTTAGCACACCTCTTTTCTCAGCGTCTTCTATCATACTTAGCGCCACTCTATCTTTTGCGCTACCTCCAGGGTTAAACAGTTCCAATTTTACTACAAGCCGAGCCTGTAAACCCTCAATACCTTTTATTTCCAACAAAGGTGTGTGACCAATCAGGTCTGTAAGTTTCTCGTAAATCATATTGTATTTGTATAAAAATTTCAAGCAATCTTAATTCGCAAGCAAATGTAGTTGTTTGTTTTCTATCTCCCAAAAGGATTGTAAAAAAAATAATCATCCAGTTACAATAGTTACAATAGTTACAATAGTTACAATAAATACAGTAAAAAATGGATACCCACTTATACTATCTTTACCTAAAAGGTAGCAAATTTCGGCCTCACTCCTTGGGAAATTCATGAAAAATGTGCATATTTGTAGACCAATTGACACACAAATAAGGTCAAAAAATTCAGGAAAAAACAATAATAAATTCATAATCCTATGAAAAATCTATTGCTAAAATCTGCCTTCATGGCACTTAGTCTTGCAACCTCAATTGCAACAAACGCCCAAGAATTCAACTGGCCTTGGCACTGGAACGGAGGAACCATTGTCACCACTACGCCAGAACGTCCTAGTGGCCAGGAATCCATGATAAACTTTGCTGCACCCAAACTTCCTGTAGTCCGTGTGGGATTTGTTGGCCTAGGAATGAGAGGTCCAGACGCAGTAGAACGTTTTACCCATATTGCTGGAACACAGGTAGTTGCCCTCTGCGATTATGAAGAAGAAAGAGCCCAAGCCTGCAATGAAATCCTGAAGAAGGCCAGCATGCCGAAAGCCGCTGTTTACTCTGGTGAAACGGGTTACGAGGAGCTGTGTAAACGAAATGACATTGACTTGGTTTACATTGCTACCGACTGGCATCATCATTTCCTGGTAGCACGTGCTGCTATGGAAAACGGAAAACACGTTGCCATAGAAGTCCCTTCTGCCATGTCGCTTACAGAATGCTGGAACCTTATTGACATGAGCGAGAAATACCGCAAGCACTGCATGACTCTGGAAAATTGCTGCTACGATGAATTTGAGCTCAATACCCTGAACATGGCTCAGCAAGGTGTCTTTGGAGAAGTAATCAGAGTGCAGGGAGCCTATATTCATACCCTAGATTATTACTGGCCACAGTACTGGAAAGAAAACGCCCAGGACAAATTAGGATGGCGTCTGCGCTATAACAAGAATTTCAGAGGCGATGTCTATCCTACTCACGGCCTTGGCCCGGTAGCCCAGCTGCTGAACATTCACCGTGGTGACAAGATGAAGACACTGGTAGCCATGGATACTCATTCTTTTGTCGGGAAAGAGCTCGTTGAGAAATATACTTCTGAACCATGTACAGAATTCAAGAATGGCGATCATACTACTACACTCATCAGAACAGAACTTGGCAAAGTCATAGAAATCCAGCACAATGTCATGACTCCACAGCCTTACAACCGCCTATACCAGCTTACCGGTACACGTGGATTTGCAAACAAATATCCAGTGGAGGGTTACAGCCTGAGCAAGGATCAGCTGCAGTCTTCTGGTGTTCAGCCAAAGTCTGACAACCTGAGTGGCCATAGCTTCTTGCCAGAAGCAGACCGTAAAGCTCTGGAAGAAAAATACATGAGCCCTATCTTGAAGAAATATGTAGAAAAAGCACATGAAGTCGGAGGTCACGGAGGAATGGATTACACCATGGACTCCCGCATGATTTACTGCTTGCAGAATGGTCTTCCTCTGGACATGGATGTTTATGACATGGCAGAATGGTGCTGTCTGGCAGAATTAGGTGCACTCTCCATGGAAAACAACTTTGCAGCTGTAGCTGTGCCTGATTTTACCAGAGGAGACTGGGACAAAACCTCTGGCTACCATCATGCATGGGCTTCACCTGCCGATGAAGCAGAAGCACAGCAGAAGGCAGAAGCTTTCACAAAAGAACTGAAAGAACGTGGAGCAAAAGAATGGGCCAAGGAAGCTGTATCTAAAAAAAGGCGCTAAAGGATACATAACCCGTTACAATAGTCACAATAATTACAGTAAAAAATGAATGCCTACTCTATTCTATCATAATCTAGAATAGAAAGCAAAATTCCCCATAAAAATTGGATATTTCACAGCCCTCATAATGCAAAACAAGGTCTATTTTTGCAGCAAATCTCTCTAAAAATAGACCCATATGAAATCTTTTATCAAACTTTTATTATGTGTTATTCCTTTAGTAGGGATAACAGCATGCAGTTCTGGCAGCAGTAAGAATTTTAAGACTGTTCCGGAACTGGACTTGGAACGTTTTTCCGGACAGTGGTATGAAGTAGCACGTTTTGACCACTGGTTTGAAAGAGACCTTGTGGGCTGTAAGGCCAACTACAGTGTCCACGGCGATGGTACAATAGAGGTGGAAAATACCGGATACAAGAAAAACTTTCAAGGACATTTCAAGAAATCAACAGGAAAAGCCCGAAGAAGAAATGCCGAGGAACCGGGAAAACTGGAAGTAGCTTTCTTCCTGGGATTCTACAGTGATTACAACGTTCTGGAACTGGCCACCGACTATAGGTATGCCCTTATAGCAGGAAAGAGCCTGGACTATCTCTGGATTCTAAGCCGGACTCCTAGGTTAACGCCAGAGGACCAGGATTACCTCCTGCATAGAGCCAGAACTCACGGATTTGACACGAATAAAATCATCTGGGTTCCTCAGAAGTAAATTAAAAAGGCGGTCAAGGAAAACCTGACCGCCTTTTCTACTTATGATCTTAATAGTATGTGAGATATCTATATTATTTGGATAAACTTTCCATGTAAATGTTCTTAATATCAATAAGATCCCAGCCGATACCCGGTCTATAATAGTTTGCACCATCCAGCAACAAATTAATCTTATAGTTTACAACAACATTTTCCAAAAAATAGGTTTCAATCTTTTCAAAAACCTGAATAGGGATTTTTTGAAACAGATTATAATCTACATCAAAATCCATATCTTCTATCTTTCCGTTTTTATCCAGACAGACATTAGTAGTGAACATAGCCCTCTTTTTGAGGGTAAGTAGATACGGACCTAGTACTGCTGCCAAAAATTCATTGACAGGCTTTCTGTCTAAACTTATTCTTGGAAGTCCTTCTATATATGGAATCTCCGTATTATAGTTTGCCTCGACATTGACATATTTTCCATTTACATTTCTAAAGACAGTAAAGCCGTGACTATAAGAACGATACTCATACTTATTATTCTCCCCTTCTAAAATACCCGTTTCCTGATGAGATTCATGCTGTGCAATTGCAGAACAAGAACACAAAAATAGAAGAAGCGAAAACAACAGACGAAAATATATTCTATCCATACTTATTAATTGCTACTATGTAAACAATCTCTGACTAAATTAAAAGCTCGCTTTATTGATCTCGTTCCAACAGGCTATTATTAGAAACCACTATTTTCTGTCTGTCCAAACCTCATATCATCACCCCAGCAGAAGATCCGTGTGTCTATTGTTATTTCTTCTCCACTAAACACTACAACTACAGATCCATGCACACATTCAGAATTCTGTCTGGTCAAAGATTCAAAACGGAGCCTACTTAACGGTTTTTCTTTTAAGATTAAAATCGTGAAATAATCAAACATCCATGTATATTTTGGTCTATAGTCTTTAGGATACATGATTCGGACATATTCTTTAACAGTATCTTTTTCTGTTTCAAATACCCAAATGCATGATATAACCTTTTGTCCTTCTTTATAAATAGGGACGTAGGTTTTTTCTCCATTTTCTGTAGAAGCAGACACAGCATAATCCCATAGAGGATACCCATATTTTTCGACAAAGCTTGTTATCTTCTCTTCTAAATTATCTTTCTTTTTTAAATAAGTAAGAATTACATGTAAAGACTTAGGCGATATTACTTTTGATCTCCTTTGAGGTAAGAATGTCTCCAAAAACACTTTTTCATTATTGTCTAATGCCGACCGATATCCAGAACAAGCTGATAAGACAAGAACAATTATTAGAATAAAACAATATCTGCAGTTGAACATGAAAAAAGTGTTTTTAATGCTAGAAAAAAACAGATAAGAAACAAAAAAACCGGCCAATAAACAAAGACCGGTTTTTCTATTTTGTATTTAGAACTTACTGTTCGTTTTCTTCTTCTAATGTAAACTGGCTACTGCCATCGAAACAGTGAGTACAGATCTGGCACTTTGGCAAACCGATGCTTTCTACCAAGGTCTCCAGCTTGCTGAACTTCAGTGAAGTGAGGTGCAGACGCTTTGCCATCTCATCTACCATGCGCTTGTATTCTGGAGAATCGGTAGTAGCGTATGCTTCCAGATTCTTGTTTGGATCACCCTCAAACTCACCAATCAAGCGACGGGTAAAGAGTTCCATGTCACTCTTGGAAGAGGTAAAGTTCACAAAGCGGCAACCGTATACCAATGGAGGACAAGCAATACGCATGTGTACTTCCTTAGCACCACCTCTGTACAGGTCTTCTGTATTATCGCGAAGCTGAGTACCACGAACGATAGAGTCATCGCAGAATACGCAGCGCTTACCCTTCAGGACATCCTTGTTAGGGATAAGCTTCATCTTAGCTACCAGATTACGCATCTCCTGGTTGGCAGGAGTAAAGGAACGAGGCCAGGTAGGAGTATATTTAGAGATAGCACGCTGGTAAGGCACACCATGACCTTCTGCATAACCCAGAGCCATACCTACACCAGAGTCTGGAATACCGCAAGAGCAGTCCACCTCTGTTTCATCTTCCTTACCCATGGCACGACCACAGGCGTTACGCACGTCTTCAGTATTGATACCCTCGTAGCATGAAGTAGGGAATCCGTAATATACCCAGAGGAATGAGCAGATCTGCATCTTCTTGTTAGGCTTGCGAAGCTGCTCCATGCTCTCTGCACGCAGACGTACAATCTCGCCAGGGCCTAAGAATTTCTCTGTTTCATATCCTAAGTTAGGGAATGCAGTAGACTCACTGGTAGCTGCATAGGCACCCTCTTTCTTACCAATCACGATAGGAGTACGACCCCATGTGTCGCGAGCTGCAATGATACCATCTTCTGTAAGCAGAAGCAAGGAGCATGATCCCTTTACCTCACGGAACACGTTCTCAATTCCCTCTACAAAGTCCTTACCCTTGATGATCAAGAGACCGATAAGTTCTGTAGGATTAATCTTTCCAGAACTGAACTCAGACAGGTGCATACCCTCGCTCAACAGTTTTTCGGCCAACTCTTCCAAGTTGTTTACCTTAGCCACTGTCACGATAGCGAAACGACCCAAATGAGAGTTCATCAGAAGAGGCTGTGCATCGGTATCACTGATAATACCAATACCAGAATTACCAACGAACTTGTCTAGTTCTGATTCAAAACGTGTGCGGAAATAAGAGTTCTCTAGTGTGTGAATAGAACGGAAGAAACCTTTCTCCTCGTGATAAGTTGCCATACCGCCTCTGCGGGTTCCCAGATGTGAATTGTAGTCTGTACCGTAGAATAAATCTGTTACACATTTCTGTGTAGAAACTGTGCCAAAAAAGCCACCCATAATAATTTCTTTTTTTGTAAGACGATGCAAAGATAACGCAAACCATTTTTTCTACAAAACGGAATAAAATATTTTTTAAAGAAAAATTAAGGCCGGAATCCTATCAGACTCCGGCCTCGTTCTTCTATGTATGTGAACAGATTACATCATTCCGCCCATGCCTCCCATGCCTGGAGCACCGCCCATTGGCATTTCTGGTTTGTCTTCCTTCTTGTCTACAATGACACACTCTGTAGTCAGGAACATACCTGCAATAGATGCTGCATTTTCCAGTGCTACACGGGTAACCTTTGCTGGGTCTACCACACCTGCCTGATGCAGGTTCTCATACTTGTCTGTACGAGCGTTGTAACCGAAGTCTGCCTTGCCATTACGAACGGCATTAACCACTACAGCACCTTCCTTGCCGGCATTGGCTACAATCTGGCGAAGTGGCTCCTCAATGGCACGCTTGATGATTTCTACACCGGTAGTCTCATCCTGGTTTTCGCCAGTCATGCCTTCCAGCTTCTCAATGGCACGGATGTAAGCTACACCACCACCAGGAACAATACCTTCCTCAATAGCTGCACGGGTAGCACACAAAGCATCGTCTACACGGTCTTTCTTCTCCTTCATCTCTACTTCTGATGCAGCACCTACGTAAAGAACTGCCACACCACCGCTCAGCTTAGCCAGACGCTCCTGAAGCTTCTCCTTGTCGTAAGAAGAGGTAGTATTCTGGATTTCTGCCTTGATCTGGTTGATACGGTCCTTGATATTCTGAGAATCACCCTTGCCGTTTACAATGGTAGTGTTATCCTTAGAGATGGTTACCTTCTCTGCAGAACCCAGCATTTCCAGGGTAGCCTGCTCCAGCTTGATGCCCTTCTCTTCTGAGATAACCAGACCACCGGTCAGGATAGCGATATCCTCCAGCATGGCCTTGCGACGATCACCAAAGCCTGGTGCCTTTACAGCACAGATCTTGAGCTGAGTGCGCAGACGGTTTACTACCAGGGTAGTCAGTGCCTCTGAGTCAACATCCTCTGCTACAATCAGCAATGGACGACCGGTCTGAACAGCTGGCTCCAGAATAGGAAGCATATCCTTCAGGTTAGAAATCTTCTTGTCGTACAGCAGAATCAGTGGACTTTCCATCACGCACTCCATCTTCTCTGTATCTGTGATGAAATAAGGTGAGAGGTAACCACGGTCAAACTGCATACCTTCTACTACACCGATGGTAGTGTCTGTACCCTTAGCCTCCTCAATGGTGATGACACCATCCTTAGATACCTTACGCATGGCATCGGCAATGAGCTTACCGATCACTGCATCATTATTAGCAGAAATAGTAGCAACCTGCTCAATCTTGTCGTAGTTGTCACCTACCATCTCACTCTGCTCCTTGATGCTCTCTACCACCTTAGCTACGGCCTTGTCAATACCGCGCTTCAAATCCATTGGGTTAGCACCTGCAGTAACGTTCTTCAGACCTACGCCCACGATAGCCTGAGCCAACACAGTAGCAGTAGTTGTACCGTCACCTGCATCATCACCAGTCTTAGAAGCTACGCTCTTGACCAGCTGAGCACCGGTATTCTGGAATGGATCTGCCAGTTCTACCTCCTTAGCTACAGTCACACCATCCTTAGTGATGTGTGGAGCACCAAACTTCTTCTCAATGATTACATTTCTACCCTTAGGGCCTAAGGTTACCTTTACGGCATTTGCCAATTCGTCAACACCCTTCTTGAGCTGCTCACGAGCCTCAATGTTAAATCTAATATCTTTAGCCATAATGATTTCTTTTTTAAATGAATGAACAACAGATTAAGCCAGAACAGCTACTACATCGCTCTGACGCATAATCAGGTACTTCTTGCCTTCAAATTCCAGTTCTGTACCTGCATACTTGCCGTAAAGTACGGTATCACCTACCTTGAGGATCATCTCCTCATCCTTAGTACCGTTACCTACTGCCACAACCTCACCGCGCAAAGGCTTTTCCTTTGCAGTATCTGGAATGATGATTCCACCAATGGTCTTCTCTTCTGCTGGTGCAGGGAGTATCAATACTCGGTCTGCTAATGGTTTAATATTCATATCTTTTCCTATTTTAAATTAACTTTGTACCCTTCTACTTACATATTCCGTGCCAAAAGGGCAGACTGACAGACTGACAGACTGGCAGAGGTATTTTTTGCCAAAAAAATCTTTTGGCTATCTTTCATCCTTCTTTTGTTCTTTTCTCCCCCAAGACATTCTTCTTCTCTGTCTACTTTTGCACTGTGTCTAAAATTTAAATACATACGACTATGAAAAAGGTTACAGGAAATTATGATTGGGAAATTTTTGAGATTGAAGATTGTGACATCTGCATAGCAGGCCGACCTTGTCTCACGTGGTTTCAATATTTTGGTTAATAAAAAGAAAGGAGAATATTATGGTAATGAAATTCTTTAAATGCCCTGTTTGCGGCAATGTGATCATTAAGTGTATTGACAGCGGAGTAGTTCCTCACTGCTGCGGACAAGAAATGGAGGAACTGGTACCTGAAAGCATGGACAAGCTGATAGAGCTTCATCTGCCAGTCGTGAAGTGCAAGGAAGTGAAAACACCAGAATGCCAGAATCTTTATTGCACCAGAGTCTATGTGGGTGAGAAACCGCATCCAATGTCAAAAGAGCACCATATCAGCTTTATCTGTATGGAGACAAAAGAAGGAATGGAAATGAGAATGCTGCCAATAGACAAACCTGCCGATGTCTGGTTCTGCAGCGCAGAGAAACCGACAGCTGTCTATTCTTATTGCAATCTGCATGAACTGTGGAAGGAAGAAAAGTGCAAGCACAAAGACAAGTGCTCTAGCGATAATTAATTATTTTTCGGGTTATTAGTTTGTTTACAAGTAAAAAGCCTGGTCGCTGCGACAGCGGCCAGGCTTTCTTCTCTATAGCTTATTTCCAACGTAATTTCCTAACAGGACAGCGGCCATTCCCAAGGCCAGACTGCCGAAAATATAAAGAATGAGATAAACGTAGTTCTCGTCTTTCAAGAGTGAGGAATTCTCGTTCATGAAAGTTGAGAAAGTGGTAAATCCTCCACAGAAGCCTGTGGTCAGAAAGAGTTTCGTGCTTGGATCATGACTTCACCGCTGACAGGAAGACCAGACAGAAACCCTATGAGAAAGCATCCCAACACATTTACCGTAAAGGTTCCAAAGGGAAAGCTGATGACTGACAGGGTCTGTATCCACTTGGAAACCAGGAAACGCAGGCCTCCACCCAGAAAACTGCCACAGGAAACAAGCAGAAAATCTTTTAGCATGCCTTGACAGCTGAAACCAGTTCTTCTGGAGTAACCAGCTGCTGCTCACCCGTAGTCATGTTCTTCAAGGTCAGCTTCTGCTCCTGCAACTCACTCTCACCCACAATGGCTACAAAAGGAATCTGCTTGGCATTGGCATAAGCCATCTGCTTCTTCATCTTGGTATTGTCTGGGAACACCTCAGCATTGATTCCAGCCTGACGAGCCTGTGCCATGACCTTCATGCTGAATGCGGCCTCTGCCTCTCCAAAGTTCACAAAAAGCAACTTGGTGCTATTTACAGCTTCCTTTGGATAGAGATCCAGCTGGTTCAGCACGTCATAGATACGGTCTGCACCAAAGCTGATGCCCACACCGCTCACACCCGGCATACCAAACACACCGGTCAGATTATCATAGCGGCCACCACCACTGATGCTGCCAATCTCTACATCCAGTGCCTTTACTTCGAAAATGGCACCTGTATAATAGTTCAAGCCACGAGCCAGAGTCAGATCCAGTTCCAACTCGTTCTTTGTTCCGCCCATAGCCTTTACGATATTCAGAATGTACTCGCACTCTTCAATGCCCTTCAGACCTGTTTCTGTACCTGCCAGTACTTCCTTCAGGGTAGCCAGCTTCTCTTCATTGCTGCCACTCAGCATGATGACTGGCTGCAACTTCTGGATAGACTCCTGTGGGATGCCCTTTTCTGCCAGCTCTGCATTCACATTGTCCAGACCAATCTTATCCAGCTTGTCAATGGCTACTGTAATGTCTACAATCTTGTCAGCCTGACCAATCATCTCTGCCAAGCCTGAAAGAATCTTGCGGTTGTTCATCTTGATGCATACACGCACGCCAAACTTCTGGAACACGGTATCAATCATCTGGATGAGTTCTACTTCGTTCAGCAGAGAATCTGAACCTACGACATCGGCATCACACTGATAGAATTCGCGGTAACGGCCTTTCTGAGGGCGGTCTGCACGCCACACCGGCTGGATCTGGAAACGCTTGAACGGGAAGGCAATCTCATCGCGATGCATGACCACGAAACGGGCAAATGGAACTGTCAGGTCATAACGGAGACCCTTCTCACAGAACTTGCTGGCCAGCTTAGGCGCATTGCGTGAAAGGAGTTCCTCGTCGGTCAGTCCCTTGAAATAATCACCGCTGTTCTGAATCTTGAACAGGAGCTTATCTCCTTCATCACCGTACTTACCCATCAAGGTAGAAAGATTCTCCATGCTAGGAGTTTCAATCTGCTGAAAACCGTACAGGTAGAAGACTTCGCGAATGGTATTGAATATATAGTTTCGGCGTGCCATCTCTACTGGAGAGAAATCACGCGTACCCTTTGGAATACTTGGTTTCTGTGCCATAGTCGTTAAAATAAGAATCTGATTATATCGTTCAAGTTAGCCCATATCATGAGCAGGAACAGCAATCCCATGCCCACCATCTGTGCATACTCCATAAATTTCTCGTTTGGTTTGCGGCGTGTCACTACCTCATAAAGCAGGAACAGGACATGTCCTCCATCCAGTGCAGGAATAGGCAGGATATTCATGAATCCCAAGATGACACTCAGGAAGGCGGTCATGTTCCAGAAGCGGTGCCAATCCCATGCAGAAGGGAAGATGGAACCTATGGCACCAAATCCGCCTACACTCTTGGCTCCCTCCTTGGTGAAGAGATACTTCAAGTCGCTGACATAACCCTTCAGGACATTCCATCCATAGGCAACTCCTGCTGGGAATGATTCCAGAAAACCATAGCTCAAGTGAACGGCTTCTGCTTCTGGGACCTTAGGCATGAAGCCTATCTTGAAATCCGTTGTCATCAGGATATTCAGGGTATCCTGTCCCGACTCACGGCCAACGATCAACGCCAGCTTACGCAAGCGCAGGCTATCAGCAGCAGAGCAATCCAGTGTCTGGTCCTGGATACGGGCTATCTCGTTGGTGAATTCATTGTAAGAATGGATTGGGGTATTGTTGAATGCAAGGATTCGGTCACCCTTCTGCATTCCAGCTACTGCACCTGGCATTCCAGCCACAACGCTGTCCACTTCATTGGATACAAGTACATCCATGAAAGGAGGTACCTCGTTAATCATATCCAGCAGCGACAGGTCGCCTGGCATCTGAATGGTGACTTCCTTTCCTTCGCGTAGCACAGTAATCTCCTTTGCCTCTGAAATCAGGCGGTAAGTATCACCGGTGCTGTAAGTGTCTATCTTTCCTTTTTCGGTAGACAGCAGGATATCTCCATTCTGGAAGCCAATCTGCTGTGCACGCTCATTGAAGGCCATTCCCTGGGTGTAGTTCTGAACCGGTACATAATCCTGCCCCCATGCAAAGAGCACCATGGCATAGATGAAAAAGGCCAAGATGAAGTTAACCAGCACACCACCTACCATGATGAGCAGGCGCTGCCAAGCTGGCTTGGCACGGAATTCCCAAGGCTGTTCCGGCTGCTTCATCTGCTCTGTATCCATAGACTCGTCTATCATACCGGCAATCTTCACGTAGCCGCCTAAAGGCAACCATCCCACACCATATTCTGTTCCTTTGTAATTGTCTCCGGAGTTCTCACCACTTACAGGTTCTTTGCCCAGCAACTTGCGCAGCCAGTTGTCACGGGTACTGATGAGATGGAAATACGGATCAAAGAACAGGAAAAACTTCTCTACACGTACACCGAAAAGCTTGGAAAAAAAGAAATGTCCGCCCTCATGCAAGGCCACCAGAATAGTCAGCGCCATTATGAGCTGCAGGGCTTTTATCAAAAATACTTCCATGTAATCGTTATCTTTTTACTTTATTTAAAACAAACTTGCAGCTACTCTTCTTGCCTCTGCATCGGTAGCCAAATAATCTTCGTATGTTGGTTTTGCTATGAAGGACACCTTGCCCATGGTTTCCTCTATCACATCGGCCATCTTCAAGAAAGCGATGCGGTCTTCCAGAAAGGCCTTGTTCACCACTTCATTGGCTGCATTGACCACACAGGCCATGTTTCCTCCCTGATGCAGTGCCTGGAATGCCAAGGCCAGACAACGGAATTTTTCGGTATCTGGCTTCTCGAATGTGAGGTTCTGCACCTGGAACAAGTCCAGACGGTCGAACGAAGCCTTCAGACGGTCTGGGTAGCTGAATGCATACTGGATAGGCAGACGCATGTCTGGCACGCCCAGCTGTGCCTTGACAGAGCCATCTTCAAACTGGACAGCACTGTGGATGACCGACTGAGGATGAACCACTACCTCTATCTGCTCCGGCTTTACGCCAAACAGCCATTTGGCCTCTATCACCTCAAAGCCTTTGTTCATGAGGGTGGCAGAGTCTATGGTAATCTTTGCCCCCATAGACCAGTTGGGATGCTTCAAGGCCTGTGCCTTGGTGACATGTGCCAACTCCTCTATGCTGCACTTGCGGAATGGGCCTCCACTTGCTGTAAGCAGGATCTTTTCAATAGGATTGCCCACCTCGCCTGCCAGACACTGGAAAATAGCAGAATGCTCTGAATCAACAGGCAGGATAGGAACATTATACTGTTCCGCCATCTCATTGATCAGTTCACCAGCCACTACCAAGGTTTCCTTATTTGCCAGACAAATGGTCTTACGGGCACGGATAGCGGCCATTGTAGGAGGCAAGCCAGCAAAACCGACCATGGCAGTCAGGACCATGTCTACAGGACCAGCCTGTACGACATCGCAGAGTGCCTGTGCACCTGCATATACCTTCATAGGGAGGTCTGCAAGAGCCTCCTTCAACTGTTCATATTTTGCTTCGTTTGCTATTACTACCACTTCAGGATTGAACTTTCGTGCCTGCTCAATGAGCAGCTCCACACGGTTGTTCGCAGTAATGGCATAAACTTCATAACGGTCCGACTGCTCCTCTATGACCTGAAGAGCCTGAGTTCCGATAGAACCTGTAGAACCTAATATGGCAATCTGTTTCTTCATGCTTACAAATCCAACAATCCCTCTGGTACTTCCATCAGGATTTCTCTTTTCTTATGATCAATATCCAAAATGAAATCTTCCTGAGCAGGAACCAGCAGCTCTCCGTCTGGACCGTCAATCTGGAACAGCGTATTGATGGTAGTTTCATCTACCGCTGAAATAGTTCCCAGTACTCCGGCATTCTTGTCTGTTATCGTCATGCCCACAAAATAGCTCCAGGTCAGCTCACCTTCTTCGGCTTCTTCCGCAAGCTTCAATGGGAAAAATACTTCACATCCCACCAAAAGTCGGACATCTTCTGAAGTATCCATGCGCTGGAACTTGAAGAGAGCCGTATTGTCATTCTTGAAACGATATTCTTCAAAAAAGAACGGAACAAGAATTCCATCTATACGACAAATCAGGTAATCACACTCTACACGGTCAAAGACATCGTCGGTGAACTGAAAGGCAATCTCACCGTTCACTCCGTGTGTCTTGGTCATGACACCAATCTTATAGACTTCTGATTCACGAATCATGCGTGGATATTATTTCTTTCGCTTTGCTTTTGATTTACTCTTGCTGGCTTTCTGAGGCTTCTGAGGCTGCTTCTGTGCCTGCTTCTGAGCGGCAGTCATGGTGGCCAGTTCCTGTTCTGAAACCTGTACCGCACCGTGTGTCATCTCTGCCAGGTCATTGACAACTTTCTTGTCGCTGGCAATCGTTGGATTCCACTGGATCATGCTGCGTTTCATGTGATTGGCAACCAGAGAAACCAGCTGTTCTTTCTCCTTTCCTTCCGGATAGTCTGCAAGGCACTTGATGAACTTCTCCAGTGTATTTCCATAATGGCGGAAACGGATGGCATGCTTCTGGTAAGAAAGATGATGCGGTTTTTCCTGAGCGGTTTCTGCACGGACAATCTCTACAGGATAGTCGATATCCAGCTGATAACCTGACATGAGTGCCAGATGATCCCACAGTTTATGGTTGTAATCTGGCACATCACGCCACTGAGGGAACATGTTTCCCATGAGCTGGATGATAGCCTCTGCACAGCGCTGACGCTTTGCCCTGTCCTCTACGGTCAGGGTGTAATCTACCAGATTCTGGATACTGCGTCCATATTCCGGCATTGGCAAGCGTTTACGCTGGGTATTATATTTCGGTTTATTCTCCATTTGCTAACAAATTCTTTGGTTTTGAAGCCACAAATTCCTTCAGGTAATAAGGCTCAAAATAGGCCACATCTTCAAACTGATCGTTCAGGAAAGAACGCTCTGCCAAGGGGAACATCCATTTCGCCAGCGGATGGATATCTGGGATGAAATGTGCATTGGGATGAGTTATCTTCTCCTGACACTTGGCAGCTCCATTTCCAAAGAAATAGACAGGATGCTTCTCCAGGAATTCCAAATAAGAATTCTCATCAACAATGTCGGCCTGTGTGCCACGGACCTCCTTCAAGGCACGATTATAGACGGCAGCATAAACTTCCATGCGTCGGGCATCAATCATAGGACACAGCAGAGCATCTTCAGGTAATTCCTTACTCAGCAGAATAGGCACACACATGGTCTTTAGCGTAGGAACAGAAATGAGCTTCAAGTCCTGACCATAGCAGATTCCCTTGGCCATAGACACACCAATGCGGAGACCCGTATATGAACCCGGGCCACAACTTACCGCTACAGCATCGAGTGGAATGGCATGGCTGTCTGCAAACGACATGGCCTCATCCACATAAACACCCAAAGTTACAGCATGTGACGGTCCTTCGAAATCCTCCTTGTGATAAATGCACTGTCCGTCTTCACTGACAGCCACAGAACATACTTCTGTAGAGGTCTCTATATGTAATATACAAGACATAATTCGAACAATTTGACTGCAAAAGTACCACTTTCTAAAAAAATACACTAATTTTGCAACGAAAATTCTATTTTATTATGATACAATCCATGACTGGCTACGGCAAAGCCGTTACAACTTATGCCGGCAAGAAGATTACCATAGAGGTAAAATCGCTTAACAGCAAGGCGCTGGACCTTAACACACGTATCGCTCCACTCTACCGTGAGAAGGAGATGGAAATCCGTCAGCTCATTGCCCAGACCCTGGAAAGAGGCAAGGTTGATTTCTCACTTTGGACCGAAAAAGACGAGGCTCAGCTGTCTGTTCCTATCAACGGAAATGTCCTTGAAGGTTATTACAAGCAGATCTGCGCACTCTCTGAGGAAAAGGGAATTCCTATGCCAAACGATTGGTTCTATACCCTTCTTCGCCTGCCCGACGTCATGTCAAAGACAGAAATAGAAGAGCTGACTGCCGAAGAATGGGCTGTGGTCCGTCAGGGGGTAGAAGATGCCCTGCAGCAGCTGGTCAATTTCCGCAAGCAGGAAGGTGAAGCGCTATACAAGAAATTCTCTGAGAAACTGGACAACATAGAAGCACTGCTGAAAAGCATTGAGCCTTATGAGCAGAGCCGCGTAGAGAAAATCAGAGAGCGTATTACCGAAGCTCTGGAAAAGACCCTCAGTGTGGATTACGACAAGAACCGTCTGGAACAAGAGCTGATTTACTACATTGAAAAACTGGATATTAACGAGGAAAAGCAGCGTCTGGCTAACCACCTGAAGTATTTCCGTGAAACCATGACAGACGGCCATGGACAGGGAAAGAAACTGGGCTTCATTGCACAGGAGATGGGCCGTGAAATCAACACTACAGGCAGCAAGAGCAATCAGGCTGAGATGCAGAATATCGTAGTAAAGATGAAAGACGAACTGGAGCAGATTAAGGAACAGGTTTTAAATGTCATGTAACATGGAGAAAGGAAAGCTTATCATCTTCTCAGCACCATCCGGTTCTGGAAAATCTACCATCATCAACTACCTCATGCAGCAGGGATTGCAGATGCATTTCTCCATCTCTGCCACCAGCCGTGCACCCCGTGGTACGGAAAAGCATGGAGTGGAATACTTTTTCCTTACCCCTGAAGAATTTCGCCAGCGCATAGCCAACGATGAGTTTGTAGAATATGAAGAAGTCTATACCGACAAGTTCTACGGAACACTCAAATCTCAGGTAGAGTATCAGCTGGAAGAAGGCCAGAACGTGGTTTTCGACGTTGATGTAAAGGGCGGTTGCAACATCAAGAAATTCTATGGCGAAAGAGCCTTGTCACTGTTTATCATGCCACCTTCTGTAGAAGAGCTTCGCAGAAGACTTGAAGGTCGCGGCACAGATGCACCAGAGGTTATCCAAAACAGACTGGACAAGGCCGAATATGAAATGACCTTTGCCCCACAGTTCGACAAGGTAGTCGTTAACGACGACCTGGAAACTGCTAAAGCCGAAGCACTTGCACTCATCAAGGAATTCCTGGGAAAATGAAACGGGTAGCACTGTTTGGAGGTTCATTTAACCCTATTCACAAGGGGCATCTTGCACTGGCCAAAGAACTGTGCGACAAAGAGGAGCTGGATGAGTTCTGGTTTATGGTCAGCCCCATGAACCCGTTCAAGCAGAACATGGAACTGCTGGACGACAACACACGCCTGGAACTGGTCAAACTAGCCATTGCCGATGATGCAAGACTAGTGGCCTGCGATTTTGAGTTCAGCTTACCTAAACCTTCCTATACCTACCACACACTGCAAGCGCTGAAAGAAGCATTTCCTGACACCCAGTTCATCCTGATCATCGGCGGAGACAACTGGGTAAAGTTTCCGCATTGGTATAAGTCAAAGGAAATCCTGGAGATGGTTGACGTGTGGGTTTACCCACGTCCCGGATACAATACAGACCCTATTACATTCCCAGAACACGTCAGACAGATCAGTGCGCCTCTGTTCAACTACAGTTCAACCGATGTGCGTGCTGCCATAAAGGCTCATCAAGATGCATCGGACATGCTTCCTGCTGCAGTATGGGAAAAAATCAAGGAAGAACACATTTACTGCGAAGATTAAGATATGGACAACATTCAGGTTAACTCTGTCAAAGCGTGGATTCTAGCAGCTCGCCCGAAGACACTCACAGGAGCAGCGGTACCGGTTCTTGTCGGCTTGACTTTAGCTCTGGCAGACAGCCATTTACTACATTCGGAAGCATCCGGAACATTCTTGGGAAATGGAGTGCCCGCAATCTTGTGCCTGCTCTTTGCGCTAGCCATGCAGATAGATGCAAACTTCATCAATGATTATTACGATTTCATAAAAGGAACCGACCGGGAAGACCGCCTTGGTCCTAAGAGAGCATGTGCAGAAGGATGGATTACACCGAAAGCCATGCGCATGGGTATAGCCGTTGCAACAGTACTGGCTTGCTGCATCGGATTACCTCTCATTATCTACGGAGGACTGGAAATGATTGGCATAGGACTCCTCTGCGTGATTTTTGCCTTTCTCTATACCACAAGTCTGTCCTACCTGGGTGCAGGCGACATACTGGTCATCGTCTTCTTTGGGTTTATCCCTACCTGCATTCCCTATTACCTGGAATTGAAAACCATGACCTGGGAATGTATCCTTGCCGGATTTACTGTGGGATTAGTAACAGACAACCTGTTGATGATTAACAACTTCCGAGATCGCGTGCAAGATAAGCTGAGCGGAAAGAAAACCCTAATCGTCCGATTAGGGGAAACATGGGGAAAATACCTTTATCTGGGCATTGGCATTTTAGCAACCCTACTCTGCCTGGGCTTTATCCCTTCCGGGAAATGGGTAGCTGCCGTCCTCCCTTGGCTTTACCTCTTGATACATTATGCCACCTGGAAGAAGATGGTCAAGATAAACTATGGACGTGAATTAAACAAAATTCTGGGAGAAAGCGCACGCAATATCCTGATTTTCGGCATACTGCTCATCGCAGGCTTTCTCGCCAGCCTCTTTGTCTAAGTCAGTCTTTCTCTATCAGGCAGGTAGCATAGGCAGAAATGCCCTCTTCTCTACCAGTAAAGCCTAATTTTTCAGTAGTGGTAGCCTTTATGCTCACGTCTTCGGGGTCAATTCCCATTACACGGGCCAGACAAGCCTGAATTTCAGGAATACGTGCCTTCATCTTCGGACGCTCAGCACAGACTGTAGCATCGATGTTACCTACCCTATAACCTTTTGTAGCAATAAGCTGTACAGTCTTTTTCAACAAGATCTTACTGTCTATTCCCTCAAATTCATTGCCCTTGGTATCTGGGAAATGATAACCTATATCACGCATGTTGGCTGCTCCCAGGAGCGCATCGCAAATCGCATGAATCAGGACGTCAGCATCGCTATGTCCTTTCAAACCAAGCTCATGGTCAAACTTGATGCCGCCTAGCCAAAGTTCACGGTTTTCTACCAACTGATGAACATCGTAACCTAAACCAACTCTTATCTTCATAGCTTAACGTACATAAAAATCCAACAACTTCTGATCCTCCAGATAACCTTCCAGACGCTGACCGATAGAAACAGGTCCCACACCCACCGGAGTTCCCGTGAAGAGCAAATCTCCAATTTTCAAAGTCATGAACTGGCTGACATAGGAAATCAGTTCATCAATCTTGAACTGCATATCGCCCGTATAGCCTTGCTGGACAGTCTTGCCATCCAGATCCAAGTGGAAATGCAAATCCTGCAGGTCCTTGAACTGTTCCTTAGGAACAAATTCGCCCAAAGCAGCAGAACCGTCAAATCCCTTGCTGATGGTCCAAGGATTACCTTTTTCACGTGCCCGCTGCTGAATGTCACGAGCCGTAAAGTCAATGCCTACTGTCACAGCATCATAATAACGTGAAGCGAAACGCTGTGAAATATGTTTGCCCAATCGGTTAATGCGGACTACAAGTTCACACTCGTAATCTACCCGTTGAGAATAATCAGGTAAGAAGAATGGTTTTCCTTTTTGAATGACAGCAGAATCCGGCTTCATGAAGATGACCGGTTCTTCATTCTGCACATCTCCATGAAGTTCACGGGTATGTGCGGCATAATTCATGCCTACAGCTAGAATTTTCATAGTTCCACTTTTGTAAAGAGAAAGGGTGCTTCCCTTACGGGAAACACCCCTTATGAATGATTTTTAATTCGAATCAGTCATTACTCTGCACGCAGAGTGAAGCGCTTGTAATCAGTTACAGTCAGACCCTTCTCTACTGAGTTCAAGTACTCAGTTACGTTGATCTTGCTGTCATCGATATAAGCCTGGCTCATCAAACAGTTCTCCTTGAAGAACTTGTTCAACATACCCTTAGCGATGTTGTTAATCATCTGCTCCTTCAAGTTTGCTGCAGCCTCTGCAGAAACTGTAGCGATGATTTCCTTAGCCTTAGCTACATCCTCAGCAGTGATCCAGCCCTTACCCATGTTAGACTCCATGTGATCCTCAGAGTCAACGTGTGCTGGGTTGATACCAGCCTTCTTCAAAGCAACCTCAACAGCCTTGTTGATCTGGTTCTGCTTTGCCTTCTCAATATCAGTCTTCAACTCAGAATCCTTAACTGACTGAGGAACTGACTCCTCGTTCAAAGCAACTGGATTCATAGCAGCAACCTGCATTGCGATGTTCTTAGCAACCTGCTCATCAACAGTCTTGTTCAATGCAACCAATGTGCAGAGGAAGTTACCGTTCATGTGGTTGTAAGCAACAACCTGCTCACCAGTGATTGTCATGTAGCCATCCAGCTCCATCTTCTCACCAGTTACACCAGAACGCTCAGTTACAGCGTCAGCTACAGTACCGTTACCCATAGGAAGAGCCTTAACCTCATCCAAAGTCTGGCACTTGTTAGCAACAGCAGCATCCATGATAGCAGTTGCCAATGCAACGAAGTCAGCATTCTTAGCAACGAAGTCAGTTTCACACTTCAAAGCAATCATTGCAGCGAAGTTACCGTCAACCTTTGCCAATACACAACCCTCTGCAGCCTCACGGTCAGAACGCTTAGCAGCAACTGCCTGACCCTTCTTACGCAGGATCTCAATTGCAGCGTCCATATCACCGTTAGCCTCAGTAAGAGCCTTCTTACAGTCCATCAGACCAGCCTGGGTCATCTGGCGGAGTTTATTAATTTCAGCTAATGTAACAGCCATTGTCTTTTTAATTTTAATTAGGTTAATTACTCAGCATCCTCAGCCTCAGCCTTCTCAGCACGAGCCTTAGAAGCACCCTTACGTGGAGCCTTCTTAGCAGGAGCAGCCTCACCAGCAGCCTCTACATCTACCTTCTCAGCCTTGCGCTCCTCAATACCCTCTGCCATAGCAGCGATACAAGCATCCAGGATAACCTCGATAGACTTTGTTGCATCGTCGTTTGCTGGGATTACGAAGTCAACATTGTTAGGATCAGAGTTGGTATCAACAATACCGAATACTGGAATACCCAGACGGTTAGCCTCAGCAACTGCAATGTGCTCCTTCATTACGTCTACTACGAACAAAGCAGAAGGAAGACGAGTCAGGTCAGCAATTGAACCCAAGTTCTTCTCCAGCTTAGCACGCTGACGAGAAATCTGAAGAATCTCACGCTTTGACAAGTTAGAATAAGTACCATCCTGAGTCAACTTGTCGATAGTAGCCATTTTCTTTACAGCCTTACGGATAGTTGGGAAGTTGGTCAACATACCACCTGGCCAACGCTCGATAACGTAAGGCATATTGATAGCTGCAGCCTTCTCAGCTACAACATCCTTAGCCTGTTTTTTAGTAGCAACAAAAAGAATCTTCTTGCCAGACTTAGCGATCTGCTTCATAGCCTCAGCAGCCTCGTCGATCTTAGCAACAGTCTTGTGGAGGTCAAGGATATGAATACCATTGCGCTCCATGAAAATATAAGGAGCCATTGCTGGGTTCCACTTTCTCTTCAAGTGACCGAAGTGGCAGCCTGCCTCCAATAATGTATCAAAGTTTGTTCTTGACATAATCTTAATTTTTTAATTCGTTTACTTTCTTTTTTGATTTTTTGAATCCAGCTTCCAGGTAGCCCGCAACCGCTGCGAAGTCCCAGAAGTTTAGATACTAAACAAATTCCGCAGTTTCTAGGCGCAATCCAAGAATTAACGCTTACTGAACTGGAATCTGCGGCGTGCCTTTGGCTGACCTGGCTTCTTACGCTCAACCTCACGAGAATCGCGAGTCATGAAGCCTTCAGCACGAAGTGCCTTCTTGTCGTCAGCATTGATCTTAACCAATGCACGTGCGATAGCAAGACGCAAAGCCTGAGACTGGCCAGTGTAACCACCGCCCATCAGGTTAACCTTGATATCATACTTCTCAGCCACGTTCAACAGGTTCAGTGGCTGCTTAACAACATACTGCAGAATAGATGATGGGAAATATTCTGTCAGGTCACGCTTATTGATGGTAATCTTACCAGTACCCTCAGTAACGAAAACGCGAGCAACAGCGCTCTTACGTCTACCTAATGCATTAATAGTCTCCATATCTATTACTTATACAGGTTAATATCGATTGACTTAGGATTCTGTGCCTCCTGCTTGTGCTCAGCACCTGCATATACATACAGATTGTTCAGCTGACGTGCACCCAGCTTGTTCTTTGGCAACATACCCTTTACTACTCTCTTCAACAATTTCTCAGCACCGTTTGGCTTAGCCAGGATGCTTGCAGGAGTCAACTCCTTCTGACCACCAGGATAACCAGAGAAGGTAATGTAAACGCGGTCAGTCATTTTCTTGCCAGTCAGCTGAATCTTGTCAGCGTTGATGATGATGACATTGTCACCACAGTCTGCGTTAGGGGTAAAGTTTGGCTTATACTTACCGCGCAGCAATTTCGCAACCTTAGTACCGAGACGGCCTAAAACCTGATCGGTAGCATCAACTACAACCCATTCCTTAGTTGCAGTTTCCTTGT
>JAKSLR010000044.1 GCA_024401095.1 Bacteroidaceae bacterium
CTGTCACCAAGAAAGAGTCATCTACAGAAAGCGTGATTTCATAGAAAACACGGTCAGACTCATCGGGCATGGATTCTAGAAAAGGAGTCCTTTCTGTATCTCTGCCCACTTGACGGATAAAAGAAATAAAGTTATCAACATCAGCATATATCATATTCCAAGTCGTTTTTTACGCTCCTCTCTTGCTAGACGGATTTCTTCATTGATTTCATCAAGAGTCATTTCAGAAACACCTGCTTCTTGTGCACTCTTCTGCATAGATTCCATTGCCTTTATCGCATTCATTCGTACAGTTTCTTTATCTTCAGTCACACTGATAGAGAACGGAATACTTTTACTGCGCACAACCTTATTTACAAATAGATTGATAGCTGTATTTGCACTCATACCAAACTGTTCGCAAAGAGCATCAAACTGAGCTTTCATTTGAGAATCTAATCTTACTGTCATTGCCTGCTGTGCCATAGAATATACTTGTTATGGTATCTATATGATACCTGTTAGACATCATTTTGGTGCAAATATATAAAAAGTTACCTTAATAAAACAACATTCCATTCATTATTTGCACCAAAAAGTCGTTTTTCACCTTACTCTGTCTTGATAGCTTCCACCGGATTACTCGTTGCTGCACGCCAACTGCGGACAATGACAATGGAAAGGGTTACAGCTAATACTACAGCCAAAGCCAAAATAAACACCCACCAGCTAATGGTAGTGTGATAGGCAAAACTGCTGAAATACCTGTCCGTTATCACATAACTGAACGGAGCTGCTATCAGGAAGCAAATGCCTACAATCAGTGCATACTTTTGGCAAAGCATCTTTAACACGTCATTCACCTCAGCTCCCAACACACGTCTCACGGCAATCTCTTTCCGGCGATGCTGGGTCTCGAAGAGTACCAATCCGAACACACCCATAAGGGCAAGGATGATAGCCACCAGCGTGAAGGCAGTCACCTGTTTGCTGAGCTTGTCTTCAGCCTTGTATTTGCGGGCAAGTTCCTCGTCAAAGAGGTGCAAGGCAATCTGGTCGGAATCTACGTCAGGTGCAAGTTCAAGGGCTGTTTCCTTGACATAATCCATCACCTTGCGAGGGTCTGCACCTGCGGCCATCTTTAAATAGATGTGCATAAGTCCCTGAGGTCTCCACGAGTGATCCTTTCCGTACATGTAGAAGGCAAACGCATCACTTCCATACTGTAGCGGACGGAAATGGAAGCTCTTGCATATTCCCACAACGTCCGATGGGTCTCCCTTATGATCTCTACCCTTGACATCGAGCGTGATGTCATACATATCGCGGGCCTCCTCATTGAAGATCAGGGTACCCGTTTCCGACTGCTCGTCCGTCTTCATGAAGGTGCGTCCTTCAACAATCTCGATTCCCATAACATCCAGGAAGTTATATGCCACAGGATAGACGTCGAAGTTGATTTGCTGGTCTTTATACGTGTCACCCCAACCCATACGCGACTGATTGACGAGCTGACCATCAGCCCAAGTCAAGTCAACAATATCGGGATTGCTGCGAAGCTTATCCTCAAATGCCGAGTTCTTGCTGTTCCACCAAGCCACATCGCCCGGGATAACGCCCGAGATGAGCTGCTCCTTGTCGAATCCCATGTCGAACTGCATCATGTAACTATGCTGCAGTTTCACAAAAGCAGCACAGATGATGAGCGCAAGTGAGATAGAGAACTGAACTCCAATCAGCAGATTACGTAATGTACGACCCGACCTCGATGTCCCGAAAGAACCCTTCAGTACCAATGCAGGTTGGAACGATGTGATATAGACGGCAGGATACATGCTACTCAATGCTGCTCCAGTTATTGCCACAACAATAGTCAGGACGAGTATCGGAGTGCATGAAGCAGGATCGATTGGTGCAGCAAGGATTTCAGTAGCCGATGTCTTGCCGAATGCCAGCACAAGGGCAGCACCAAGCATCAATGCAAGCACGACCATCCCCACCGATTCGAGGATAAAGTTCCGGATAAGTTGTGCTCTGGTCGTGCCGAATACCTTATACGTATTGACGCTCTTGACCCTTGCAGGAACGAGCGCGAAGAAGAAGTTCACAAAATTGATCAATGCAATGAGCATGATGAATATAGCCACTACGAGAAGCGCCTCATCCGTGGTCTTGTCTCCCGAACGGCACACAGGACGCTTGGCATTGATGGCTTCACTATAATAGAGTTCCTCAACAGGAATCAAAGTGATATTCAACCTCTTTGCCATATTCTCCTCTATCTCTTCTGCAGACATATCGCTATAGCTATCCTTGAGCAACTGCCTCATCAGGTCATTTGCCGCCTGTTCAAAGGCCTCCTTTCCGTCTGCACTATTCAGTTTGACGAAATATGGGAAGCTGCTCTCATTCCAGTCGTTGATGAATTGCTCGCCATAGCTATGGATGAGGTCTATGCTACCTGGGGAACTGTTCTCGGGGAACTTATCCTTCCAGATAGCCACAATATTGCAATGAAGCGGTTCGCCTGTAGGATTGAACGAGAGGTAATCACCCACCTTGAGGTCATGACTCTTTGCAAACTGACTCGATATGGCAACGGCTCCTGCACGCGACATCTCATCGAACGATCCCGATTCAGCCTCAAAACCAAAGACATCTAGTACGCTTTTGGTAGCTCTCTGCTCGATGGCAGAAAACTTGCGCACATGATCGCCCTCCTTAAGGTAAAACATGGATTCATCTACCTCTGTGGCGAAAGTAATCGTTCCGAAGGCCTCTACACCAGATATTGACGTACAGAGTTCTTCAGCCATAGGCCTGGCGAAATACAGATTGCGGTCTCCATCTTTACTGGGATTAGGTCGAGTCATCACAAAAACTCGCTCCCCATCAGGCAATCCCTGATTGTAAGTCATTCCCCACCTTACCTGCGTCAGTATCACGTAGAATGCCGCAAAGGCTACAGCCATGCCGATGATGTTTAGCAGGCTGCTGGCCTTGTAGTGGCGGAGGGTATTGATAAAATTATGAAAGAGGTATTTCATTACAGTTCATTCTTAACATCGCTCACAATCTTACCATCAAACAAGTCGATGGTGCGCTGTGCCATGGAAGCATCTTTCTGGGAGTGAGTTACCATTACGATGGTGGCACCCTCACGGTTCAGTTCCTGCAGGAGAGTCATCACCTCCTTGCCGTTCTTGGAATCCAGATTACCGGTAGGCTCATCGGCCAAGATCAGCTTAGGGTTAGCCACACAGGCACGGGCAATGGCTACACGCTGCTGCTGACCACCAGAGAGCTGCTGTGGGAAGTGCTTGGCTCTGTGGCTGATGTTCATGCGCTTCATCATCTCGGTCACCTTCTGCTTGCGCTCAGATGCAGAGATGTTCAGGTAGCGCAATGGCAGTTCTATGTTGTCATATACGTTCAGCTCATCAATCAGGTTGAAACTCTGGAAAATGAAACCTATGTTTCCCTTGCGGAACTTGGTGCGCTCCTTCTCTTTGAGTTTAGCTACTTCTGTGTCACCGAAGAGATAGCTTCCCTCGGTAGGATTATCCAGCAGACCCAGAATGTTCAGGAGGGTAGATTTGCCACATCCCGAAGGACCCATGATGGCTACAAACTCACCATCCTTGATTTCGAATGATACACCGTTGAGTGCAGTAGTCTCAATTTCTTCTGTGCGGAAGATTTTGCTAAGGTTTGATACGTTAATCATAATTCTATATTTTTTTAATTGTTTACATGTTTTAGATAATTATTCTGCTTTTATAGCCTCAACAGGATTCGCCATTGCTCTATGAATGATCTGACTCAACACACAGATCATAGTAATAAATACCACAAGTAGGGCTGTGACTCCCAAGATCCACCAAGGGAAATCTATCCTGTAGCAGAAGCCATCAAGATAGTATTCCATCAGCTTGATGCTTATTGGGATGGCAATCACTATAGCAACTGCCGATGTGATCAGGAACGGACGAGACAAGTTAACTACCGCTTGAGAAATATCAGAACCCATGATGCGATGCAAGGCAATCGACTTTCGCTGCTGATCACTGTAGTAAACCGACATGCCGAACAATCCCATACCCGAGATTAAGAGCGAAACCAACATGAAGCCTATAATCAGTTTCATGAAATCCAGTTTCTTTCTGAGACCATCGTACAGCACATCGTCCAGATACTCAATTTTCAGATCCATAGGTACACCTGTGATTTCTTTTGCTGCCTGCGAACAGATAGCTCGTACCTTGTTTAAGATAACATCATGATCTCCATGAGTCTTTACAAGCAGGTAACTACTCCAAGGAGCATCGGGTTCAATGTATTGTATAGCATTATAGCTGTTCTCTTCCGGTTGGCGTATGGCTGTTCCCATGCGGAAATCTTCCAGAATACCGCACGATACATAATCTGGTTTCTCTGAGCTTCCTCCAACTCCCGGATGATCTTGTGACAACTGGTAGTATTCCTTTCCACTGCTAGTAAGCCATACCTGACCAGGAAGAGGATCGGAGAACTTTTCCTTTATCTTGAAGCCAAACAGTTGGAACGCAACAGAATCCATTCGGGAAAGCCACAAGGAAGAAGAATTGGTCTGTTCACCTTCATTATGTACGCCATTATAACCACAGTTTATAGGACTGCTATTTCCTAAAACTCCTATCTTCTCCACCTCAGGAAGAGCTTCCAAACGTTTCCTTACAATATCTCGCTTTTCCGAATCATAACTGATCCGGGCAGTTAGCACCTGCATCAGATCCTTGGTGTTATAGCCAGTTGGCATATTGACCAGATAATCTGTCTGTATATAGGTCGTAATTGAAACCGCCAAGAGTATGGTACTGATGATGCATTGCAATCCGATGAAAATGCGCGACAGAACCAGTTTGTTCTGGTAACGGAAAGAACCCTTGAGTACATCGAGCATATTGAATCGTGCTGCCAACAGGGCTGGCACTAAACCACAAATGACAGAAACCACTACCAAAGCAAGGATTGCAAATACAAAGCTTACAGCATCAGGCGAGAAAGAAATGTCGGCATGAAGAACGTCATTGAACAAAGGAAGTGCCAGATAAGCAATCAAACATCCCAATAGGAAGCAACATGCTGTCATGAAGAAAGATTCACGGATATAGCGCAAAGTTACCCTTGTCGAGGATTCTCCCAACAAACGGCGTGTAGCCATCTCCTTGGCACGTTTTCCTGCTTGTGCCAGCGTCAGGTTGATGTAGTTGAAGGTTGCCGAAACCAGCAGAATAAGGGCTACAATCAACAGAATCTCTACCAAGTCTGCATCTCCTGAGCGGAATGTGTCGGAAGCCGTTTGACCAAGATAAATGTCATCCAGATCATATAACTCAGAACCTTTAAGGAACGTTGTCTCATCATCTTTATCGCCATAATAATCCCAGTATGCCTTGTATTTATCCAGAAGCTTATCGGCCACTGTTTCTGGAGAAGAGCCTTCGGTAAGATGAACGAGCGGAATGAAAGCACCGAAATTATCCATTTCCTGAACCTTGCCGTCCAGATATTTCACGCTTACAAACATGTCTGCAGGATGGAACACATCCTTATTGCCGAAATCCTCCATGATTCCAACAACATGAAAGTCCTTATTCTCTAAACGGATGGTCTTTCCCACAGGATTCTCTGTACCGAAAACCTTTCTGGCAAAAGATTCCGACAAAATCATCTGTTCGTCATCGGTAAGTACTTCCTCTCTTGTACATCCTTCCAGCTTATAGTCAAAAAACTGGAAGAAATTAGGCGATACCGCAAATAAATTGACCTGATAGAAATCATCACCCACATTGGCATAACCGTTGAATTTGCTTGAGATTGCTGTCCAATCCTTAATTTCTGGTACCGATGGGAAGAAGGCTTTCGGGGTGCCTAAAGTCATACCGATATAATCACTTGAACCTAATGCATAGACAGGTTCATCGGTCACTTTCTTGGCCGACACGCTGAACTCCGTGCGGGCATATGAAGCCAGCAGGATCACTACGCCCAATGTCACCGAAAGGCCAAAGAGCTGAATGATGGTATAGAGTTTGTTCCTCGAAAGGAATGTGAAATAACTTTTCATATTGTATTTGTTCTTATTCTGACTTTAAATTATTTACCGGATTCTCCTTTGCTGCAGAAATGGTCCTCACGATGATGATGCCTAACGTAAGAACTGCCACAACTACAAAGGCGGCTATATAGAGCCAAGGTGAAACCTCCACCTGAGTGGTAAACTGCTCCAGCCACTGGCGAGTGACCATCATAGTTATAGGTGTGGCAATGACACAAGCAACGACAACCGTCAACACATACTGCTTGCAGAAAAGGCCTACAATATCGTTACCATCTGCTCCAAGCACCTTGCGTACAGCTGTTTCATGTTTGCGATGTTCAGTCTCAAAGAGCACAATGCCGAACACTCCCATCAGGGCAATGATGATGGCTACCAGGGAGAAAAGTCCGAAGATCTGCGACTGGCGCATGAAGCGTGCATAACGCTCCTCCATCTCTGTGTCTACTGGCCAGGCGTTCATTTCTTCATCTAGCTGATATTCCTCCACAATGGTCTGCTTCAGCTGAGCGATAAACGACTTTGGATCTACATTCGGCTCAGAGCGGACGATAAGATACCACAGATATTGATAGTCATTACCCACATTGGTGTATGCCTCTATGCCGTTCTCTGCCTTATCTGTAGCAGGTTTACTGTTGGTATTAGTGCAGAATCCTGCCAGTTTGTAATCATTGGCAGTCGAGATAAGCTCTTGTATTTTCTGCTCGTCACCAAAATCCTTCATGGCATCTTCAACAATCAGAGATCCTACATTACTATCTGTAAAACCTTCACCGGCAATGAGCGGAATACCCACTACATCCAGATAGTTTGGCAACACCTTGCGCACCTTAAGCATAAGTGAAATATCGTCCTTTGCAACGGCATGGGTCATACCGGCATTGCCTGTAACCTGATTGCTGGATGCAGTAACCGCTTTCACACCTGTTATACCCTCAACCTTTGACTTGATTTCCGGCTTATAAAACGGAATACCAGCTACATAGAGATTTTCTTTATCGAAACCCAACTGCTGAGTGGTCATGTGGCGATACTGCATGTAGAAGACAGCAGAGATAATCATCATAGCCACGGCTGCTGCCAACTGTAGGGTGATTAATGTCTTTCTCAATACCAAACCGGCACGACTGCGGGAGAAACCGCTCTTCACGCCCATGGCTGCATTGATACGAGTGACATACAGCGCTGGGAAGAGTGCAGACAGAATAGCAAATACGATTGAAACAAGTATCAGAATGCCGAAAGTTAGCAGATTCTGGTCAAACCCTATGCTGCCATCCGTGAATTCATTGATAGAGCTCTTGGAGATTGCCAATATCAGGATGCACGCAAGCACAATGGCTACACCCACATAGACGAGCGCCTCTTTGACAAACTCCCAGATGAGCGAAGCGCGTGATGCTCCAAACACCTTACGGATATTCACCGAACGCATCTTTTCAGGAACCAATGCAACAAAGAAGTTGACAAAATTGATGAAGGCAATGAGGATAATCAGAAGCGCAATGCCTATCATCTCGTAAACGGTGGAACGAGAAGCTCGCATCTTAACATCATCCCGCACATCCGAGAAATGCAAGTCCGACAATGGTACCAATTTGAATTTTACCATGTGCTGCTGGATAAAGTCCTCTCCATAGTTAGTGCCAAACTGCTTATTATATTCTTCAACTCGACTCTTTAGGGATTCATAGATATTCTTGCTGAGGATGTCCAGAAACTTTTCTGCATCATCTGCATTTTCCAGCGATACAACACCATTAAAATTGAAGTTATTATCGATTTCAGAAAGAATCACCTCCTCCTTGTTTACCAGTACTTCACACTCGGCAAGATCGGAGTTAACAGGATAAGATTTGAAGATGCCAGTGACAGTATGCGAAGTTTTCTTATGCTCGAAGGAATCGAATACATAGATTATATCTCCAGGAGCTACAGACATAGTTTCCGCTACCTTATCTGAGATTGCCACATCACCATCTACCTCTGGATAGTTGCCAACTGTGAACTCCATGCCTAACACGTCAGCAGCATGATGCGTGAACCAATGATAGCTGAAGTGATACAGGTCTGTACCCTCCTTGCCACCATAGACCTTATTGCCGTTTTCTTGAAGATTAAAGAATCCAGCTTTTGCACCAGGTACAGCTTCTGCCGTCTTGCTACTTGCCTGTACCGGAGAGCGTGAAAACCATCCGTCACCACTAAACCACGTGCAGATCATGTACTTCTTATCCGCATCCTTGATGCTGTGGTTATACGTAACGTCATACATCACCTGCGACATAATCACATAGAATGCTGCAAAGGCAATGGTCATGCCCAGGATGTTCAAGATGGGCGATGCTTTTGTCTTAGTAATTAGTTTCATTGTTCCTCAATTTATTACTTTAAAATGAGTACGTCATTCTCTCCGTAGTTGTCATAACCGGAAGTGATGACTTTCTCTCCAGGTTCAAGACCTTCCAGCACCTCATAATACTGTGGATTCTGACGACCGATGCGTATCTCACGCTTCACGGCTTCCTTTCCGTCTGAACCGACTACATAAATCCATTTGCCACCGGTTTTCTGGAAGAAGGAACCGCGAGGAATGAGGATGGCAGCCTCTGGTGAACCCAACTGCAAATTTAGGTAATATGTCTGACCATTTCGAATATTCTCTGGTGTTTCTCCCTCAAACTTGAAGTCGGCCTTGAACTTTCCTTCACGAACCTCTGGATAGACCTTGCGTAAAGATGCGCCAAAGGTAGATTCCTGACGTTCAAAAGTGGCCTTCAAGCCCGGAATGACACGGTCAATGTAATGCTCGTCTATCTGGGCCTCTATCTTATAAGAACTCATGTCACTGATCTGGCCAATCTTGGTGCCGGAACCGATGTTTTCACCTAAAACAGCATCCAGAATACCCAACTGGCCATCGATAGGAGCCTTGATAGTGAGGTTATCCTTGCGCTTTCGAATCATCATCATGTTCAGCTGCATGTTCTCCAGGCTTTCCCGCATGCGTTCCACCTGTGTGCTGCGGAACAGGCTGTCCTGCACCTCTTTGTCCTGAATAATCTGCAGCTTGTCCATGGCCAGATCATAATCTTCCTTGGCTTTCAGGTATTCCTCACGGGCTATCAGTTTCTCATTATATAGCGTTTTCTGCTGCTCATAGGTACGTTTCAAGCGCTTTACGTTCAGCAGGTATTCTGCTTTCGACTGGCGCACGTTCAACCGATCCTGTTCCATCTGAATCTGCGTGTTGCGCAGAATGTTCTCCTTTTCAGCCAGCTCTGCCTCGGAATTCAGGATCTGCAGGTCCAGATTGTCATTCGTCAGGCGTAAAATCTCATCGCCTTTCTTTACCATAGAGCCTTCTTCTATGAGAATTTCATCTACTATTCCACCTTCTATAGGACTAATCTGAATGGTTACCAACGGCTGAACCGTTCCACTCAAACGGATGTAATCATTGAATTCGCCCGATTTAACCTCGCTCACTGTCACTGTATCTCCGTTCACACGAAGGGTACTGTGAGCCGGTTTGAGAAGCAAAAAGAGAATCAGTACAGCTAATCCTGCACCCAACCACCAAGGCAGGGCTTTCTTGGTGAATGCGGTTCTCCATCCCGTTTTCTTTTCTAATATCTTATCCATAATATATTTATTTACTGATTAATGTATGGTTCCCCCTGATAGTAGCGCACCACTGCATCCTTGATCTGAAGCTGAAGCAACGCATTCATACGCTCTGCCTTGGCATTGAGATAGGCCTGTGAGGCAGTATGAAATTCTATGGCAGAGATCAGTCCCACTTCATATTGCTTGGTACTGAGGCGATAGGCTTCTTCCTGAACCTCTGCCATACGATCTGCCTGACTATATGCTGCCTGTGCCCCATCGCGGTCGCTCACGGCACGCACCACCTCGTTCTCTATGTCACGCATCTTCTGGTCATATTCCACCTGAGCACGGAAAACCGCACTCTTCTTCAGATTCAGGGTAGTACGACGGCTGAACTGATCGAAGATTGGAATTCTGAGCGACAACTGGATATACTCACCGGCATTGTTCTTGAACTGATCCTTGAAGGACACAGTCTTATAATCGGTCTTTCCCGGATACGTGTAATACGTGGTGGACCATCCGGCATACAAACCTATGGTAGGGGCGTATGCTCCGCGTGCTGATTTCAGATCCAGAGCTGCTTTCTTCCTGTTCATGGCAGCGATTTCTGCTGCTGGAAGAGATTGCATGGCAAACACCGACAGCTCTGCCGACTGAACAGGAGCAAGCTGAGGGGCTGGAAGGGCAGTCTCAATCTCCAGGACATCTCCTGCTGGCCAAAACATCACATCCTTCAGGGTAATCAAGGCATTGGTCTTCTGGTTTCGGGCAGTGACAAGCTGATATTCCTTTTGCGCCAGTTCTGCTTCCATCTGGATGACATCGGCATGACCTTTCTGTCCTACTTCTTCCTGACGTACAGCTCTGTCACGACTGCTCTTTGCCGTAGAGACCTGTCCTTCCAATACGGCTTCCAACTCCGAATAATAGAGTACATTGCAATAGGCCTCCATCGTAGCCAGACAGATTTCATCTCGCGTCTGCTGCTCCCGGCTCACCCCCATCTTGACTGCTGTAGCCGCCATCTTCATGTTATTGATGGACTGGAAACCATCGAAGAGCGTAATGCCCGCACTGGCACTGTATCCGTTATGGAACGTAGTCACCGTGTTATAGGTGTTGGTCTCAGGATCCAGGTTTCGGCCATACTGGTTATAGGCGTAAGTCTGGACATCTACACTAGGGGTAAACACACGCATCACCGCCTGCCGCCTGAGCCACTGCTCATCGTGGCGGTCGGCCTCCTGCAAGCGCATCTTGGTAGAATGGCTCACGGCATACTCCATGCACTGGTGCAATGTCAGAACCTCGCCTGTTTGAAGTTCTTGCGCTGCAGCAGTCGTAAACGGAAACGCCACAAGCGCAAGAACCAAAAGAGAGTTTTTTCTATACATTCTTTTCATCTTTTTTTTCACTTTACGCCATTTACAGGACACAGGGCGTGCCAAACTAATCATAGAGCTGGTTATCAATAAGATAGAAATTTCAGGACACGAAAAAAGTGTAAAGTTTCCTTACACATCCTGTAAAGAGACTTTACACTTTCCCATAAAAAAATCCCTGCTTCCAAGAAAAAATTCCGGAAACAGGGATTTAACTTATAAAACTATACAATTATTTGAGATCCATATTTGGCTTCATTACGTCGTTTACCTTCTGAGTGAAGGTTGAAGCCAACTTAAATGGAGCTGTAGCACGGATATCCTCTACACTGGCACCGAACTTCACGGTGTAGTTACCTGCTGCAGCCTCCCACTGAGAAGCAGCCTCATTGAAAGATGCCAACTCATAAGCAGTAACGTTCATGGTCAAAGTCTGGCTCTCACCTGGCTTCAATTCCTTGGTCTTAGCGTATGACTTCAACTCCTGTGCTGGCTTATCCAAGCCACCTGCCGGAGCAGACACATACAGCTGAACAGCTTCCTTACCTGCCACCTTACCGGTATTTGTTACAGTAATCTGAGCAGTGAAACCATCTTTAGTAGCCTTAATTACAGGCTTGCTGTAAGAGAATGTAGTATAGCTCATACCGAAACCGAATGGGTAAGAAACCTCCTTGCCTACGGTGTTGAAATAACGGTAACCCACGTTGATGCCTTCCTTATGACGGGTGAAGTCAGTGAATTCCTTAGGCTGATTTCCACCAAAGAAATCCATCATGCCACCTGCAGGACTCTCAGCGCCAGGGAAGTTCACGGTAGAAGGAACATCAATCAAGCTGATAGGCCAAGTCATGGTGAGCTTACCAGAAGGATTTGCCTTACCGGTCAATACATCGGCTACAGAGTTACCGCCCTCCTGACCTGGCTGCCAAGCCAACAGGATAGCATCTGGCATACCTTTCCATGATGCTGTTTCCATGACATTACCCATATTCAGGATGACAACTACCTTCTTGCCCACCTTATGGAACTCGTCGCAGACACTGGAAATCAAGTTGCGCTCTGCATCGGACAGATTGAAGTCATTGTCGTATGGACGGTCCTTACCTTCACCTGCCTGACGACCAATGGTAATGAATGCCATATCATTTGCAGCAGCCAAGTTCACCAATGCAGCTTTCTCCATTTCTGGCTCTGCCTTATACTGTGGCTGTGAGTACAGATAAGCCTTGAACATATCAGGGAAACCAGCAGGTGCAGTTACGCCGGCACGAGCATGCTGGAATTTCATGTAAGAAGTGTAAATATCTGCCAAGTTCTTATCTACTTCCAGACCTGCATTGTTCAGACCTTCCATCATAGAAACGGTATATGCCTTGTTTACATCACCAGAACCTGTACCACCAGCAATGAAATCGTATGAAGTCAAGCCAAATACAGCCACCTTCTTCACGTTCTTCAAAGGAAGAGTCTCAGCCTCGTTCTTCAGCAATACCATACCCTCGGTAGCAGCCTGACGGGTAACAGCAGCATGAGCCTTCAAGTCAGGCTTGTTAGTGTACTTGTAGTTGCGGAAAGCAGGAGTCTTTACGATGTACTCCAACATGCGCTTTACGTTACGGTCTACATCGGCCATAGGGATGGTGCCGTTCTTCACACCCTCTACAATACGGTTAACTTCGGTCTGGCTACCTGGCTCCATCAGGTCGTTACCTGCCAGAACAGCCTTTACGGTACCTTCCTTCTCGCCCCAGTCGGTCATGACAATACCCTTGAAGCCCCACTCATCGCGCAGGATGGTAGTGAGCAAGCCCTTGCTCTGCTGAGAGAACTCACCGTTCACCTGGTTGTAAGAAGACATCACAGTCCAAGGGTTAGATTCCTTTACGGCAATCTCAAAACCTTTCAGATAAATCTCACGGAGAGCACGCTGAGAAACCACCTCATCTACAAAGGTACGGTTGGTTTCCTGAGAATTTACAGCAAAGTGCTTGATGGAAGTACCTACACCCTGGCTCTGGATACCACGAACATAGGCAGCTGCAGTCTTACCTGCTACCAGTGGATCTTCTGAGTAATACTCAAAGTTACGGCCACAAAGTGGAGAACGGTGAATGTTCATACCTGGTGCCAAGAGTACATCGCAACCATACTCCAACACCTCATTACCAATAGAATGACCTACTTCTTCTACCAGTTCCTGATTCCAGGTACAAGCCAATACTGTACCTACAGGGAAACCGGTGCAATAGAATGTGTCGGTAGTTCCTGGACGGGTTGGGTTGATTCGAACACCAGCAGGGCCATCGGTCAAAACGGTAGCAGGAATACCCAATCGGTCAATATTACGAGTCATACCCGCAGCACCTGGAACCTTGTCCGCCTGACTTCCAATCATACTGTCACCACCTAACAATGCAGCTAAGCCACCGCCTTCTTTTCCTACCAGCAACTGTGCCTTTTCTTCCAAGGTCATGGCCTTGAGAACTTCGTCAACATTGTTGGCTGTCAATTTTACCTGTGCACTAGCGCCTAAACTCAGCATCGCAGCACAAGCCAATAAGCTAATTCTTTTCATACAATAATTACATTTAGATCAAAAAAGATGTACAAAGTTAAGAAGATTTACAAAGACAGCCAAATAATTATCCCCCATCCTTCAAAGGAAATGGATTTAAGAAAGGCGAAACAAGAGAAAGGGTACTTAGTATAAAAGTCCTATTATTCCTCTATATATCAAGGTTATACACTTGCTGTTCCTTCGTTGCTAGTTCGATACATCTCCTATCGGTTTCCGCAAAAAAACTAGAGGATCAACGAAGGTAGAACGAAGGAACAACGGAGGATGAACGGAGAATGAACGGCAAACGATACGTAAATGAACGGCAACTGATACGTAAATAAACGGCAACAGATACGGTGATGTGTACTGATTTTTCTTTTTTCCCGACAAAATTTGGAAAGTTCCCTGAAATTCTCTTACTTTGCAAGTGGAAGTATTATGGTATTTGAAAAAGATACCGATGGCAAGTCTGCACAGGTGCAGAACCATCAATCAGTATTTACCACTGCCCAGAACATGGGCGACCAGAATGGAGAGCGACTTCTGGACCTTAGAGTAGATACGGCTTTCAAACACGTCTTCGGACAGAAAGTCTTCATGTTGCATCTGCTCAACGCACTGCTCGTCCGCGAGGATAAGATTGCGGACATAGTATATAACCCCACGGAAGCACTTCCGGCCTACAACCTGGGCAAGAAAGTGATCTTCGACCTGAAATGCACCACGGAACGTGGAGAGATCTTCATCGTAGAGATGCAGTACAACTCCCAGCCGTATTTCAAGGAGCGAGCGCTTTACTACATGGCCCGCACGCTGGATGACCAGCTGAGGACGAAGGACAAGGAGATCACCGATGCCAAGGATGATGAGGAACGGAAAAAGAAGTGGAAGAAGTACAAGCTGGATCCTGTTTACGGAGTATTCATCACGAACTTCAGGCTAGAACAGGAATCCCGTGTAATCAGGGATGTGGTACTCTGCGACCAGTTGAACGAGGGCAAGAGATTCTCGGATATTCTGAGGATGTTCTTCCTGGAATTGCCTTCACTGACAGACCCCTCGGAGTGTGACACCATCCTGAAGAAATGGATTTACGTAATTAATAATTTCAGAACCATGGAAAAAATGCCTTTTACAGAAGAGTTTCAAGTCTTTGCCCAGTTGAGGGAAAAAGCTCGCGAGTTTAATCTGACCAAGGAGGAACAGGTTCAGTACGAGTATGAATTGCGTAATTTCATAGCCTATGACGGTGGCCTGTTCCTGGCCGAAGAAAATGGATTCAAGAAAGGAGAAGCTAAAGGACGTGCTGAAGCCGAAGCTAAAGCTCAAATAGAGAAACTTGAAACCGCTCGAAAGCTGATTAATGAAAAAGGCTGGACACTAGAAGAAACAGCAAGTTTCTTTGGTCTTTCTCCCGAAGAAATCACACAGTATTAAGAGATTATTCACACATTGTTAAACCATAAATAGCCGTAGGAAAACTGCGGCTATTTTTTAATACAAGGTTAAATGACAGTTCCATCTGACACTTACGTAACTCTTCCATGACACTTCCATGACTCTTACGTAACACTTACCATTCGTAAGTATTATGTGAATATCGTGAAAAGGAAACAAAAGTAAAATAGAACTTTCATATTGAGAGAAGATGCAGCAAAGAGATGCTAGAACTTTCCCACTACAGAGAAGACGTCCAGTTGGACTTCCTCCTGACTGTAACATCCAAGAATACCCAAACCTCCCGATATATTACAGTGTATCTTGACAGGTTCTGCAATTCCCAGATCAACCAGACCGCCAGCCAGCCCACTGTCCGATGAAGAATTCACAATCAGCAGGCTGACCAGGTATTCATAATAGGATTTGGAGATACTGTAGAGCTGCAATTTCCTCATCATTCTTGTTTCCCGAGCCAGTTCGTTATTGTTATTCTGCAGAATCTCACGTATAATAAGCGTATGTGTCTTCCCTTCTATTCCTTCATCGCTGAAGGGCAGGCCGTATGGGGAATACGGTTCCCAATCTGAAAGTGTAGAACGTACCTTGTCGGCAAGTTTCTGGAATACCAATTCATGTGTAAAGTCTCTTACACCGATAGAGGTGTCATATCCGGGAACAACACGATCATACTGGAAGAAATAATAGTTCTCCTCCTCAAGTGGATCGGTAAAAGTTATTTTGTATGTCACCACATAATCATTGTTGGTATAAATGTTCAGCGGGCCTTGTCTTTCCACTTCCACATGCTCTATACCCACACTGCGTGGAATGACGTCTGTACTTGTTACCTGCTGACCTTTATAGACAGTAGACAGGCTTACCCGATCACCCTGTTCCGGAATGAATGTGGATGCGTACAGATGGGTGGAACTGTCATAGGTCAGCTTTTCCGTTTTTTCTCCGTTGATATCCAGAACTATATCCAGATTATCCACATAGTCCGGCTCATTATGTATGTCAGAGAAGAAGTATGTGGAAGTGGCCTTTACCTGTACCCTGGAACCATCACGTACAAGGGAATTCAGGGTTAGAAGGTCTTTTCCGTTCTCTTTCTTGTAATCTTCCAGATCAAGTTCTGAATGGCAGGACACAAGCAGAAGGACGGATATACAGGACAGATATTTCTTTAGGCTTTTCATAGGCTAGAATGAATAGATGTATGAGACAGACGGGATGAGTGGAAGCAAGCTGAAGGACTTGAAGGCACGGTGCCATTCCGTCCTGTCTCCCAGAAGCCAGTACTCATTCTCGTTATCCTTCACTACCGTCATCGGATTCATGCGGCAATAGGCATTGTACAGACTGATATTCCATGTTCCATGATTCCCATTCTTCAGCATCTTGTGTATACTCAGCCCCACATCCAGCCTGTGATAGGCGGGAATGCGTATGTTGTTTTTGGTATAGAGATAATCTATACCGTCACTCTCGTTTCCATAGCCCGGAGGACCTACCGTAGGGGCTTCCGGGAAGTCTTTCCCCGGGACATCGTAATTGTAGAGTGCAAGCGTCAGGCGGTTTCCTGTCATGTAGGTCCAGCCTGCATTGAGCTCCATACGCTCATTCAGCCTGTAGTTCATGTTCACGTTGATCTTGTGGCGGTTGTCAAACTTGGACGGGAACGCTTTTCCGAAATTCAGTTCCGGGAACTTGCGCTCGTTCCACATAAGTCCGTAGCCCACCGTTCCCGACAGTCTGTCCCATTCTGTAGTGGCACTGATGTCCAGACCATAGGCCCAGCCGTTGCCGGATGTGAGCTTCTGCTCCCAGTCAATGCCCATGCTCATCAGTGAGACACCTTCCCTGTATTCCAAAAGGTTCTTCAGGTCACGATACCAGCCTTCCACAGAAAAGTAAGTCTGTTTTGACAGGTTTCCATAGAAGCCGGCAGAATACTGGCTACATTTCAGGGGACTGAACCGGGCTGTTACTGGCTGAAGGAAATCAGTGGGCAGATTGATGTAGCTGCTGGAGATCTGTTGGGCAAACTGGGACATGCGCGTATAGCTGGCCTTCAGGCTGTAATCCTGGCCAAGCAAGAGGCGCAGGGAGAGTCGTGGCTCAAGGCTCCTGAAAGTGGTGCCCTGCACATGATAGGCCACTCCACGCAATCCCAGATTGAAACTGAGAGAAGCAAGCGGGCTTACGGTATTGTCCACAAAAAATGCATATTCCCCGGCTTTGAGATGATTTCCGCCGTTCCGGTTTCCCGATGCGGTTCCGTCGTAAAGCACCGAACTGACAATACGCTCGGGAAGATAGTCATGTCCTGTAGCCTGTATGCCGGCATGAAGGGTGTATGCATTGCCCAGCTCAAGCAGGTAGCTAAGCTTAACATTGGCATCGGTTATTCCGTTCTCCGTATGCTGGTGGCTGTATCCTTTGCTCTGTTCATCTTCCATATCCTGCTGGAAGTCATGCATCTGCGCGTAATCGGAGGAATAGCTGGAAAGGTAGGCAGAAAGACTAAGCATTCCGACTCCCTTCATCCAGTTCAGCTGGCCGAGAGCTCCCCAGTTCCCCCATGAGAGACGGTTGTATTTCTCGTCATAGAACTGGCTTGTGGCTTGGGAGTTTGAAAATTCTCGGGAGCCCATCTTCAGTCCGTCATGTCCGTAATAGCCTATGGCAAATGCAGAGAGATTGTCGCTGATTTTCCAGTCCAGGCGGGCATTGAAATCCATGAAGTTATAGTTGCCTATGGTCTTCTTCCCGTTTTTCTTCTGTGCCGCATTGATGACGGCAAGAGTGGGTACGGATACGGCATCTATCCAGGAACGGCGCACACCTGCGGTGAAGGCTAGTTTATTCTTGATTACCGGCCCTGTAGCCGAAAGGTTAGCTCCCAATAATCCTATCGATGCCTTTCCATGGTAGTGCTCAAAATCTGGCTGTTTCAAGGACACATCAGAGATGGAGGATATGCGGCCACCGTATTTTGAGGGAAAGGCGGACTTGTAGAAGTCCACCTTACTGACAGTATAGACATTGAATGAGGAGAACACACCGCCTAGGTGGCTCACGTTATAGAGCGGGAGACCCTGGAGCAGATAGAGGTTCTGGTCGTTATCGCCGCCATGCACATACAGGCCGGTAAAGCCCTCTACACCCGGAGAGACTCCCGGCAGTATCTGCAGTGCCTTGATAAGGTCTGGTTCTCCCAGCAGTACGGGAAGGGAACTGATCTTCTGGCCGGAAAGGGAAAAACGGCCCATCTCCAGTGATTCCAGGTTGCGGCGTGCACCCTCTCCCCTGACTTCCACATCCGGAAGCAGGATTTCAGTACGTAGGGTATCCTTACTCTGCGCGTGAGATATGGCAGAGGAAAGACTCAGGACAGCCAGAAGAGCGAAACCCCTTCTCATCGCGTGGTAAAATGGATGATTATGCCCTGGTCTTCATGCTTTTGCAGCGGATTACCGGTATAGACACCTTCATAGGAATAGTCTACACCCAGAATATTCACGGATCCGGAAAAGGATGTAAGGTCAGATTCCGTGTTCAGTGTGGTTTTCTGCCCAGCTTCAGGAAATCCGTCAAGGGTGATTTCTGCCATATATTTCGGATTGGCATTCATGATTATATTCTCATCTTCCGAATCCATGGCACCAGAGCTAGACTGAACCGACTTCACGGCAACAGATGTCACAGATGAGCAGAGGGTACTGTTTATGTAAACCTCTGTCTGGTTCTTGGAAAACACACCATCTCTATAGCTGGATACAGTAGCTCCAGCTAATCCGTCTTCTTTTTCACAAGAAGAAAGAAGAAGGACAGAAAACAATAACAAGAGCAGTTTCTTCATAATTATAAAATTGTTAGCGTGTGCAAAATTATGAAATTTCATAGTCATACGCAAATCATGGAGGTATACATTTTGTCTTTTTGAAAAATCTTGTATTCTATTGACCCTTTATGGTAGGACATGTTCTCAGTAAAGCCATATTTGATGCTGTCAACCAGTTCTATTTGTAGGACAGAAGTAATCATTGTATTTGAATCTCTTTGGCATGATGCTAAAGAGAATAGGCCAAGCACTAGAAAAACGAATAGATTAATATGTGTTTTCATCAGCCTTAAAAATAACACCTTTTTCATATACTTTTCTTGGTTTAAGTTCTTTTACCTATAGACGCATGCCACAAGAAAAAGGTTGCAAAAGTATTATTTTTTTATTCGAAGAAAGATTCAACGTACCTTTTTACCAGTTTCATTACAGATAAAGCAGTAGATGACTTCCAGACAACCTTAAAAAGATAGATGTAAAAATGTAGTGTACTGAATGAGTTTAAAGTGTCAACTTATTCTTTACACTACAATAGATTATTCCTAATAGCACTATACAGATGATAAGTGCGAATGTCATTATTATTGTTATCATTGTTTATTATTTCTATTCCAACTTCTTCAACTCTTCCATCAACCTTCCGAGCTCAGAAAAAGTGTAATCTCTTCCAGATGTTTCTTTTTCATCCACGGAATGATCCGCATTGGCGATAGCAGATGCCAGTGAACCACCATTACGCTCAAAGTATGAGTGCAAGCCCTTGCATTTGTTGAAAAAATCTGCGGTCTTGCGGTATTCCACATTTTGGTTCAAGTCTTTCAACAAAGATTCCTGTTCAACGTATGCACGTGAAGTGTAACGGAAGTAGTACAAGAAGAACAGTTCCGTACAGCGGTGAGTCTCGAAGAACTTCACCTCACAGTAGATGCCTTTCTTGGGTTTATTGATTGGTTGGGCATATTTCTTCTTCAGTCGCTCGTATTGTGAGCGATCTGGTTCCTTATCCTTGGTATCCATATCAATGATGCAGAAGATGTGGTTGAAGCCCATTGTCACACCCTCTGCTATCTTGGCATCCAAGTCTTTAATGTTTGTATGTTTCGGGTAGTCTGGTTTGATAGTCAATCCCTTGAATACATCGCACAACGACTTGAAATAGTAGAATTCCGTAGGACCCTCGCCGAGAATTAATGCTGTGTTTCTAAGCTTTCCCATATTATTCCTCCAGATTTACGAAGATAGAACCCAGTTCTGGTTTTGCGCCTAATCTGCCAATTCTGTATGAATTATAGAGTGAAAGATTCTTGTGCAAGCCAAACGAATCGCCACGGTTATATTCCGAACTTGCAGTTTCTCTGTTCTTCTCTACAAACCACACTACACCTCTGTTGTCATTTATCAGGTCTTGCTGCAGCAGTGCCGTTTCCTGACTAGTGATAATCAGCTGTGACTTCTCCGAGTTAAACAAGAATACATTCAAGTAATAGAAAAGAAGGTCATAATGCAGATCTTCACCCAACTCATCCAGATAATATACATGATCACCCGTAATCAAATCATACAGTACATCCAAAATTCTTATATACTTAAGCGTACCCTTTGATTGCCATCCTAAAGGTATGTCAAAGTTGCCTGAATCCGAGTGATTCATAAAATCCACGGAGTCGGTTGTTGGTCTCAGTAAAGCTTCCTTCATATCATCCGGAATATTCTCTCGCAGAACTCGCTCACGAAAATCCTGAGGGATGAATCGATCCTCCAGAACAGGTTTGAAGTCGATGATATTCAGGTCTGCTTTCTGAAGCATTTGATTAAAGAACTTTCTCTTCTTATCATCTTTATAAGCATCCTTTAGAATTTCGACAAGACCCTTTTCTTTGTCACTGTCGCCATCTACATCGTGATAGTTCTCCATCACCCAACCATGCAGCTTGTTGAATGGCATAATATCTTCTGTAAGTGCCATTTTCCGACAGACAGCCAATACACTATGGTTGTTCAAGGTGTTCTCACGAATTGTCTGCTGAGTCTTCTGCTGTAATTTCAATGTCGAACCGAACTTAATCTCTGCCTGAACATTCTCTCCCACAAATGTACGTTCATAGAAAAGAGCCCTTGAATTGTTTGGATAGTAATTCAAAGTCTCCGCAAGGATAAATCGATTATTGAATTTTACATCATAATCATACCTCACCCCATGGGCATAGAACGACACATGCATCTCTGTAGGCTCCTCTTTGGTCAATGCAAACGGCATAAATCCATTTATATGCTTGTTCGCATCAGACTTTGGCAATACCAAAAGACGGAACACTTCATTTAATGCAATCAGCATATTCGACTTGCCAGAAGCATTCGAACCGTACAGAATGCCCAACTTATAGACAAAGACTCCTTCCGTAACCTCGGTCACCAGTTCTGACGACGGACCTTTGGCCAGGAAATTTATTTCTTGTCTGTCTCGAATGGACAAATAATTCTTAACCCAAAATTCTCTTATCATAATTATCCTATTTATTACATTCCTAGTACTTTTGTGTAAAGTATCTACAAAAATAGGCTTTTTATTTTGCACACACAAATAATTATTGGGTAATACGTAGGATTTTTACAATATTTAGCCATATCCTGTAAAATCACGTTCGGGTATTGTATCTTGTCTGTAATTTAACTAAAAATAGAAAGGGGCGTTATTTTTACTATTAGTTAATAGCGGGTAAAAATAGAGGATTTTGTAAAAGAAAGCCAAATAATTATCCCCCATCCTTTTCCTTTTTTAGAAAAAGATGGGGGATACTGTGTATTACGATTAACAGAGGGGATTCCCTCTTAAAAATCAGATAGCAGGAATCAACTTAGCATTTGGCACGTTCTTGAGCTGGGTGGCAGCATCACCCACAACTACGATGATCATCTTGTTGATGTCCAGGTAGTCTGCTGCCTTTGCCTTCAGATCCTCTAAGGTCATGGCATTTACTACAGCCTCTTCCTTAGCTACATAGTCGTCGGCCAGCTTATTGTTTCTGATATTCACCAGCAAGTTCACCAAGCTGTTGTTAGTCTCAAATGCAGACGCATTCTTGCGCAGCAATGAACCCTTAACACTATCCAGCTTCTTCTGGTCGAACTCAGGACCAAAGTTGGTAATGATCTCCTTGAACAACTCTACAGACTCCTTGGTTGAGCTGCCCTGTACGCTTGATGCAGCCTGGAAGTAACCATAGTTCAGGTTAGAGCCGAATGAAGAGCTTGCACCGTAAGTGTAACCGCGCTGCAGACGCAATACCTCAAACAGCTTACCGGCAGAACCTGCGCCAAGCTTGTTGTTCAGGATGTTCAGCTTGAAGTACTCAGGATCGCTAATCTTCATGCCAGGACCGATGATGTAGATATAAGACTGCTTAGAACCTGGGAAGTCGATGAAGTAGGTGCCAGGACCTGCGCCTTCACCCATGGTAATCTCAGGAACGGCAATCTCTTCGCCTGCCCAGCCTTCCAGTGAAGCCACGGCAGCCTTCAGGGTCTTCTCGTCAATGTCACCAGCCACGTCAATGTGTGCATTCTTAGGAGTCAGGGTAGCAAAGTAAGCCTTCACGTCATCCAGCGTGATAGCATCGATGCTCTCATTGGTAGTGTAGTTAGTGAAGACACAGTCGCCCAGCCACAGCTTGTTGGCAGCACGTGAACCCAAAGAAGTGATGCTGGTGAGTGAACGCTGGATAGAAGACTTCTGAGCCTTGACAGCACGGTCGAATGCAGCCTCGTCGAATCTTGGCTTGGTAATCATCTCG
>JAKSLR010000045.1 GCA_024401095.1 Bacteroidaceae bacterium
ATGGTTTCTTGTGCCTTTAATCTTTCAAGGACATATTTTCTCATTATCTCTATTTGCTGTTCTCTATGCTGTATGATGATTTCCAGTTTTTCCTTTCTTTCCTGTGCGAGCTCTTCTTTTTGTGCATTTTCTCTTTTCTGGGAATTGTAAAGGTGATATACAAGTATTAATACAGAAAGGAGCAGAATAGAAATGAGAATAAGTGCTGTAGTCCTGGTCTGGTAGTTTGATTTTTGCAGAGCATTAATCTGGGCTAACTGATAGGTCTCTGTAGAATACTCGCCTCGTTCTATCTGAGAATCAGAATACATGCTAGCCAAAGCCAGGAGCGAGGAGTCGTAATAGTTTTGTGCTTTTATCAGATCATTTTGAGCAAAGGCTATCTTTGTGAGCAAATGATAACTGCCGTATTTCTTTCCTTTGCTTCGTTTTGGCATATTTGTTAGAATTTCTTTTGCGTTTTCCAGAGAATCTTCCTTTATCAGGCAGTCAGCTAATGCTAGGCTAAGTGATTCTGTTCTGTCTGGCATAATTTCCCAGGCTTTTCTTATATAAAATAGAGCGGAATCATTCCGGTTAAGATTATCGTAAGTGTTTGAAATAGACTGAAATACATTTCCAATAAGTCTATCATCTCTACTTTTCGTTGCTATGTATAGTGCTTTTTTCATATAAATCATAGATGAATCATAGTGCTGACAGGCATTGTATGAATTACCTATGTTTATTAATAGAAAAACTTTATTTGCTTTATTTGCTTTTTGGTATAAATTATAAACTTTATATGCACGCTTAGCTATTTTTACCGCTTCTTCTGGAGTACTTTTTATTAGAGACCGGCTTAGTTTTTCCAAAGCCAGGTACTGGGTATATCTGTCATGAGCTTTTTCTGCAGCAGAAATAGATTTGTAAAGGCAGTCTTCAGCTTGTTTGGCACTATCGTTTAATAGGTAATATTTTCCTGTATAGTACATGCATTTGGCATAGAGTGAGTCATCTGGCCTTACTTTGTAATAGTTGTAGGAGAATCCAAGCAGGCTATCCTTGTCTACATCAAGCCCACTCTTGTCCTGCGCCATGGTATAGACCAGGTTATAATAGGCGGTCTCTTCTTGTGACAGCTTATCTCTGTCTATCTGGGTTAAAAGATTAAGGGCACTGTCTGGTGCAGTGTTTAAGAAACTGTATGCGTATTGCATCCGTTGCATCTGTCCATGCTGGGTACAGGAGCAGTAGACGCATAAAAGCAATCCTGCCAAAAGAATCTTACAAATATTACCGTATTTCATGATGCAAAAATAGATAAAAAAGGTGATTCTTATCTATAGGAAAGGTAATATTCTGTCAGAATTCTTTTGGCAGAATCTGTTGTTTATTAGATGATTATTGTTTTCTGACGTAATAACCGGGTAATAATTTACAGGGAATTAGGTCATAATACGTTCTTCCTGATCTTGGTAAGGTAGGCCTTCATTCGTACCGGGTCTTTCTTGTCAATGATGTCCTGAAGCTCATCCAGCTCCTTGCGGATGTTCTCTACCTGAGCAGAGGTGTTAGGGTTAAAGAGGATTTCCTGAAGCAGGTAGTCGTCTTCGTTCAGCACTCCGCGGGCTATCTTCTCATGGCGCTTGAAGGTGGTTCCCGGTGCATCCATGTGTTTCATGACAGCACTGAACACAAAGGTAGAGACAAACGGAATACTCAGCGAATAGGCCACGGTCTCATCGTGCTCCTGGAAGGTGTACTCATAGATGTTCAGGTGCAGACGCTGGTACAGGTCCTTGAAGAATATCTTGCCCAGATGATCTCCCTCGCTGATGATGATGGCATTTTCCTTGCTCAGGTCACTCAGGCTGGCAAAGGTAGGGCCAAACATGGGGTGGGTAGATACATAAGGGTGTCCGCAGGTTTCATAGAACTCTTTCAGGCCGGTCTTTACAGAGGCTATATCGCTCACTATGCAGCTGTCTGTAAGGTAAGGAAGAACCTGGTTAAATGCCGGCAGTGTGTATTTCACGGTTGCGGCATTGATGACCAGTTCCGGCTGGAAATCCTTCACTTCTTCCAGTGAGGTGAAACGGCGGGTATTGTAGGTAAAGCGCATGCGCTTAGGGTCTATATCGTAGATGGCCAGCTCATGGTCAAAACTGAGCGCATCGCAGAAGAAGGATCCCATCTTGCCTGCTCCTAATATCAGTATCTTCATGTCCTTACTTGTTGATGATTTCCATCTGCTGATGAACACTTTCCTCGTGAATAGACTCGAAGATGTTCTTTACGCATTCACTGTTGATGCCGCAGAGTGCGCCCTGTGCACCTCTCTTTTCCAGAATCTCTGAATAACGGTCGGTCTGGAGAATGGTCATGTTATGTTCCTTCTTGTACATGCCAATCTCGCGTGAGATGCGCATACGCTTTGACAGGAGCTCAATAAGCTTGTTGTCGCAGTCATCAATCTGCTTTCTGAGTTCGCTCAGGTTTTCTGTTGTCATTTTATCTGTACGTATTACTAATAGACTGAGAATATAATCTAAAATCTCTGGGGTAACCTGCTGCTTGGCATCGCTCCATGCTGCATCGGGGTTACAGTGGGATTCGATGATCAAGCCGTCGAAGCCCAGGTCCATGGCCTGCTGGCAGAGTGGGGCTACCAGTTCCCTGCGTCCGCCAATGTGACTTGGGTCACTGAAAATAGGCAGTTCTGGCAATCTGCGGCGCAGCTCAATAGGAATATGCCACTGAGGCAGGTTACGGTAAATGGTCTTGTCGTAGCTTGAGAATCCACGATGAATGGCGCCAATACGCTTGATGCCTGCACGGTTGATGCGTTCCATGGCACCAATCCAAAGTTCCAGGTCAGGATTTACAGGGTTCTTGACCAGTACGGGAATGTCTACTCCCTGAAGGGCATCGGCAAGATCCTGCATGGCAAATGGGTTGGCAGAAGTTCTGGCACCTACCCAGAGCATGTCCATGCCTGCTTCCAGTGCCTGTTCTACATGGGCAGGGGTAGCTACCTCTGTGGTAATGAGCATGCCGGTTTCTTCCTTGACACGCTTCATCCAAGGTAGGCCTTCTTTGCCGATTCCTTCAAAGCCTCCTGGTTTTGTTCTTGGCTTCCAGATGCCGGCACGGAAGATCTTGACACCTTTACTGGCCAATGTGTGTGCGGTACTCAATACCTGCTCTTCGGTTTCTGCACTGCAGGGACCTGCTATGATTAACGGGCGTTTGTCCTCCACGCCAGGGAGATTCAGTTTTTCTAGTTCCATATCTTTGTTTTTTTATTATTATCAGAGAATAGCTTGAATTCTTCGGAGCGCTTCTTTCAGCTGCTCATCCTTTGCACACAGGGAGATGCGCACGTAACGGTTTCCGTTGCTTCCAAAAATAAAACCTGGAGTCAGGAATACCTTGGCTTCGTGAAGAATCTTTTCCGTGAGCTCTTCCACATTGTCGTAGGTGTCGGGAATACGGCCCCAGAGGAACATTCCTACCTGTGTAGGGTCAAAGGTACATCCCATGACCTTCATGATTTCTTCGGCCACGGCTCTGCGGTTGGCATAGAGTGCTCTGTTGTATTCCTTGTGCCATTCGTCGCTGTTGTGGAATGCCTGGGTTGCAGCGAGCTGCAGTGGACGGAACATGCCGCTGTCCACATTACTCTTTACTTTCAGGATCCACTGAATGAACTGGGCATTGGTAGATATCCATCCTACACGCCAGCCTGGCATGTTCTGGCTCTTGCTCATGGAGTTGAACTCTATACAGCACTCCTTGGCTCCTTCTATCTGAAGAATACTGATAGGGTGCTCATTCAAGATGAGGCTGTAAGGATTGTCATTTACGACAACGATGTTATGCTTGCGTGCAAAATCCACCAGTTTCTGGTATAGCTCCAATGTGGCACTGGCACCTGTAGGCATGTTTGGATAGTTGGTCCACATGAGCTTGACATCAGTAAGATCCATCTTTTCCAGTGCCTCAAAGTCGGGCTGCCAGTTGTTGTCCTCCATCAGGTCATAGTTAATGATCTGGGCACCGAGCAGCTTGCTGAGTGAGGTGTAGGTAGGGTAGCCAGGGTTTGGCACAAGCACCTTTTCTCCGGGATTGACAAAGGCCAGGGTAACATGCAGGATACCTTCCTTGGAGCCAATGAGTGGCTGTATCTCTGTCTTAGGATCCAGGTCTACATTATACCATCTCTTGTAGAAATAAGCCATTCCTTCACGGAGTTCTGGAATACCCACGTATGGCTGGTAGCCGTGTGCATTGGCTTTGGCTGATTCTTCGGCCAGGATTTTGATGGTCTCTGGTGAAGGAGGCATGTCGGGACTGCCGATTCCTAGGCTGATGACATTCTGGCCTTCTGCGTTCATCTGGGCTACTTCCTTCAGTTTACGTGAGAAGTAATACTCCTGTACGCTTTCTAGTCTTTGTGCTGGTTTAATGTCAGATACTTTGTTTTCCATTCTGGTATTCTCCTAAAACTTTAAATTCACGTGTTAATGGGGTGATGGCATCTATTGACTGGTGGAATCTCAGGTAGTCGTTGAATACGACATCTACATAGAACTGATATTCCCATTCACGGCCAATGATAGGGAGGGACTGGATCTTTGTCAGGTTAATCTTGTAGAAAGAGAAGATAGACAGTACCTGTGAAAGGCTTCCCTCTGCATGGGGTAAGGTAAACACGATGCTTGCCTTGTTTGATTCCTGCTTCCTGCGCAGCTCATCGGATCTCCAGGGATCGCTGAGTATGAGGAATCGGGTAAAATTGTGCTTGTTGGTTTCAATGCCTTCTTCCAGCACTTTCATGCCATAGAGTGGGGCTGCGAACTTGGAACAGATAGCTGCGTGGCCTCGCATCTGCTTCCGGCTGATCATTTCCGCACTACCTGCAGTGTCATCGTTTTCTACACTTTTCAGTTCTGCATGTTTCTTGAGGAATTCCCTGCACTGCATGAGAGCCACAGGGTGTGAATGCACTTCGGTAATGTCGGCCCAATCGTCTTCGGGAAGGCACATGATGCTGTGGGAAATGCGAAGCTTGTGTTCTCCAATGATGGTCATCTGGCTGTCACGCAGAAGTTCATAATTGTGAAGCAGGCTACCCGCAATGGTGTTTTCTATGGCTATCATTCCAAGAACATTGTTGTCCTTCTTCATTTCCTCGAAGACTTGTTCAAAGGTATCACAGCAGATAAGCTCTATTTCTTCGTTTTCAAAGAAACGATGTGCTGCTATATCATGGAAAGAACCAATGATACCTTGAATAGCTATTTTTTTCATAATGTGTAAAAGAAAAGGGCCCCGCTCTTGAGCGGGACCCTAGTATTTTTTGTTGTTATTATCGTTTTATTGGAACACATACCACTTCCCGCTCTACTCTATTGCTAAAGTAAAAGTAATAAAAGAAGTAATAAAAAGATCCAAATAGGTTATTCATAATCTCATTCCTTGCAGTTAAGCAATGCAAATATACTACATTTATTTAAAAATGCAATAAATTGTTTCTTTTTTTTAGCAGAATGTTACTCCTTTTCGCAGAATTAGCCTAAGAATGGATTGTTTGCCTTGTATCGGGCATTCATCTCGTCTTCAATGTTTGTGAAATTACCATTGATCTGGGCACCTTCCTGTGGGGCCAGTTCCAGTGACTTCTTCAAATCTTCCATGGCACCTGCCTTGTCTTCCAGTTGCAGCTTGACATTACCGCGTTCCTTGTAGGCTTCTGCAAAATCTGGCTTGTTTTCAATGGCTTCGTTGAACAGCTCCAGGGCTTCATCGTATTTCTTCAAACCGGTAAGTGTCTTTCCGAGTTCAAGAATAGCCGGTTCATTGAACGGATTGATGTCTATGATCTTTCTGAAGAAACCAACGGCTTCTTCCGGGCTTCCGTTTGCTACACGCAATGCTCCTTTCTTCAGCAGGTAGGTCTCGTCTTCGCCGTCCAGTTTCAGCAGCTTGTCAATGTCTTCTTCGGCTTCTTTGTACTGTCTCATGTTTTCCAAGACTTCACTGCGCAGCAGGTAGGCTTCCTTGTTGTTCTCATCCAGGGTGACTGCCTTTGTCAGCATGGCAATGGCAGAGATTTCATCTTCCAGTCCATAGCATGCCTTTCCGAAATAGTAGTAAATGTCGGCACGCTTGTCATCCAGGAGGAATGCCTTCTGACAGGCATCGTTAAGTGCCTGCCAGTTCTGCAGCTGGTCGGCAGTCTTGGCCATCATGATGTATGTCTCGATGTTTTCTGGATCAATCTGTGCCATTTTCTCAAACTGCTCGTAGGCTAGGGTAAACTCTTTCATTGCAGTGTAAGAGTTAGCCAGATACAGTCTGGTACTGAAGTCTTCTTTTAAAGCGAGTGCTTCGGTAAAGCATTTGATGGAATAGGGAATTTGTCCCATTCGTTGTGCCTTCACGCCGTCGAACTTCAGTATATCGAATTTCTTTTCGTTTTGTTTTTCTATTTCCTCGGGTGTCAGTTGTTTCTTACCGCCGAAAAGTGAAGAGAAGAATCCCATAGTATTTTTGAAATAAGTATGGGCGGATGATGTCCGCCCATACAAGTTATGATTTTTTTGAGTGATTAACCTAAGAATGAGATAAGTACACCTGCTGCAACTGCAGAACCAATCACACCAGAAATGTTACTTGCCATACAATAGTTCAATACATGGTTTTTAGAATCGTATTGGGTTGCAATGTCATTGGCTACACGGCTGGCCATAGGAACAGCACTCAGACCTGTTGCACCTACCAATGGATTAACCTTCTTCTTGACGAAGAGGTTGAAGATCTTCACCATGCAGATACCTGCTGCAATAGACAATGCAAATGCCAGGAATCCTCCTACTACAATACCGATAGTGGTCAGGTTCAGGAATGCATCGGCTGTCATGGTAGCACCTACAGAGATACCCAGGAAGATAGTAGCGGTGTTCATGATAGCGTTGCTGGCAGTATCGAACAGACGGCTGGTCATGGCACCTAACTCTTTCAGGAGGTTACCGAACATGAGCATACCCACCAGACTGACTGCTGTAGGAACCAACAGGGCTACGATAGTAGTTACACAGATAGGGAACAGGATCTTCAAGACGCGCATGTTCTTGATTTCTGTCTTGTTAGGATAGAGCTTATCCTGCTGCTTCATGTTGATCATGAGCTCCTTCTTTGAACATAATGCCTTTACTACCAATGGTACGATTACAGGAACCAATGCCATGTATGAATAAGCTGCAATGGCAATAGGACCCAGAAGGTGTGGAGCCAGCTTAATGGTTGTAAAGATGGCGGTAGGACCATCGGCTCCACCGATGATACCCAGTGATGCTGCTTCTTGTGGGGTAAAGCCTAATGCAAGAGAAGCCAACAGTACAGCAAAGATACCGAACTGAGCACCTGCACCGAAGATAGACAAACGCAAGTTACGCAACATAGGACCGAAGTCTGTCAAGGCACCTACACCCATGAAGATGATAGGTGGAATGAAACCGGTCTTGATACACATGTAGTAGATAAAGTTCATGAGACCCAGGTCATGTGCAATCTTATGCAATGGCATGTCCCAGATAATCTCCTGAGTTCCGTCAGGAAGGGTCACAGTACCATCGGATGCTGCCTGGACAACACCCATTCCTCCTCCAGGGAAGTTGGCCAGCAGTACGCCGAAACCAATTGGAATCAGCAGCAGTGGCTCATACTTCTTCACGATTCCCAGGTACAGCAAGACGAATGCTATGAGAATCATGATGAGGAAAGTCCAGTCTCCGCCCGTTTGAGCGAAGGCTGTCATTTCATATAGTTTATTTAAAATATCCATATTAGTTGTTATTGCCGTTTACAATGATCATCAATACATCATCCTCTGATACAGAGTCACCTGCATTGCAGCAGATTGCAGCGATAGTACCAGTCATATCTGCCTTGATTGCATTGTATGTCTTCATAGCCTCTACGTAACATACAACATCGCCTTCCTTAACCTGATCACCAATCTTTACAGCGGTGTCATTTGCACCCTTAACCAAGAAGAACTTACCCTCCAGTGGAGCAAGCAGTTCGTGACCAGAACCTGCAGGGATTGGACCAGCAGGTGCAGGTGCTGCAGCAGGAGTGCCTGGCTTTGGAGCCTGAACACCGTATGCAATGTCTACCTTGTATGCCTGACCATTGACAGTAACAGTGATGGTCTTTGGCTGTTCACCTCCCTTAGGAGCGTTCTTAGCAGCCTTACGCTTTGCCAAGTCTTCTTCAAAGTCAGCCTTTGCCTTTCCGCTCTTATATGCCTCATACTGAGGGGTATGCATAGAGTACTCGAACAACTCTTCGTCGTCTTCTCCGAGCTCCCATCCCTTCTCTGCCATTTTCTTGCGGAAATCATCCAGATCATCAGGATAGTTAGCCTGAGGGTCTGATGTCATAAACTCACGACCTTCTGCCTTAGCCATCTCAATAAGCTCTGGTGCTACTGGACCAGGCAGCTGACCTGCCTTGCCAAGAATCATATCCCAAATGGTATCTGCAATCATTGACCAACGTGCCTTGCCTTTCTCCATCTGGATGACGTTCATCAGTGCAAGGTTCTTTACATACTGGCTGAATGGGGTTACAAGACATGGGTAACCTACCTTTGGCCATACGTATGCCACTTCGTCGAACAATTTAATCAGCAATTCATCTGTTGTCAGTTCTGGCTTGTTGTTCTTAACCTTCCACTTGTTCAAAGACTTCAGGTTATCTTCCAGGTCGGTCATCAGAGAACCCATCATACCACCAGGAAGACCTGGCTTAACCAGCAATGAGTTGTTCAGGTGGTTCAATTCTGGGATGTAATAACCCAAGAAATCGTCCATCATTTCCTGAATCTGGGTACGAACCTCCATGTAAGCAGCCATGTTGATGTCCTTCACCTTGAAGCCAGCATCTTTCAACATTTCCTGTACGGTAATGATGTCTGCATGACCTGTACCCCAAGACAGAGGTGACATACCAGTATCTACATAATCACAGCCATTCTTACATACCTCCAGAATAGAAGCAGCATTGAAACCAGGACCAGCATGTGAGTGATACTGAATGATGATATCTTTCTTATAGGCCTTGATACCTGCGGTGATTTGTCCCAGAGATTCAGGACGTCCGATACCTGCCATATCCTTCAGACAGATTTCATCAGCACCTGCATCGATGAAAGTCTTTGCCAGATTTACGTAGTATTCTACAGTATGGATAGGAGAGAAGGTGATACACAAAGATGCCTGCGCAATCATTCCTGCCTCTTTTGCATACTGGATAGATGGGATTACGTTACGTGGGTCATTCAAACCACAGAAAATACGTGTGATGTCTGTACCCTGAGCTTTCTTTACCTTATAGAAAAGTTTACGAAGATCCTTAGGACATGGGCTCATGCGAAGACCGTTCAATGCACGGTCCAACATGTGAGTCTGGATGCCAACCTCGTGGAATGGCTTTGTCCAATCACGAACAGCCTTGTTTGGGTTCTCACCAAACAGCAAGTTCACCTGCTCAAAACCACCGCCATTGGTTTCAACGCGGTCGAAACATCCCATTTTAATGATTGCAGGTGCAACCTTAACCAACTGGTCTACACGTGGCTGATACTTACCCGCACTCTGCCACATATCACGGAAGACCAAACTGAATTTTACTTCTTTAGCCATAATATACTTGTCTTTTTTATTACTTTATAATTTCTCTACGTTAGTAACGGTACCCTTTCCTCCAGTAAGCTCTTTGACAGCAGCTTCAATGATTGCCATGACGTTTGCGTCAATGAGTTTTGGAGCTGGAGCTTCAACTTTCTTCTTTGGAGCTTCTTCTTCAGGTGCAACTTTGTTAACGATAGAGATGAGCACTTTGCTCAGATTAATGACGATGAGGAGAATGACGAAAACGGTCAACATACCGATTAGCATTAACGTCAATCCTAAACCCATATTTTCCATATATTGCTGTATAAAAATTAAATACCTCTTGAAAAACAAATTTTCCGGACAAAATTACAAAAAAAGTGCGACTTATTCAAATTTTAACCCCTGCTAAATTCGCTGGGAGACAAAAAAAGACGTTCTTTTTCAAGAACGCCTTTCTGTGTTTATAATTATTGAATTATTTTGCAATAACTGGCTTATATTTAGGAACTAATGTCTTTAAGATGGTCCATCCTAACAGATAAGCGATAGAACAGATGCAGAAAATGATAAAATAACCTGCAGGTTTCCCTTCAAATCCTAAGAATTGCATATTTGTTTCTCCTGCATAATCAAATAGACGGCCAGAGAACCAGTTGATGGTAGAGGAACTGATACCTCCAGCTAATCCATTAATGCCTGTTACAGTACCAATTAAACTCTTTGGGAACAAATCACTAGTTACAGAGAAAAGATTTGCAGACCAGGACTGGTGAGCTGCACCAGCTAAACCGATAATTATGACAGGGAGCCAATAGGTGTAATTACCCAAAGGCTGGGCAAAAAGCGTAAGAATAGGTATGAATGCAAATACGAGCATAGCTTTCAGTCTTGCCTCGTAGGCATTCTGGCCTGTTTTCTCCATGATGATGGTAGGGAGCTTTCCTCCATAGATGGACAACATGGTGATAGCGTAGAGTACGAGGATGAGCATCATGGCTGTAGGATTATCTGAAGCTAAGCCATAGACATCGGAAATGTAGGCTGGTGTCCAGAAAAGGAAGAACCACCATACACCGTCGGTAACAAGCTTAGCCAAGAATATAGCCCAAGTCTGTGGAAGTTGCAGTACTTTCAGGAATGGAATTTTCTTTTCCTCTGAATTGGAGTTTTCTACTTGTATGTCTGAATCCTGATTGATGTAATCCAATTCATGTTCATTGACATAACGAGATTCATTAGGCTTGTTGTAGAAGAATAGCCAGAAGCCCATCCATACAAATCCTAATGCACCTATGAGTATAAATGCCATTTCCCATCCGTTACCCCAACCGATTCCTTTGAAATAGGATGCCAGTGCCGGTATGCTAAGTGGTGCAACAAGTGCGCCGACGGTTGCTCCTGCATTGAAGATAGATGTGGCATAAGCTCGGTCTTTCTTAGGGAAATACTCTGCTGTAACCTTGATGGCTGCAGGGAAGTTTCCGGATTCGCCAATACCAAGTATTACACGGGCAGCAATGAAGAAGTAAACACTGGTAGTAGCAACCATTGTGGCAATTGTTCCGGTTGCAGTCAGCATTTCTTCCATTCCTCCCAGATTCAATGACCAAAGTGTAGCTACACCACAGGCTGCATGTAAGCATGCTCCTGCCGACCAGATACCTATAGCCCATAGATATCCTTTCTTGGTTCCCATCCAGTCAATGAACCGGCCGGAAAATAAGTTTGCAATGGCATACACGATAGAGAAAATGGCTGCAATGTCTCCGTAGCTGGAGTCTGTCCAATGAAATTCTGGTGCGATAAAGTCTTTCCAGGTCAGGGACAGGACTTGGCGGTCCATGTAGTTGACGGTAGTTGCAAAAAACAGCATGGCACAGATCACCCATCGAAAGTTAGTCATCTTGCCTGATTTTATTGTGCTCATAGATTTTAGATTTTTGTTTTTGCAAATTTAATCAGATTAATTGGAAATGGGGTAAGGTTGCGGTAAAAAAAAAAGAGGATGCAAAGATATTTGCATCCTCTTATATTATAATAAGGTGTGATTATGCCTCTTCACCCATCAAAAGCTTCATCATGGTGATTGCTGCTGCTGGCACAGGAGTACCAGGACCAAAGATTGCAGCTACACCAGCCTTATACAAGAAGTCATAGTCCTGAGCAGGGATTACACCACCTGCAATGACCATTATATCCTCGCGGCCCAGCTTCTTCAACTCCTCGATCAACTGTGGAATCAAAGTCTTGTGACCAGCTGCCAAAGAAGAAGCACCTACAACGTGAACGTCGTTTTCTACAGCCTGACGTGCAGTTTCTTCTGGAGTCTGGAACAATGGACCCATATCCACGTCGAAACCACAGTCTGCATAACCTGTAGCAACAACCTTAGCACCACGGTCGTGACCATCCTGACCCATCTTTGCAACCATGATACGTGGACGGCGACCTTCCTTCTTTGCAAACTCTTCGGTTAGGCGGCAAGCTTCTTCGAACTGCGCATCCTTCTTGCTTTCTGACTTGTACACTCCTGAAATAGTTCTAATAACAGCTTTATAACGACCTACGATTTCCTCGCAAGCATCAGAGATTTCACCCAGAGTAGCACGGTGACCAGCTGCAGTTACAGCCAGGTCAAGCAGGTTGTTTGCACTCTTCTTGCCTTCGCTGAATTCACGAACGCATTCTGTGATAGCAGCCAAATCAGCCTTAACCTGTGCTTCATCACGGTTAGCCTTCAATACCTTCAGGTTTTCCTCCTGCTGCAGACGTACAGCGGTGTTGTCAACTTCCAAGATATCGATAGGGTCCTCGTGCTCAAGGCGATACTTGTTGGTACCCACGATAGTCTGCTGGCCTGAGTCAATACGAGCCTGAGTACGAGCAGCAGCCTCTTCGATACGCATCTTAGGTACACCAGTCTCGATAGCCTTAGCCATACCGCCCAGCTTCTCAATTTCCTGGATGTGCTCCCAAGCCTTGTGGTACAACTCGTTGGTCAGAGTCTCTACGTAGTAAGAACCTGCCCATGGGTCGATGTGCTTACATACCTGAGTCTCATTCTGGATATAGATCTGAGTATTACGTGCAATACGAGCAGAGAAATCTGTTGGCAATGCAATTGCTTCATCCAATGCATTGGTGTGCAGTGACTGAGTGTGACCCAAAACTGCTGCCATAGCCTCGATACAGGTACGACCTACGTTGTTGAATGGATCCTGCTCGGTCAGTGACCAACCAGAAGTCTGTGAGTGAGTACGCAATGCCATAGACTTAGGATTCTTAGCGCCGAAGCTCTTTACAATCTTAGCCCACAACAGACGACCTGCACGCATCTTAGCGATTTCCATGAAGTGGTTCATACCGATAGCCCAGAAGAATGACAGACGTGGAGCGAATGCATCTACGTCGATACCTGCGTTGATACCTGCACGCAGATAATCCATACCATCAGCCAAAGTGTAAGCCAACTCGATATCTGCTGTTGCACCAGCTTCCTGCATGTGGTAACCAGAGATTGAGATACTGTTGAACTTAGGCATCTTCTGTGAAGTATATTCGAAGATATCAGCAATGATCTTCATAGAGAATGAAGGTGGGTAGATATAGGTGTTACGAACCATGAACTCCTTCAAGATATCGTTCTGGATAGTACCAGCCATTTCTTCCAACTTAGCACCTTGCTCCAAACCTGCGTTGATGTAGAATGCCATTACTGGAAGCACACCACCGTTCATGGTCATGGAAACAGACATCTTGTTCAATGGAATACCTGCGAACAGAACCTTCATGTTCTCCAGTGAGCAGATAGATACACCTGCCTTACCAACATCACCCTTTACACGGGCATTATCTGGGTCATAACCACGGTGAGTAGGAAGGTCGAATGCAACTGACAGACCCTTCTGTCCTGCAGCCAAGTTACGACGGTAGAATGCATTTGATTCCTCTGCAGTAGAGAAACCTGCATACTGACGGATGGTCCAAGGACGGAATGGATACATCATGCTATAAGGACCACGCAAGAATGGAGGGATACCTGCTGCGAAATCCAGGTGCTCCATGTCTTCCAGGTCTTCCTTAGTATATACTGGCTGAATGTCAATCTGCTCTGGGGTTCTCCAGTTGGCAGTGATACCCTGCTCTTTCTGCCATTCCTGGCCGTTCTTTGCCTCAATGCCAGCAAAGATATCAATATTCTTAAATTCTTTTCTTGCCATAACTTTAGATACCCAATTTAGCGTTATACTCCTTCAATGTCTTCAACTGATCGACACGAACATGAATGAAGTTCTCAATACCAGCAGCCTTCAGGTCTTCTGCACAAGCAGGAGCACCAGCTACAACGAACATTGCACGTCCGTTCAGATACTGGAATGCAGGAACTGCATATTCTGCGTATTCGTCATCGCTAGAACAGATTACTACGATGTCTGCACCAGCTTCCAGAGCCTTGTCAACACCTTCTTCTACAGTTGGGAAGCCCAAGTTGTCGATAACCTTGTAGCCTGCAGCTGCCAGGAAGTTGCAAGAGAACTGAGCACGTGCCTGACGCATTGCCAAGTTACCGATGGTCAGCATGAATGCTACAGGCTGCTTGGTAGCCTTCTCTGTAGTCAGACGCAAAGTTTCAAACTCGCTTGACAGACGGGAAGTCTGCAATTTCGCAACTGGAGTAGCCTCCTCTGAGCAACATGCTGTACAAGTTGTATCGATTGGAGTCTTGCCATCGCTAACTTCTGTAAAGTTAGGGAACTGGTTTGTACCCAAGATGAATTCCTTACGCTTACCAGCATTTGCGTGACGATCTTTGTCAGTAGCATTGATAGCAGCCTGAATAGTGCCTGCGGTCACTGCTGCCAGGAAGCCACCTTCTTCTTCAACTGCCAAGAACAGCTTCCAAGCCTGGCCAGCCAATGCGTTGGTCAACTCTTCAATGAAGTATGAACCTCCAGCAACGTCAACCATGCGGTCAAGATGACACTCTTCTTTCAGCAGTAACTGCTGGTTACGAGCGATACGCTCTGCAAACTCTGTTGCAACCTCGTATGGAGTGTCGAATGGAGCTACTACAATACTTTCAACACCAGCGATAGCAGCACTCATGGTCTCAGTCTGAGTACGCAACATGTTAACATAGCTATCAAATACAGTCATGTTATAGGTAGTGGTGATAGCGCAAACGTGCATTTTAGCAGCTTCCTTACATGGAGTGTACTGAGCAACAATCTGTGCCCACAACATACGTGCAGCACGGAATTTTGCAATTTCCATGAAGTAAACACCATTGATACCCAAGTTGAACTTGATATTCTTTGCTGCCAGACATGGTTCAACACCAGCTTCAACCAAAAGGTTCAGGTATTCGTTACCCCATGCGAGGGCATAACCTAAATCCTGGTAGCTGTATGCACCGTTGTCTGTAAGAGTATAAGCGTTAACTGCAATAGCACGGAAGTTAGGATAAGCAGCCAGAGTTTCTACCAATTCCTTACCAAAAGTGGTGAAAAGAGCAGCAGTATCCTTGCCCTTCAACATCATCTTCTCCAGTGGGTCAAAGCTGATGCTACCTTCAACCTTTTCAGGGTTAGCACCCTTCTTCTCAAAGTAAGCAACCAGAATCTTAGCGAGCTCTAAGCAGTGTGCCTGGCAGGTAGTGAAGTTCAGTTCTACGCATTCAACATAAATTCCTTCAAGCAAAGTCTCTATGTATTCAGCACTGATCTTTTCTGCAGGAATGTTGAATCCTAAACTGTCAACACCCTTGTTCAGGATGTCCAAAGCCTTTGCGTTAGCTTCTTTAGGACATTCACACTTGATTTCTTGACGAACATGCCACTCGTTGTCTGCGGTTTTGTTTCCACGGACGTAAGGGAACTCTCCTGGCAAGGCATTGACTGTAGCCAGTTTGTCTACATCTTCCTTGCGATAAAAAGGCTGCATGCTAAAGCCTTCGTTGGTTCTCCAAACCATTTTCTTCTGAAAATCTGCACCCTTCAGATCCACTTGGATCTTGTCCACCCATTCCTGGGCGGTAGGGGCGGTGAAATCAGCGAAAAGTTTTTCTTTGTTATTTGCCATAATATACTTAATTGATATAAGATTATTGTGACGCAAAAGTAGTGAAAGTTTTTTGTATGGAATGGCTTTTTTACCTTATTTTATTTTTCTTGTTAATAAATCGGTATAAAAAGATTGAATTGTTAACAAAAAATCCTTAAATTTGCAAAGTCAAGATGGCAAAAAGGCTGAGTCTTTTCTTTGATTGTTCTGCTTGAAGTTTTGAATACGGAAGTGTTGGGCTAAAAAAAGGTACACATTGGTTGTGTGAAAGGACGAAATTAACTATTTTTGCACCTTGTAATGTTTTGAAATTATGGATTGGATAGTAAATTTGTTTACACAGACAGATTCGGTAGCGCATATTGTGCTGCTGTATGCTATTGTCATCTCTGTGGGTGTATATTTAGGAAAAATCAAGTTTTTCGGTATATCATTGGGAGTGACATTTGTTCTTTTTGCAGGAATCGTAGCAGGTCATTTTGCGTTTACTGCACCTACTCAAATCTTGACATTCATGCAAGATTTTGGCTTGATATTATTTGTCTTTTGCATAGGCCTTCAGGTTGGTCCTTCTTTTTTCTCTTCATTCCGAGAAGGTGGTGTCACCATGAACCTTATTGCTGTTGGAATAGTAGCACTTAATGTATTGGTAATGTTGGCCTTATATTATTTGTGCTTTGATACATCTGACCCTCGTAATCTTCCCATGATGGTGGGTGTCTTGTGCGGTGCCATTACTAATACTCCTGGTTTAGGTGCTGCAACAGAAGCTTTAGGACAGGTCTGGTCTGGGGGAACAGCCCCTCAGATAGCAACTGGATATGCATGTGCCTATCCTTTAGGTGTAGTTGGCATTATTTTGGCAACACTTGCGCTGAAATATATTTGTAGCATAAATGAGGAGGAGGATCAACTGGCTCTTCAGAAAGAAGAAGAAAATGCGAATCCAAAAGTAGCTCCAACATCCATGTATGTCCAAATGTCTAATGCAGCATTGGCAGGTAAGAAACTTTTGGAAGTCAAGGATATGATTAATCGTGATTTCGTCTGTGCCCGTATCAAGAAGAACGGGGTAGAAGAAACTCCGACTCGTGATACAATTTTTGAGTTGGGTGATCAGATGAAACTTTATTGTGCAGAAATTGATTCTGAAGCAATAGTTGCGTTCCTTGGTCATACCATAGATGCAAATTGGGAAAAGAAGACTTCGCCATTGGTTTCTCGTCGTATTCTGGTTACTCAAAGTAAGATGAATGGAAAATCCATAGGACATTTGCATTTCTCTAGTGTCTATGGTGTGAATATCACCCGCGTAAATCGAGCAGGCTTAGACTTGTTTGCCTCACAGAAACTGCGTCTCCAGGTCGGAGACCGTGTGACTGTTGTTGGTCCAGAGGAGTCCATTACTCGTGTTGCGGCTAAACTGGGTGACCAGATGAAACGTCTCGATCATCCTAATATCGCCACAATTTTTGTCGGGATTTTAATAGGTATTGTTTTTGGAAGCATTCCAATTGCTTTCCCTGGAATACCTACTCCTGTGAAGCTTGGATTGGCTGGTGGCCCTTTATGCGTTGCTATTCTTATTGGTGCATATGGCTATAAGGCAAAACTTGTTACTTATACTACAATGAGTGCAAATCTAATGCTTCGAGAGGTGGGCTTAGCCTTGTTCTTGGCAAGTGTGGGCATAAAGGCCGGTGCAAATTTCCTTTCAACTGTTGTCAATGGTGATGGAATGATGTATGTGGCTTGTGGTTTCTTGATTACAATTTTACCTATTTTAATAATGGGTACCATTGCCCGTATGAAATACAAAATGAACTATTATACGTTGATGGGTCTGATAGCAGGTAGTACGACGGATCCTCCAGCTTTGGCATTTGCAAATCAGGTTTCAGGTAATGACGCCCCGGCTGTAGGTTATTCAACCGTGTATCCGCTATCGATGTTCTTAAGAATTTTAAGTGCTCAGCTTATAATACTGTTACTTTGCGGATTGTAAAAAGGATATTAATAAATCCAATATAAATTAATCTAATACATTATGTTTAAAAATTTCTTCGGCTATGAACTCGTGAAGGAGTACCAGACTAAGCGTGCTGACAAGCGCGACTCTAAGGTGGACTCCAAGATTATCAAGTTAGCCATTTCAGTTATCGTATCATTGGTCCTCTGGAACATTCCAATTGATTCTTTTGGAATTCCAGGTTTGACAATCGTTGAGCAACGTGTTATTGCAGTGTTTGCTTTTGCTACTTTGATGTGGCTTACAGAAGCCATTTCTTCATGGGCAACTTCAGTAACACTTATCGTAATTTTGCTGTTTACTTGTAGTACAAGTGGCTTGTGGCTGTTTACAGCTGATACTTCAACTACTCCATTGGGTGAGTTGATAGGATACAAGAGCCTTATGTATACATTTGCAGACCCTATCATTATGCTGTTCTTGGGTGGTTTCATCCTTGCAATCGCAGCAACCAAGACAGGTCTTGATGTACTTTTGGCTAAGGTTATGCTTAAGCCTTTTGGTACTAAGCCATCAAATGTGCTTCTGGGCTTTATCATGGCTACTGGTATTTTCTCTATGTTCTTGTCAAACACAGCTACTGCTGCTATGATGTTGACTTTCTTGACTCCAGTCTTGAAGTCTCTTCCTGCAGATGGTAAGGGAAAGATTGGCTTGGCTCTGGCTATTCCAATTGGTGCAAATATCGGTGGTATTGCAACTCCTATCGGAACTCCTCCAAATGCAATTGCATTGAAGTATCTGAATGATCCTGCAGGTTTGAACATGAACCTCGGATTCGGTCAGTGGATGATGTTTATGCTTCCTTTTGCCTTGCTGGTTATGTTCTTGGCTTGGATTCTTCTGCTCAAGTTGTTCCCATTTAAGGCAGACAAGATCGAATTGAACATCGAAGGTGAAACTAAGACTGACTGGCGTTCTATCGTTGTTTATGTAACATTTGCTATTACTATCCTTCTTTGGGTTTGTGATAAGATTACAGGTGTTAACTCTAACGTTGTTGCCATGTTGCCTGTTGGTGTTTTCTGTGCTTGCGGTATTATCAAGCGTAGTGATTTGGAAGAAATCAACTGGTCTGTTCTTTGGATGGTAGCCGGTGGTTTTGCACTGGGTGTTGCTATGCAGGATACAGGCTTGGCAAAGCATATGATTGAGAGCATCCCATTCAACACATGGCCAGCATTGCTCATGATCATTGGTTCTGGTTTGCTGTGCTATGCATTGTCAAACTTCATTTCAAATACTGCAACCGCAGCACTGTTGGTTCCAATTTTGGCAGTTGTAGGTACTGCAGCAGCAGAAAACCTGGCTCCTCTGGGTGGTGTTTCTCCATTGTTGATTGGTTTGGCAATGTCTGCATCTTTGGCAATGATTCTGCCTATTTCTACTCCTCCTAATGCATTGGCACATGCTACAGGAATGGTTGAGCAGAAGGATATGATGCGTGTTGGTCTGATTATGGGTATAGTTGGCTTGGTTATTGGCTATGCTATGCTGATTATGATTGGTAAGATGGGTATTCTCTAATATTGAATTATATCTTATGACATAAGTAGCCATCCGGTTTTTCCGGGTGGCTATTTTTGTATAAGACTTTTTTTATTAATAAGGTATAGTTTTGATATAAGTCAAAAACAAGAGTTTGTAGAGGATTTGACAAAGTTTTTTCTTGAAAATATTTTGTAGTTTAGAAAAAAGCCGTACCTTTGCACTCGCTTTCCGAAACAAACGG
>JAKSLR010000046.1 GCA_024401095.1 Bacteroidaceae bacterium
TGGTTGTACAGCCAAGGCTCTGTCTCTACGCCGTGAATACGGGTGTGGCTGGTGAGGAAGCCATAAGGTAACCAGCGACGATAGAGTTTCTCTGGGCTTTGGGTAACAAAGCCGCCAATGTCGTTGCTCCAGAAACAGAAGCCGCTCAAACCGAAGGATAGTCCTTCGCGTACACTACCTAACAGACCAGCATCGGTTGTGGCAGCATCACCTCCCCAATGCAGCGGATAGCGCTGTGAGCCTGCCCATGCTGAGCGTGCCCAAATCACACCTTCACCATTGGTTTCTTTCTGGATGATTTCATAGGCAGCACGGTTGTAGCGTACAGGATAGAGGTTGTGCTCATAGAGTCCGCTGCGGCCGTTGTGGTAGATGCCGTTCAGGTAAGGTGCTGCTTCTCCAAAGTCTGCCTTGATGACAGAAACGCCTTGCTTAAGCAGGCCTGCCAGCTTTCCCTGATACCATTTTACGGTTTCTGGATTTGTGAAGTCCAGGATTGCATCTTCGTATGGGAGCTGTCCCTTGCCGTTCTTGACAGCCAGATCTTTCTCTATGAGTTCATTGTAGTATCTGTTCTTAGGGGTGAAGTAAGGGAGCTGCCAGAGGCAGGTGTGGAAACCGTCTTCACGCATGTCTTTCAGCAACTTTACAGGATCTTTGAAATTCTTCTTGGAGAACTCATAGTCGCATTGCCAGTCTACTTCAAACCATCCTGTATCAAAGTGGAATACATCGCAAGGGAGCTTGTTGTCACGCAGGTTCTTGGTTACAGTTCTTCCTTCTTCTTCGGTGAAGTAGGAGATACGGCTCTGCCATGTACCAAAGGTCCAGAGAGCAGGCAACTGTGGACGGCCTACCAGTTCTGTATAGGCACTGAGGATTTCCTTTGGATTACCCAGAATGAGGAAGAGGTCTGCCTGCTCATCGGCCATGAACAGACGGGTGTTTCCGATGTAGCTGTTTCCGAAATCTACGGTTACAGGAGCAGAAGTATGCATGAACATACCGTAGCCACGGTTAGAGAACCAGAATGGAATAGGTTTGTACATGTCTGGAGTTTCAGGACCTTGTGGGTCTGTAACGTAAAGGTTGAGCTTCTGGCCTGCCTTGTTCAGGGCGGTGGCAGATTCTCCACAGCCGAAGATCTTTTCTCCTGGTGAAAGGTTGAATACAGGCTCTATGGCTCTGCTGTTGTCAGAACCTCTCTTCATGAAGAGGAATGGATGGGTCTTTACCTGTGTAGAGTCATTGTCCAGAAGAGCACGACTGTGGGTAAGTTCCTTTCCGTCTTTGTCTCTCAGGACTATACGCCATGGGTAGTTCTGGATTTCCAGACTTCCTTCTGAACTGGTATAGGTAATGGAATTCCCGTTTTTCTCTGTTTTCCAGAGTGAACGTCCGTCTGCAGGCTTTTTTACCAGCATCACGTCGTCTTCTGGATCCTGGGAGATATAAGGGGTGGTGTACACACGCAGGCGGATGACACGTTCATTTACCGGTTCTACCTTGAACTTGAGCTGAGGACTCTGGTCGTATGCTGGCTCTGGGAAATCCAGATTCTTCAGTGGGTTGATCCAATAGCCGTTCAGGTTGAATGCCTGACGAGGTTGTACCTGATGGCGGGTCCACTGTAGGGTTCCCCAACCCGTAGTGGTGTCGAAGTTTACCAGACTGTCGGCACAGAAATAGGTGTTGGTTGGATCACCAAATTGTCCGCTCATGTCAACGGCCATGTTCTGTAGATAAGGGATGCCGTTGTTTGTGGTAAGCTGTGCAGACGAACTCAGTGCCATGGCGCTGAATGCTGCAAGTAGAATGTGTTTCTTCATGATATTTGTGTGAGTAGATTATTCTTTTATATAGGGTTTGAAGATTTCATCGAACACGGGACATTCTCCCAAGGTACCGTTGATAACGGTCACAGTAGTCACTTCTGACTTGATGACAAGTTTCATGTCGGGCAGACGGTAGATGTTCTGGTAGAAAATATACTTGAACCTGTCTTTCTTGACTGCCAGCTTGCTGACAAAGGAATCACCACTCTTCAGTGGTGTCTTGAAAGCCATTTCCAGACGAGCCACCACGGCATCTATTCCTTCTTCGTGCAGTTTGGCAAAGCTTATGCCCGTGCTTAGCAGAAACTCATGACGGGTATGTTCTATATAGTGCTGATAGTTTGCATTGTTCACAATGCCCTGAAGGTCGCACTCATAGTCGCGTACCTTCATTTCCAGTTCATAACAGAATTCCATTATTGGGGTAGAGTTATTTTAAAGTTTTCGTTTTCAACGTGTTGCTCCTTCACTATCTGTAGCATTCTTTGAATGATTTCAGGGTGTAGGGTTGCCACATCATGATCTTCATGGATATCGTTTGCCAGATTATAGAGTCTTGGCTTGCCTTGTACGCATACCATTTTCCAGTCACCCATTCGCACGCCTATCTGATCGGTTTCCTCAAATTCCCAGTATAGGAAATCATGCAGCTTCTGTCCCTCTTTCTGGAGTAAGGTAGGGGCAAAGGAGAGACCATCAAAGTAATCCACCTTTTTCTTTTTGTTGGTGTATTTCTTCACGTAGTTCTTTACGCCAATCAAGTCGCAAAATGTAGGCATCAGGTCATAGAAAGCCAGCTGATGGTCACTTTCCTGATGAGGGGCTATGGTTCCAGGCCAATAGGCAATGAAAGGTATGCGTATGCCACCTTCGTAGCATTGGCGTTTCAAGCCTCTCAGCTTGCCGTCACGACCAAAAAACTCTGGATCAGCTCCTCCTTCTTCATGAGGACCGTTGTCGCTGGTAAAGATGACCAGCGTATTTTCTGCCAGTCCTTTTTCTTTCAGCTTATTCAGCACTTCGCCCACATAGGCATCAAGTCGGGTAATCATACCGGCAAACTGTGCATGAGTGTGTGCTGTCTCTGCATAGCGGCTTCCCGGTTGTCCTCCCCAGGTCTTGTCGTTGAAAAACTTCTGCTTGTAGGCTTTAAGGATGGAATCGTTCGGCTGTACAAGTTCTGCATGTGGTAGGGTATAAGTCAGTATACCGAAGAAAGGTTTGTCGTTTGTCTGCTGGTCAATCCATTTCATGGCAGCCTGATGAATCAGGTCTGCTGAATATTGCGGACGCTGGTCGTAATCCTCTCCACACATGGTGTACTTGATGTTGTCTTCCAGTATCACTCTTTTTACTTCAGTATCGCCATCTGCTTTGCTGTATTTGTTCAGGAAATTTGGATAGTAACTGTGTGCCTGAAACTGGCAGATGTAACCAAAGAATTCATCTATTCCACGTTTCTCTGGCGTAGAGACAGAACCTTCATAACCGCCAGCCCACTTGCCGAACATGCCGGTATTATAGCCGTTATCCTTCATGATTTCTGGAATGATAATGTGCTCAGGATCATAAGGATGCTGTCCTGTACGAGAGTATTCCTCCAAGTTACCGTATTTCACCATGGGAACATCTCTCCAGTATTCCTTGTTGCCTCTTACCTCACAATGGCCGGAATGCTGACCCGTCATGAAGCTTGCACGCGAAGGGGCACTTACAGGGCTTCCGGCATAAGCTTGCGTAAAGCGTATGCCTTGGGCTGCCATGGCATCTATGTTGGGTGTGTTGATGTAAGGTTGTCCATAACATCCCAGATCACCGTAGCCCATGTCATCGCACATGATATAGATGATATTAGGTTTCCCCTGAGCCAAAAGACCCAGGGGAAAGAGCATTGCAGAACTTAAGATTGCTTTCTTGTTCATTTTAGAAAAGTTCTATGCCAAGTCTCTCGGCTTTTACGTTTTCTCCTTCGTGAACCATCTTGGTGGCTCTCAGAATAAGGTAGCGGCACTGAGTAGGTGCAAAGCGTAATGTCTGAAGTAATGGGTTGTGCTCAATGTTTGAGAACTCACCCTTAGCTATTAACTTGGCATCTTCTATGGTGTTTCCGGCCAATAGCTCATAATGGGCAATGATACCCTTCTGGTCTTTGGCTGGCAGGTAGTGAAGCACATTCGCAGTGCGGGTAGAGCCCATATCCAGAATGAACTGCTTCTGCTCAGTAGTCTGCTTGAAGTCCACAGATTCAAAGTTGTCACCCTTATCCACAAAGACTACATCGGAACCCTCTCCACCATAGAAAGCACTGATGTTGTTGATGCACAGGCATGCACGACTCTCGTTGATGGTAATGCGTAATCCATCGGTCTCTACGGTAGGGAAGCGCAACAGGCGCTTGTAACCGATGGTAGTAGTTTCTTCATTCAGTGTGACAGGAACCCAGTTCTTGCCGTCCTTGTATTCCACGGTAAACTTCTGTACGCGTTGCCCCAGAGGAATATACTCTTGCAGCATCAGGCGATTCACCTTTTGCTTAGGTATGCTGAATTGAATGGTAGCGCTGGTCACACCGTCTTTGGTAGCCCAATAGCTGTCGTAGTTTCCGTCAGTCAGTGCCTTGGCAGGAGTCTTGCTGCCACGGGTATTGCTCACTTTGGCTACACGTCCTTTCAGGATATCTGTCTTCAGCTCGCGTGAAATGATTTCATGGAATTTCACGGCACTGATGGAGTCCAGCTTGTTGATGCGACCTGTACGGTCTACAGGGAAGTTGAGGATGAAGTTGGCATTGTGACCTACATTTTTGTAATAGAGGTCTACCAGCTGCTCAGGAGTCTTCACCTTGCTGTCTTCAGTGGCATGGTAGAACCATCCTGGACGGATAGATACGTCACACTCTGCAGGAATCCATGCATCACCATCGGCATGTCCGTATTGTAGAGTAGGGTATTGAGGGTATCCTGGATAAACCTCGGCAGAACGTAAGAATGCCCAGTTGGTTGCACTGGCAATGCCGTTCTCGTTGCCCACCCATCGGCAACCAGGACCTCCGTCAGAGAAGATCTGTGCGTTAGGCTGGTTTTTCAGGATGTGTGCAAACAGATTTGGGAAATCATAGTAAGTGCGTCTGTCAATGCTTCGTGTCTCACGGGCACCTCCATAAAAGCCGTCACCACCGTTGGCGCCATCCAGCCAGAACTCAAAGAGTGTACCGTAACGGGTGGTCAGTTCTTCCAGTTGCTTGTTGTAGTATTCTACATATTCTGCTGTACCATATCTTGGGTGGTTTCTATCCCAAGGAGAGAGATAGAGACCCAACTTAAGTCCGTATTTGTCGCAGGCTGCACGCAATTCGCCTACCAAGTCTCCATTACCTTCTTTATATGGTGTGTTGCGAATGCAGTAGTCGGTCAGTTCAGTTGGCCACAGGCAGAAACCGTCGTGGTGCTTGGCAGTCAGGATTACTCCACTCATTCCAGCAGCCTTCAGGGTACGGACCCATTGCTCTACATCGGGTGCAGTAGGGTTGAAAATACCCAGTGAGGTATCGCCATAACCCCATTCCTTATCGGCAAAAGTATTTAATCCGAAATGAATGAAGGCATACATCTCCATCTTGTGCCATTCTACTTGTGAAGCAGAAGGGAGAGGAGCCAGAGGTGCCTGTGCCACTGCCTGTTGAGGAGCAGCTGTATAAAGTGCCACTAAAGCAGGGAGCGCACTTTTTTTTAGCAGTTTGTTCAGTTTCATGGTTTTTAGGTATTTAGGTTTCAGTATTAATTTCTTGTAATGTTCAAGACGCCTTTCACGGTTTTCAGTTTCTTGATGAGGTTCTCCAGTTTACGGTTGTCGTCAATCATTACGGTAAGCGTTCCTCCAAACATGCCGTCATGGCTGTCAATGGAGATGGTTCGCAAGGTACAGTTTGGTTCTTTCAGGATGATGGAAGTAATGTTGTTTACGATTCCTATGTCATCATTGCCCACAATGTGCAGTGTACTTTGGTATTGTGAACCACCCTTGCCGGCCCATTTTGCCTTTACGATGCGATATCCGAATCTTCTGTTCAGCTCTGAAGCATTCGGACAATCGCACTTATGAATCTTGAAGCCACCGGTTACGGTCACGAAACCGAAGATTTCATCGCCATAGATTGGGTTGCAGCATTTTGCCAGAGAGAAGTCCACACCTTTCAGGTTCTCGCTGATGACCAATACGTCACTGTTGGCATGTGTCTTTAAATCTTCATCCTTCAGTTCAAATCCTTGTGCGGTACGTGCAGGTGCTGTTTCCAGTTCTCCTCGTTCTGCCTTCTGAAGTTCAATGTATTTGTCCAGAATGTCATTGATATCTATGGTATCTTCTGCCACGGCATTGTAGAAATCTGCCACTTGCTTGTAGCCCATTCTCTTGATGAGCTTAGCCATGACAGCTTCTTCCATCTCCACCTTGCGGTTCTTGAACTTGCGCTCCAGGGTTTCACGTGCATAAACACTCTGTTTGGCAATGATTTCCTTCAGGCTTTGGCGTATCTTGGCACGGGCACGACTGGTGGTCACCACATTCAGCCAGTCCTGCTTTGGCTTCTGGTTGTTGGAGGTCAGGATCTCCACCTGGTCTCCACTGCTCAGTTTTTCGCGAATAGGTACGCTCTTTCCATTGATTTTTGCACCAATGCATCGGTCACCAATGCGAGAGTGGATATGGTATGCAAAATCCAGAACCGTAGCCCCTTTAGCCAGTTTGTAAAGGTCGCCCTTTGGAGTGAAGACGAAAACTTCATCCTCATAGAGTTCCATCTTGAACTGATCCATTACCTGACGGTTGTCCTCCGTATTTTCCAACGCTTGTCGGATGCTGGCCAACATCTGGTCAAGACCGCTCTCTGTTCCGCCCTTGTAGCGCCAGTGGGCAGCCAGACCTTTCTCGGCAATCTCATCCATGCGTTCGGTACGGATCTGTACCTCCACCCATTTCTTCTCTGGTCCTAATACGGTAATGTGAAGTGATTCATAGCCGTTAGATTTAGGCACAGAGAGCCAGTCACGCAGTCGTTTAGGGTTAGGCTGGTACATGTCGGTAACTATGGAATATACCATCCAGCAATCTGGTTTTTCCTTGGCCGGTTCTGAATCCAATATCACACGAATGGCAAACAGGTCATACACGCCTTCGAAGTTGCATTTCTGCTTCTTCATCTTCTGGTAGATGGAGTGTATGCTCTTGGTTCTTCCCTTCATGTGGAACTTAAGACCTGCAGCCTTAAGCTTTTCTTCTATAGGGCCTATAAAGTCGGCTATGTATTTGTCTCGTACAGCCTTGGTAGCATTCAGCTTCTCCTTGATGTGGTAGTAGGCATCGTGCTCCAGGTATTTCAGAGAGAGGTCCTCCAGTTCAGACTTCAACTTGTAGAGACCCAGCTTGTGTGCCAATGGGGCATAGAGGTAAGCAGCTTCGCGTGAAACCTCACGGCGTGCCTCATCGTTTTCTGCTTTTCCTATCTGTCTCATCAGGTTCACACGGTCGGCAATCATGATGAGCACCACACGCATGTCCTCGGCAAAAGACAGCAGTAAGTCTCTGAAGTTTTCGCTTTCTATGGTAGGGTTCTTGGCATAGAGCTCTGAGATACGGATGAGGCCGTGAATGATGCTGCTCACATCCTCACCGAAAAGTTCTTTAACCTTCAGGATGGAGATGAAGCCGGTCTTTACTATCTTGTGCAGCATAATGCTTAAGATGCTGGCACGCATCAGGCCTATTTCCCGGCCTACAATGACAGCGGTCTGCATGTCCAGCAAGATAGGATTCTGGCCGAAAGCATCACGCTTTACGGTCTTTTCTATCACAGCATCTTTCAGTAACTGCTTAATCTTCAAGCAGTCATCGTCACGTAGGGTGGAATCTGAAAGTTTTCTCAGTTCCTTGTATAAGGTGAAGACTTGTCTTTCCTCATCATCAGTAAAAAAGCTTTTTTCTTCCATAGTACTCGTAATTTGTTCCCAAATTTACATATTTTTCTCTAATTTTTTGGACTTTATGGAGAAAAAACCTAAATTTGTAACACAATTTAATTTGCCGATAAACAAAACTTTTAAAAATAATTTTACTATGTTGACACAACAAGACAAAGAGCTTTTGGCTAAGAAAGGCATTTCTGAGGAAAAACTTGCAGAGATGCTGAAGAATTTTGAAACCGGTTTCCCATTCCTGGAACTGGATGGAGCAGCATCATTGGAAAATGGTATCATTGCTGTTACTCCAGAGCAGGAAAAGGCATACTTGGAGGCATGGGATGCTTACAAGCAGGGTGAGAAGACCATCGTGAAGTTTGTACCTGCATCAGGTGCTGCCAGCCGTATGTTCAAGAACATGTTTGAGTTCCTGGGCGCTGATTACGATGTTCCAACTACCGATTTTGAAAAGAAGTTCTTTGATAAGGTTCATGATTTCGCATTCTTTGCAGACCTGAATGCTGCTTGTGAGAAGAATCAGGGCAAGGGCATTGATGCGCTTGTAGCTGAGGGTAATTTCAAGGCAGTGGTTGCCAACCTGTTGGAAGGTGCTGGTTTGAACTATGGTCAGCTTCCTAAGGGCTTGCTCAAGTTCCACAAGTATGAGGATGGCGCACGTACTCCACTTGAGGAGCATCTGGTAGAGGGTTCTCTGTATGCTGCAGGTAAGACTGGTGACGTAAACGTTCATTTCACTGTATCTCCAGAGCATCGTGCATTCTTCGAGGCATTGGTTGCTGAGAAGGTGGCTGCTTATGAAGCTAAGTACGGTACCAAGTATCATGTTTCTTTCTCTGAGCAGAAGCCAAGCACTGATACTGTAGCTGCTACAATGGACAACCAGCCATTCTATGACAATGGTAAGCTGTTGTTCCGTCCAGGTGGTCATGGTGCATTGATCGAGAATCTGAACGACCTTGACGCAGATGTAGTATTTGTTAAGAATATCGATAATGTTGTTCCTGATCGTCTGAAAGATGATACCGTTACCTTCAAGAAAGTCATTGCTGGTGTATTGGTTACCTTGCAGAAGAAGGCATTTGAGTATCTGGAGCTTCTGGAGAGTGGCAAGTATACTCATGAGCAGATCCAGGAAATCATCTTATTCCTGCAGCACGACCTTTGCTGCCGTAACCCTAAGCTGAAGGATATGGAAGATGCAGAACTGGTAGGTTACCTTAAGAGTAAGCTGAACCGTCCAATGCGTGTGGCAGGTGTAGTTAAGAACGTAGGTGAGCCTGGTGGTGGTCCATTCCGTGCTTATAACCCTGATGGTACTATTTCTCTGCAGATCTTGGAAAGCAGCCAGATTGATGTAAAGGATCCTGCAAAGAAGGCTATGTTCGAGAACGGCTCACACTTCAATCCAGTTGACTTGGTATGTGCTATCAAGAACTACAAGGGTGAGAAGTTCAATCTGGTTGACTATGTAGACAAGGCTACTGGCTTCATCTCTTATAAGAGTAAGGGTGGCAAGGAGCTGAAGGCATTGGAGCTCCCAGGTTTGTGGAACGGTGCCATGAGCAACTGGAACACTGTATTCGTAGAAGTTCCATTGAGCACATTCAATCCAGTTAAGACTGTGAACGATTTGTTGAGAGATCAGCATCAATAAAAAATATAAATAAGAAAAAAGGGCCGCCAAGTGCGGCTCTTTTTCGTTTATTTATTGTACATTTGCACAAACTTATTCAAAAACGTATTTTATGGCAAAGAAGATTCTCCTGCTGGGTTCCGGCGAGTTAGGAAAAGAGTTTGTGATTGCGTGCAAGCGTAAAGGACAGTATGTGATTGCGTGCGACAAATATGAAGGTGCTCCTGCCATGCAGGTAGCCGATGAGTGCGAAGTCTTCAGCATGCTAGATGGTGACGCTCTCATGGCTGCTGTCAAGAAGCATCAGCCAGACATCATCGTTCCTGAGATTGAGGCGATTCGTACAGAAAAGCTCTATGAGTGCGAACAGATGGGCATTCAGGTTGTTCCAAGTGCACGTGCCGTGAACTTTACCATGAACCGCAAGGCTATCCGTGAGTTGGCTCACACAGAGCTGGGCTTGAAGACAGCCAACTATAAATATGCTTCTACTTTCGAGGAGTTTGTGGCTGCAGCAGAGGAAATAGGTTATCCTTTCATTGTCAAGCCACTTATGTCTTCCTCTGGTCACGGTCAGAGCAAAGTAGATACTCCAGCAGAACTGGAAGCTGCATGGAAGTGTGCAGCAGAAGGTGCCCGTGGAGATATCAAGGAAGTCATTGTAGAGCAGTTCATCCCATTCGACTATGAGATTACTCTGCTTACTGTTACCCAGAAGAACGGTCCTACATTGTTCTGCGCACCTATCGGTCACGTACAGAAGGGTGGTGACTACCGTGAGAGCTTCCAGCCACGTGCCATGAAAGAAGAACACCTCAAGCAGGCACAGGTCATGGCAGACAAGGTAACTGCTGCCCTTACTGGTGCAGGTATCTGGGGAGTTGAGTTCTTTGTGAGCGAGAAGGAGGGTGTTATCTTCAGTGAACTTTCTCCTCGTCCACATGATACCGGTATGGTCACTTTGGCAGGTACTCAGAATCTCTCCGAGTTTGAGCTTCACTGTCGTGCCGTATTAGGTCTTCCTATTCCAGAGATCGTTCAGGAGCGTCAGGGTGCCAGTGCAGTCATCCTGTCTCCTGTAGAAACTCATCATCCTGAATATACTGGTTTGGAAGATGTTTGTGCTGCACAACGTACTTACCTCAGAATCTTTGGTAAGCCAGAGGCGCACGTAGGCCGACGCATGGGTGTTGTGGTATGTTGGGATACACTGGATACTGACCAGATTGAACTTCGTGACAAGTGCAAGACACTGGCAGAGAAGGTAACTGTGAAATAAGGATTTATTAGAATATAAAAGGAAAAGGCTCCACAATTCAGTGGAGCCTTTTTTATACGGTAATTTTGTCTATTCTTAGTTTCAGCATGCCAGCTGGAACCTTTACATCTACCACATCGCCAGCTTTCTTGCCCACCAGAGCATCGGCAACAGGCGACTTAATGGAAAGTTTTCCTTCCTTCAGGTTGGCCTCGTGTGGGTTCACTATGGTATAGACCATTTTCATGTTATTCGTCAGGTTTGTAATTTCAATCTTGCGGAACAGACCTACCACATCTCCATCCAGTTTTGAGGTATCCATTACACGGGCAAACTGCAGTACACGCTGTTTGAAACGTATCTTGCTAAGCAGCTTACCTTGCGCACGCTTGGCGGCATGGTACTCAAAGTTCTCACTCAAATCACCTTTGTCGCGTGCCTCTGCAATCTCATTCTTGATCTTGGGTAGCTCCACGGTGATCAGTTCTTCCAGCTCAGCTACCAGCTGGTCGTAACATTCCTGTGACAAATACTCCATGGTTTTTCTTTTTTTCTGCATGCAAAGGTACTGCTTTTTTCTGGTTCCTCACATTCTTATCCCTCTTTTTGCATAATATAGACTTCATGAAAGTCCGTTAGGTCGGACATTGATGTCCGTCCTAACGGACAGCGTTGTCCGTCAAGACGGACTTGTTGTATCGACAGGGCGTATGTTTTTGCTTGTATTGAGGAAGCTGCTTAGAAGAAATAACCCATACCAAGTGAAAGGGTGAGGGTGTGCCCATATTCATTCATAGGCAGCCCATCTTTCAGTGTGTATTTTGCTCTGGCTTTATAGAAAAACTTGTTCTGGTGTAGGGTTATTCCTCCCTGAAGTCCATAGTCAATGCCATGGTTCGTGAAATCGTTTCTTACATAAAAGTCCCAATCCTTTTTTTCATGGATTTTACCTCCGTCTTCCTCTTTTACATCAAAGTACATATATCCTCCGATGTTGCATTGAAGGAAAGGACCTGCGCTGAGGCTCAGTTTATATTTTTCATTTAAGGCAATACGGTAACCTACTTCTATAGGAAGAGAAATGCCTGCTTTTGTCCTACATTTAGTACCGTATGTTTCCTTACCCTTTCTTCCAGTACCTTCGTATCCTAAATCAAGCTGTGGTTGCAAGAAGATTTTCTCTGTCAATGGAATATCTACAGCCAATCCCAGATACCCCCCGGAAATGAATTTAAAATGGGTAGGGTCTCCCTGAAATATGGGTTTGCAATTGAGTGTAGTACACTCGTTGATACCCAACTGAATTCCTACGCGTGTCTGTGCGAAGGCATGTTGCAGACCCAAGGCGAGCATGAGCATGAAAATGATTTTTTTCATATTGTTATTCGTATTCAAAAATGTGATCATCAAAAGGATAGCTTACACTATGGCAGGCATCAATGAAACCCAAGCCACCGGTTACATTGCAAGGGAAGATGATAGGGTCCATCACGGCATCTTCATAATCGTCGGAATCCCAAAGGTTCAAACATTTGTAATAGTTGTAGCTTAGGGATGATATCGTATAGAGACGTATTTCTGATTTTGTCTGCAGTGTGGTGTAATCCCGATATCCGCTGCCATCTCCTGGGTAATCTCTTCGTCTTACACAGGAATTGGGTGTAGTTTCTACGCATATTTCTCTCTCTGTGCCTCGAAACAATTGGTTGGAAAAGACTGCATATTGATTGTTGATGCTGGGTTTCAAGCCTGGAACGGCAATCTCCTCACTCACTCCTCCGTCATTGAAAATAAGGTCTCGCTGTGTTTCCAGTCGTGGGATGCAGTTTACCCAGTATACAGAATCGCCTTGTTCTTTGTAATCCCAGCCGTAGAATGTGGCTTTCACCAGATCTTTGTGTCTGACCTCTATGCGGTAGAAATTGAGATCGGAACTATGGTCTCTTAACTTGACGGTATAATGCGTCTTGTCCAGGTATTCGATGCTTGAACCGATCAGCTCCGGTTTTTCTGGGATGACTACCTGTGCCTGCGCTTTAAGTCGTCCTTGTTCTGCAGAAACTCTCAGCTCTGCCACATCACCTGCACGGAGAGGGTGCGTACTGGCGTATATGCGAGTTCTGCTTAATTCAACCTTGGCATCGGGATAGAGCCACTCTCCATTGAAGCCCATGATAGAATCTTCTTTTACCTGGATGAAAGTCTGCTCATCGGTCACATCCTTCAGTGCCTCGGCCTGCTGACCATTGATGTATAGTGTTACTTCTGCCTGACTGATGTGCCCGATCTTGTTTCCGGTACTTAGGCTTACATAGATGAGGTTTTCTGCACATCCGGCATCTAGCTTTCCGTTCAGGATAAGCTGTTCGCTCTGGTCCAGATAGACATTCAGTTCTCTGGAACATGAACCCAAAAATAGGGCAATCAGGAGGATATATAGATAGTTCTTCATGGCTTAAAATTTATAAGTGTAAGTGGCCGATGGAAGGATAGGCAGGAAGGTAATTATCTTGACCACATTGTAGTCCGGACGATTGGAGTATTGTACGCCATTGAAGCCGATTCCTGTATAATCGGGTTTACGCTTGATGTAAGCCAGGTTTGGATTCATGGCATTATATGCGTTGTAGAGTCCTAAAGTCCAGGTACGGGTACAGTTCCTCTTCAGCTTTTTGGTCATGCTCAGACTGATGTTCAGACGGTGTGTGGATGGCAAGCGGTAGTTGTTTCTTCCGGTAAAGTGATAGGATTGTTCCAATGTTTCATAACTGTGAAGCCAGTCGTTAGGCTTTAGAATGGCCGATGTGCTTTCTGGTAAGCTCAAGCAACCTCCTGTGTAGTAGATCCAGGTACCGGAGAGGGCATATTTCTCGTTGAACTGATGATTTACACTCAGGTTAATACTGTGGCGCCGGTCATATTTGAACGGAAAGCGTTGTCCGTTGTTGATGGACTGGAACTTCCGGTCGGCCTTGCTCCATGCATAGGTAAGCCATCCGGTGGTCTTTCCCACGGTCTTTTCCAGCATGAGCTCTACGCCCCAGTTACGACCGCTTCCCATTTCTACCTTATCGCTCCACAACTGGTAAGACGACAGGATGCTCTGTCCGTCCTTGTACTCCAGTACGTTATTCAGTGTCTTGTAATAGGCTTCTACACTGAATTCCCAATCTTTCCATCCTTTGTAATAGCCTCCTAAAGAGAACTGATGAGAGTTCATAGGCTTGATCTTGTCGGTTACTGGCACCCATAAATCCATTGGGGTGCTAAAGGTGTTGGTAGCTAGCAAATGGACATATTGTGCCATCTTGGAATAGGATGCCTTGATACTCCATTTCCCGTTCGGATTCCAACTGGCAGATAGTCTGGGTTGTAGGGTCAAGTATGATTTTCCTTGGGTATGAAACAGGGAAAGGTGCATGCCGCCATTCAGTGTGATTTTTTCATTAGGGGAGAACTCATCGAGCAGAAAGAAATTCGTTTCTGTACCATTCTGCTTGGAGGTTTGTTCGTTCAGGATTTCCTGATAGTTCTCCTCAAAACGTTCTTTCTCCGGCAGATATTGGTGGTAGGTTTCTTCCATACCCCAGCGCAACACCTGCTGAGGCGATGAGGTATAATTGAATTCTGCTCGTAGGCTCACGTCTGTAATGCCGGAGTTGTACTGGTGAAGACCTTGGTTCTCTTGGAGTTTGTCGCTCATGAACAGCTCTTTGCTTTCGTTCTGCTCATTCAATCCGTAGTGATTTACCGATGCAGTGAAATTGCTGTATAACTTTGGATTAAAGACATGATTCCAGCGTATGGAACCAATTTTGTTACCCCAGCGGAACAGGCCTGTATCCTGACTCTTGAAGTGTTGACCAGAACTGTCGCTGGTTTTCCAATGTATGTTGTCACGTCCCAGATAGGTCAACAGGAACAAACGATTGCAGTCGTCCAGAATATGTGTCAGTTTCAAGTTGAAATCGTACATGTCGTAGAAATATAGGTAGTTGCCTCTGGCACTTATGCTGATGGCAGTCTTGCCCTCTTTCAGTGGCCCTTCCAGATGTAGCTTTCCTGTCATGAGACCTATTCCTAAGGCTACAGAACCTTTCCATTTATGCAAGTCACCATCATTGGTACGCGCATCTACTACACTAGACAATCGCCCACCATACTGAGCCGGGAAAGCTCCTTTATAGAAAGAAACTTTCTTGATGGCTTCTGGATGGAAGATGGAGAAGATGCCCAACAGATGGTCTGCATTATAGACAGGAATTCCATCGAGCATGACCAGATTCTGATCGGCACTGCCTCCACGTACGTTCATACCCGAGAAACCTTCGTTTGAAGCCTGTACACCCGGAAGCAGTTGTAATGTCTTCACCATGTCAGATTCCCCCAGTAAGGTAGGTGTCTGTGCCAGTTTCTCGTTTGTGAGCACATGACTTCCCGGCATGGTTGAATGCACACCGGCTTCTTTCTTGTTGGTAATCACTACTTCTGCCAGTTCGTCGGAACTCTCTGCCAGCGCCACATTCAGTAAGGTGTCTCTGCTTAGAGTAAAGTTCTTTTTCTGGGCTTCAAAACCCATGTAGGAGTAAGTAAGTTCTACAGTGCCTTCTGGCAAAGTAAGCGAGTAGAAGCCGAACTCGTTGGTGGTAGTGCCAATGTGTCCAAAGATAATGTCTGCTCCCAACAGTGTCTCACCCGATTTTTTGTCGGTAATATATCCACTGATGGTATGTGTCCTGCGAGTCATTGTTTTCTTCGGTTCCTGCTTCTTGAAAAGTAGGATGTGTGAACCTTGAATGCGGTAATCAAGGCCTTGTTCATCGAAGGCCTGGTGCAATACAGTGTCTAGTGATTTCTGATTTATGTTTAAGGTAATCAGCTTTTTTAGGCGTATGTCCTCACCGTATGCCAATGACATTCCTGTCTGTTTTTCAATGATTTGTGAAAATTCCTTCAAGGTACCTTGTTTCAAGTGGATACTGAAAGATTTCTCTGATGCATTCTGTGCAGCAAGCCCCATGCAAATGAAAAAGCCTGCAAACAGCAACAGGATGCGGTACTTATTGATAGAAAACGATAGTCTTTCCATTTTTCTTGAGTTTACAATGAGAGGTATCCTTGAGAATCTCCAGAATGTCATCCAGTTTTTCATTTGGTTGGAAGGTTGCTGTTATATGGAAGGATTTCAATGCATCACCTTCAATCTGAATAGGGGTGTGGTAGGTTTGTTCCAGTCGTTGCACAATCTGTGCAAGTGGCATGTCCTGGAAGACTAGTGCCTTAGGGGCTGCCTCTTCTTGGTCTGTTGTTTCCTGCTCAATGACAGGTTCTGGTACTGTTGTAAACTGTGGGACAACGTATGTGCAGAAAGCCCATACACTTACTGCCAGTACAAAGAATGCTGCAATTCCTGCAGCACGGGTATACCAGTAATTCAAGGTATACTCCGGATGCATGCGTCTCTGGAGTTTTTTCCAGCTGTGTGCGGCATCGTACCGACCCTTTGGAGAGCGTGTGGAACGTGCCAGTTGTGTGAGTAGTTCTTCTTTCATTGTCTTTTAAATTACTTTCTGATGATAAAGACAACAAGAAGCAAAAAAGTCCCTATTTAAAAAATGTTAAAGATTCAAGAGTGTCTTAAGGGTAGTGATTGCTTTTTGCAGTTCTGCATCTACAGTCTTTATGCTTACCCCCCGTTCCTTGGCCACCTGTGCGTATGTCTTGCCTTCCTCGCGAATGGCAATGAAAACCTGACGTGCAGCATGAGGAAGGCGGTCTAAAGCTTTGACATAACGGGCAAACAGCTCCTCGCTGATAAGATCTTGTTCCGGATTGTTGTTTTCTGATGGTTCGAAGAATTCAGAAAAGTCAGATGAATTTAAAGATACTAATTCCTGTTTGGTGGTCTTGCGGGTGTTCAGTGCCTCATTCTTGGTAAGGATAAAGCAATAATCCTCAATGCTGTCTAAGAGCCGAAGCTCGTGACGACGTTCCCAAAGTTTGAGAAATACGTTAAGTACCACTTCCTGTGCATCCTCTTCGTGGTGAATGTAATAGAAGGCTATGCGGAACAGACGGTCATAGGTAAGGTCAAAGAATCCCTTGAATGCTCGTTCGGAATCCTCTTCATCCATCTGTCTTAAATATCGTCTGACTTCCTGTTCTGTCATGTATTTCTCTGCGAAAACGGCTGCAAAGATAGATATTAATTCCAGAGGCTGTGGAATTAACGATAAGATTTAACATTAGTAAATGATGTTTTTGAGAATGTAACATCACTTTCTTTTACACAAAAAAAGGAGAAACCTTGTGGCTCCTCCTTTTTATATTTCTAACATACAAGTTGTTATGCATCCTGGAACTGCATGCCGTTATCCAAAATGACTTCAAGCTTGGTGTATTCTGAATGGAAATCATTGGCAAGACGATCGCAATAAAGATTTGCCCAATACTTTGCCAATGGCAGATTGTGATAGAGACAGTTGCCGCAAGTTTCTGGTGTAGTGGCAGGAACTTCTTCCTGTTCTACAATCCAGCGTAGGCACTCTATGGTGAGGTCTCTCATCTTCCATACGGTATATTCCTCTCCATCTACGGGTGTCTTCATGATGACGTACATGCCGGTCATACAGCCCATAGGGCCTACATATACCACATCTTGCTTTACGCCTTCTCGGTTTCGGAACCAGGTAGCCATGAGGTGCTCAATGGTATGCATGGCGGTAGGATCTACCCATGGTTCTTTGTTTGGTTCTGTAATTCGAAGGTCAAAAGTGATGAATCCATCGTCTTCACGAGAGACATAGATACCCGGTTTCAGCACGGAATGATCTATGGTAAAAGAAGTAACTACTTCCATATTGTTCTAATTTTTTAGTTCTTGAATTTCTCTACCTGTTCCTGGATGAAAGTAGGATCCTCAAAATAGTCGATGCGCATGGCATGACGTACCTCAGCCAATGTCTGCTGACCTACACGACGTGCTTCTTCGGTACCTTTCTTCAGGACTTCATAAACGGCAGGAATGTTCTTCTCCAGTTCTGCACGACGTTGACGAATAGGCTCCAGACGGTCGTTCAAGATGTTCAAGAGGAACTTCTTACAGGTACCGTCACCCAGTCCACCACGTTGGTAGTGAGCCTTCATCTCATCCAGGTTCTTGTACTCTGGCAGGAACTTGGCAAAGTCCTCGTCACAACTGAATGCATCCAGATAGGTGAATACAGTGTTCTGGTATGCTACTTCGTTGCCCTCAGCATCGGTATAGGTACCTTTCAGGTGACCAGGATCTTCAATGTTCAGGTGCAGTGGGTCAGTGAACATACTGTTTACCTTCTTCTTCAGTTCCTTAGGGGTATCTGAAAGGTAGATGCAGTTGCCCAAAGACTTACTCATTTTAGCCTTACCGTCGGTTCCAGGCAGGCGCAAGCATGCAGCATTGTCAGGAAGCAGGATAGAAGGCTCTACCAAGACTTCACCGTAAGTGTTATTAAAACGACGAACAATCTCGTTTGTCAGTTCCAGCATAGGTTTCTGGTCTTCACCTACAGGAACTGTGGTAGCCTTGAAGAGGGTGATGTCTGCAGCCTGAGAAACAGGGTAGCAGAAGAAGCCTGTAGGGGTACCGCCTTCGAACTTGCGCATTTCAAGTTCGGTCTTTACGGTAGGGTTACGCTGAAGGCGCTGTACGCTCACCAGGTTCATATAATAGAAGGCCAGCTCTGTCAGCTCTGGTACAGCACTCTGAATGAAGATGTTTGTCTTTTCAGGGTCAAGGCCGCATGAAAGATAGTCGAGTGCAACATTCATGACGTTCTGACGGATTTTTTCTGGATTATCTGCGTTGTCTGTCAGTGCCTGTGCATCGGCAATCATGATGAAGATCTTATCGAACTCACCAGAATTCTGCAATTCTACACGACGACGAAGAGAACCCACATAGTGTCCCAAATGGAGCTTTCCGGTAGGACGGTCTCCCGTCAATATGATTTTTTCCTTTGCCATAATCTCTTTTTTTATTGAATTTCGCGCAAAGATACAACAAATTATTTATAATTTGACTAAAAATGCCTACCTTTGCATCGCTTTAATAAAAATTAGATTTTATTTATCCGAATATATGTCAAGAAAAAAGAAAGAACTGCCTTTGCTGGAGAAGGTTCTGATTACAGATGTGGCAGCAGAAGGTAAAGCGCTGGCTCGTGTGAACGAGATGGTGGTCTTTGTGCCTTATGTTGTGCCGGGTGATGTGGTTGACCTTCAGGTAAAGCGTAAGAAACACAGTTACGCCGAAGCTGTGGCAGTGAAATTCCATGAGTATTCTCCTAATCGCTGTGAGGCATTCTGTGAACATTATGGTGTCTGTGGCGGTTGTAAATGGCAGATTTTACCTTATGAGGAGCAGATCAGATACAAGCAGAAGCAGATTGTTGACAACCTGACCCGCATAGGAAAAATAGAGCTTCCGGAGATTACTCCAATCTTAGGCTCTGCCAAGACTACATATTATAGAAATAAG
>JAKSLR010000047.1 GCA_024401095.1 Bacteroidaceae bacterium
CACCGCCACCACCGTATGCCTCAGTCTCTCCCACACCGGAACTTGGCCACATGTAATCAGGAGTAAGAACAGCAAAGTCATAACGCTTGCCGGAGAACCAAGTATCATCCTGACGATTGAGCTCAACACCCAGCATAGCATCACCACGATGCTTGCCAGCCTCTACATTATATGTAGTAATTGCATTCCACATCCATTTCATCCAGTGCTCCTGCTTTGCCTCAACTGCATTGGTTGGGTTGCTCACGTTACCATTGGTTACAGGCAAAGTGAACATGCGCTGCTGCTTCTGGCTATAGTCAATACCTGCAGTAGTACGAACGCTGAAGTTCTTGAAAGGAGTCAGGTTTACATAAACACTACCGAAAGTACGCCAGTAGGTATAGCGGTTGTCCTTGTTACGGTCCAATACGCCTGCTGGATTGTGACGGTCGGAATAACCACCAGTCAGGTTGGCATATTCACCCTTCGTGTTAAATACAGGGAATGATGGGTTAAATTCCAATACGTTGCCAATGAAACCGCCAGGAGCGCCTACTTCATTGGTACTATTCAGTGTGAAGTTCTCACCAATAGTCAATACATCATTAATAATCTTATAGTCGCTGTTCATACGAGCAGAGAAACGGCCGAAGTCTGTATCCTTGATCAGACCTTGGTTCTTGTAGTAACCCAGAGAGAAGAATGAAGATCCGCGCTCGGAACCGTTGCTTACAGAAACATTGTAGTTCTGGATAACACCAGTACGGGTAGTTTCATGGAACCAGTCGGTATCAGCAGCAGGAATAGTATTCAGCTGATCGAGGTACTTCTGCATGGTAACACCCTGGAGAGTAGGATTGCCCTGCTGATCGTAACTCCAGTTGAAGTGATAACCTAGGTTGTTGTTATTTGGATCCAAGCCATCGTTTACATTTGCTTGCCAGAAAGCTTGACCCCACTCTTCAGCATTCAGCACCTTCATTTTGTGTGCATAGAAAGAAGCTGCAAGACTAGCATCGAAATCCACCTTAATCTTACCTTCCTTACCTCTCTTGGTAGTAATGATGATGACACCGTTTGCAGCACGAGAACCATAGATAGATGCCGAAGCAGCATCCTTCAACACCTGGATAGACTCGATATCAGAGCCGTTCAACTCATGCAGACCTGCCTTGGTAGGCACACCATCAATGATGTACAGAGGGTCGTTATCGTTCAAGGTTCCGACACCACGGATACGTACGGTTGCAGCACCTGATGGACTACCATCGGCACTGATGTTCATACCAGGAACTCGACCCTGAAGAGCCTTCATCGGGTTGTTCTCATTCTGCTTGGCCAAATCGTCAACACTTACAACGCTGACAGCACCGGTAAGGTCTGACTTACGCTGGGTGGTATAACCAGTAACCACAACCTCAGCTAGCAATTCGCTGTCTTCTGCCAACTCAATCTTCAGATTGGCTGCAGCCTTAACGGTTTGCGTAGCATAACCCACAAAACTGATTTGAAGATCAGCACCAGTCTTGACACTGATTTCAAAGTTACCATCGAAGTCGGTAATTGTACCATTGGTAGTACCAACTTCCAGAACTGTTGCACCTATGACGGGTTCTCCAGTGCCTTTCTCCACCACGGAACCTTTCACTTGCAACTGCTGTGCCCATGCGCTTGCACTGTACAGCAACAGGATTAAACCTGTGAGTAGAATCTTGAAATTCTTCATTGCGTATTAGTTTAATAATTAAAAAAAAATCGTCACTACGATAAAGTGTATTTTTGAAGACACAACTTTCCGGATGGCAAAATTATGAGGATTATGAAAGAGAAAGAAAAAAAAAAGTTGCAACTAATAGGAAAAATGTTTCTTAATAAGGTGTTTGCAACATCTATCACATTTTTGCAACATTTATTCAAAAGGTTGTTTTACAGTGGTTTTACCTATTATCACAAAAAAAAGAAGCGGCAGATTCTCATCTACCGCCTTTTCTTCTAACCTAAAACCTATTATAAACCAAAAAACTTTATTCTTCTAAATTGGAACACCTTTATTTCTTTTTCCGATTGCAAAGATATAGACTCACACACCAACAGACAAAGAAAAAGGTTGCAACAAATTGGACATTTGTTGCAACCTTCACTAATGGACACATTGTACTATTCAAATGCAACATGCATCTTACTATTTAGCAGTTTCTTGCTGTTCTGTACGTGGTGTACTACCAAAATAACCCTTATAACACTTTGTGAAATAAGATGGATCGGTAAACCCCACCAATTCTGCAACCTTTGAAATAGGACCTTCACCTTGTACCAAAAGTTGCTGCGCAGCCTTCAAACGAGTGTTACGCAATAGCTCCACCGGACTCTCACCCACAAGTGACTTGCATTTCCTGAACAACTGGGTTCTGCTCAGACAGACATCGCTGGCCATTCTCTCTACACTGTAAGTAGAATCGGAAAGATGATTTGCAATAAGCTGCTGTATTTTTTCTATGAAGTTCTTATCGTATTTAGAAAGACGAGTTTCCTCCTCTTGTGCTTTCTTTTCTATTTCCCCTGGAATCTGCTCCACAGGAGGAAGACTAGCCTGATAGAAATCCTTAACACGAATATGGTTCTTAAGGAGTGATTCTATCTGAGCCATGAGTACCTGACTGTTGAATGGTTTGGCCAGATAGACATCGGCACCTTCTTCCAAACCTTTCACACGCTGTTCGTCCAACGAGCAAGAGGTAAGCATAAGCACAGGAATATGGCTGGTAGCTGCACCAGTCTTCAACTTCTGGCAACACTCTAAACCATCCATAACCGGCATCATCACATCACAGATAATGACATCAGGAATGGTTTCCGTTGCCTTCTGCAAACCCTCCAAACCATTCTTTGCCCGAATAATACGGTACTTATCTTTTAATAAGGTATAAAGGAAAACACGGATATCTGCATTATCATCAATGACCAAGACAATAGGCTTTGGCTCATCTTCTGTCACGGTAAGCTGCTCAACTGCATCCTCTTCCTCTATTTCCGGGCTCTCGGCTTCCGGGTTCAACCGATAGTTATAGTCCTTGTCCTCCAACTGGCCATCAGTGTCTCTCATTGGCAAGCTGATGGTAAATACAGAACCCGATCCCTCTGTCTGATTTTCTCCTCTAATGGAACCTCCGTGAAGCTCCACAAAACTTTTGGCCAGAGCCAATCCCAATCCGGTTCCTTCATAATTAGCAGAATCCACCTGATAGTAGTTCTCGAAGATGCGCTGAATGTGCTTTTCATCAATACCTGTACCCGTATCACAAACCTTGATCACCATCTGCTGATTGTCTTGCGACAGCAAAATGGAAATGGTGCCTCCCTTAGGGGTGTACTTGAACGCATTACCCACCAGATTATAGAAAATACGCTCCAACTTGTTCACGTCTACCCTATTGAGATAATCGCCATCCTGAGCCTGGAACACCAGTGAAATTTCCTTCTTATCGGCCATGCTCAGGAAAGAGTCATGCCAATCCTGAAGAATCTTCTTCAGATCCACCACCTTCAGATGAAGCTCCATCTTATCGCTTTCCGTCTTACGGAAATCCAGAATCTGGTTCACTAGTCTGAGCAAGACACCCACATTGCGGTGAGCCATCTTCAGCAGTTTATGTTCTTCCTGAGCCAGATTCTCTTTTTGCAACACACGCTCTATAGGGGCAGAAATCAGTGTCAGAGGGGTTCTGAAATCATGACTGATATTAGTAAAGAACATCAGCTTAGCCAAGGTTGCCTGCTCCAGTTCATGTGTCAGTTTCAATAGATCATCACGTTGTTTAACCAAAGTTATCTGTTGGTTTTTAAGGCGTTCATTGACTTTCTTCTTGAACTGATAAGAACGGAAAAGCGCCACAAAAAGACCCAAGGTTACCAGCAATAAAGCTAGAAGCACATAAAGCAAAGTAGTTTCCAGATTATTCAGTCTCCCGAAATAATCCACTTTATCCTTCAGTTTCTTGACTTTCTCCACCTCACGGTCAATGCCTCGCAAGAAGGCACGTGACAGTTCTGCATCTTCCTTGTTGCTAATGACATACGTCTCCAAAATGTTATCACGCTGATATTCTTCTTCCTGGAGAATACGCACTGCTGTCTGGATAATAAACTCACCTCCAGTAGGATAAGTGACCGAAGCGTCCAGTTTTCCTTCTGTAATAGCCTTTAATCCAACATTGTAGATACCATCTACACCAATAGCTCTCATGTGATTTCCCGGATAGAGCGCATCGATTTTTTCCTTCACACTGATGGCCATTCGGTCGTTGTGGGCTACAATCAGGTCTGCATCCGGATACAGTTTAAGCAGGGAATCGGTCTTTGAAGCGGCTACACTGGCATTCCACTGACCATCCACACTGGCACAAATGGTTATTTCCGGATGTCCTTTCAATCCTTTCAACAACCCCTCATGGCGGAGGACAGCCGGAGAAGAATCCATACTGCCTGTAAATTCCAGAATCTTTCCTCCCTTCGGCAGTTGAGTAATTACATACTCTGCCAGATAAGTTCCAATTTCCACATTATTTCCACCAATAAAAGATGTATAGGAATCACCAGAAGTCTTGCGGTCGAACAAGACCACTGGGATATTCTGTTTTACCGCCCTGGAAAGAATGTCGGTAAAAGCCTCAGCCTCCATCGGAGAAACTACCAGTAAATCCACTTTCTGGTCCAGGAAATACTCAATATCCTTGAGCTGCTGTTCACGGTTATCTTTTGCACTGCGCAGTTCCATAGTGACATTGTCATGAAGTAGGAGTTCATGTTCCATCTCCATGTTTTGCTGCTCACGCCAGTCGTCAGAACTGCACTGAGACACTCCAATATGGAAAGTATCCTCAGAACGGGCACAGGAATTCATACCCACACAAAACATCAAACAGCCGGCCCATAACAAAAGGGTCTGTATAATTTGAACTTTAGGCAACAGTATTTTCATCAGTATTAGTGTTTGGTATAGCAACGTGGCAAAGTTAATTTTTTTTCTGTAATGAAAAGCATAATACTGTAAAAAATACTCCTAATATACAATAGAAAGAACATGATATTACCCTTCTTTTTTGCACTTTAGGGAAATTCCCCCTATCAAATAGGAGTTTTCCCTTGCGTGGGGGATTTGCCCACCGTACTTTTGCATCAGAAACAAGAAACAAAGAGAATTCAGAACGAAATAGAGTAAAACTATAAAAAGATAAGAATCATGAAAAAGATATTATTCGCATTGGCATGTGTAGGTTTGAGCCTGAGTCTTTCAAGCTGCTTCGGTCCTGAGCTGTGGGATGATTACGCATACTATGGTCCACATTACGATGTCGTAGTGGTTCATTCACACGGTCACCATCACCACCCAGCACCTGCGCCACACCATCACGGACGTTATCACAGATATTGATGCTCACCAATAAATAGAAAATTCTCGAAACTCATATAGATAAAAGGAAACATTTTAGACATACATTTTATTCCAATAGATAAAGGTTTAATAAGGTAAAATAGATTGTAAGGATTAGGTTAAGGTTAATTATTAATTAGTTGATAGTTATTTTAGGACATTAGATTATTTGTGTGTTTTTCATGGTATTATTTTAAAAACTCCCACTCTCAGCGGCGGCTAAAGAGTGGGAGTTCTTTATATTCTAATATCTTGTTCTTACTCTGAAACGGTAATAACCAGTCGGTTATATCTGTTCAACGGGTGATTTCCATTGTCCGTGGCTTCCAGTATCAAATGTATTTCCTGACCAGCTTTGGCATCTGCAGGTACAGTGAAAGTAGTATTGGCCAAAGCTGGATCGTTCACGTTGCAATCGGCTTCATAAGAGCTACTTGGATGCTTCCACCAGTTCACGCTTACCTTTTGTCCCTTATCAGGATCTGTCACGGTGTATTTTAACTTTAAGGTTTCTCCCGGTTTGGCTGTCAACGAAGTAAGACCTGTAATTACAGGATAATGGTTACAAGCCGCAACATCTGGATTCACACTCCAGTTCAGACGCTCTGCAAAGCCATACATCACAGGAGGAAGGAAATTCGGGGTCTTTACCTCTTTGCTATCACTCAGATAGCCAGCCCATCCTCCCCAGTTCTGGACATAACCATAAAGGCCGTTGTCTATCAGATTCAAGAAACAGAAGGTGTCACCTTCGGCTATGAAGGTACCCTTTGGCTGAAGTGGACACCAAAGCTGATAGCCCATTGCTTCCAACTCTTCCTTTGTCTTATCCAGTCCAAATGGATCAAAGATATCGCCTTTGGCAAATTGTTTCCCGTCACCCCAAACACGGTAGATTTCACCAAACATTCCCTTAGAGCGAACATTTTCTGAAATCCAAGCTGCGCTATAAAGCTGCTTATCCAAATCTGTCTTGGCCATCATTGGAGAAAAGAAAGTCAGACTTGGAGAACCTACACCTGTAGGAGCTACCTTAATCTCTGGCCAGTATGGACGGATATAATTGGTATAGAGATTATCTTGATCCCCGCTTAGGTACAGCACGCATTTTTCTGTTACCTTCTTGCGCAATGCCTCATAACCAGGTTGCTGGGAATAAATGTCATCAATGCTTTTCAAGGCACGGGCAATGGTTGAGCAACCTCCCCAGGCTTCCACAAACACAGGCCCTGGCTCATCATCCAGCAAGACCTTCTTGATTAGCTCTGAGCCTGGAGTATCTTTAGAAAAATCACCATCAAACTCTACATTTCCCCAAGCTACTTTTGAACGGATATAAGCAGGTGTCGGGTAACGGGAATCGTGTTTTACCAGATTTGGATAGGCTTTCTCATAGGCATCTACACAATCGTCAATGAAACGATTGTCTGAATCCCAGCGATAATGAGTCATGGGCTTGAAGTTCAACCCTGGCTTGTCGTACTCACGACCAGAAACCCAGTGCAGAGTACCCTTGCCGTCACCTTTCCAATGGAACTGACTACTGGTATAGATCAGACCTTCTATCTTATAGTCGGTAGAGAAGAGAAGGAAACGGATCATGGAATTGTTGTCATCCAACTCGGGATCAGCAGTAATGATGACACGAGGCTTTTCCACAGGAGCTTTCACTGGCCACCCGTCAGAATAGTTCTGTGCCACAGACAGAATCTGCGCAGAAGCTATAAGCCCGCTGCACAAGAATCCTAAAGTTAAGAATAACTTTTTCATAATAAAAGGAATTTATACACGTAAGGTAAGAATCGTTATGTCATCGTTTTGCTCAGCTTCTCCCACAAATTTTACCACAGACTCCAGCATGTGTAAGGTGAGTTCCTTCATGCTGCATCCTAACGGACAGGTAATTACCGAAGCCAAGGTCGCACTTTCGCCAAAATAATGACCGTTCACATCGGTAGCCTCTGTAACACCATCGGTATAGAAGAAAAAGGCATCGTTCTTTTCCAGTTGAATCTCCTGCATTTGGTAGTCAAAATCTGCATAGGCTCCGGCAGGTATGTCTGCATCTATCTGCATGAAGGAAACAGAGTTCTCGTGAATGAAAATCGGTGTATTATGACCTGCATTGCAGAACTGGAGTTTTCGGGTTTCTATGTCCATGACACCGATGAACAAGGTGCAGAACATATTCTTCTCGTTTCCGTCGGCCAGCTCCTGATTTATGGCACCGGCTATTTCTGCGGGATTATCGGTATGGCGTCCCACATTTCTAAAAAGATGAATGATTACAGTCATGAAGAGTGCTGCAGGAACGCCTTTCCCGCTCACATCTCCAATACAGAAAAAGAGTTTTCCGTCATGCAGGAAGAAATCATACAGGTCACCACCTACCAGACGGGCAGGCTGTTGTATGCCATAGATATCAAACTTCTCATGTTCCAGGATGGATTTCGGCAACATGGCCTTCTGAATATCTGCAGCCACGGCAACGTCGTGTTCCAGAACCGCATTCTGATGAGTGGTTTCTTTCAGATCCTCCACATAGGCAATGAGTCGCTGCTGCATGCAGTAGAAACTGTTCCTCAATCGGCGGATTTCTGTATTCGCCCATACAGTTGGCAATTCTGCCTGAAAATCTCCCATGGAAACTGCATCTGCAGCTTCTGCAATCTTACGCAAAGGCTTGATCTGCCAGTTCACAATCAGAATGATAGCCAATGAAAGGAGCAGGAATACAAAACCCGAGATAAAATAGACAATCGCCTTGAGGACAACCACCAGACTTTCTTCATCTGCGTTAAAATCACCGGAGTAAACCACGGCCATGATAGCACCCACCACGCCCTTGCTGAACATGAAACCCAGCACCAGCATAATGACCAGCAGAATGGTTATAATGCGAAACGACAGCGAGGTATAGATACGTTTCAGAAACTTAAGCATGATACTGTTTTAAACACTTCCTGCAGTCTTTCAAATCCTGTTTATTAGCAAATAGATTTAGTGGTCGTTACAAATATACGGCATTTTTGTTAATTCAAAAAACAATTTGATAAATTCATAAGTAGAAACCAATTTTACCTTACAAATAGACAGAAATATTCAAAGGTAAATGAGATTACATTTGCACATATCAATGATTTTCACGAATATTGCAGTCTAATTAGAAACATAAATCTTTATTTCATTATGAAAAGAATCTTATTTACTCTTGCCCTATCTGCAGGCATTTCTTCTGCTTCTGCTCAGAAGTTGATTGTTAGAATGGACGATATTGGTGCCACCCACTCAGAGAATGTAGCAGTCATCAAGTGTTATCAGGAAGGCATTGGCCGCAGTGCAGAGATTATGCCTGTCTGCCCTTGGTTCCTGGAAGGTGCTCGCATGTGTAACGATAATCCAGGCTTGGATGTAGGTATTCATGTGGCATTCAGCAGCGAGTGGAGCAACTACAAATGGCGCCCTATCACCCATTGCCCTTCACTGTGCGACGAGGATGGCTACCTGAAGCCTTTCCCACAGATTACCAATCTGGAAGAGGCTGAAGCCGAGTTACGTGCTCAGATTGAGTTAGGTATGAAATATGTGAAGAATGTCACCCACATTACTGACCACATGATGTGGACTTTCCAGCCTGGCATGAACGACATGGTAGAAAGAGTAGCCAAAGAATATGGACTATTCTATCAGGGAGGTAAAGGCGATGATCGCTATGGTCTGAACTCACTGGGTATAATCATGGGACAGAAAGATCGTGAAAGCGTTCTGCTGGATCTGCTCACCAAGATGGAGAAGGGAAAAACCTACTGGGTCATTGAGCATCCAGCCCTTGAAGGTCCTGAACTGGAAACCGTTTACACCAAAGATCCTTCAGAGAACGTAGGTGCAGACCGCCAGAATGTAACAGATGCTTTCTGCAGCCCTAAAGTCATGAAGTACATCAAGGAGCATGGTATTGAGCTCATCAGCTTCAAGCAAGCTTACGATGAAAGCCAAAAGAAATAAAAGCTGCATCACATAAAGAAAAAGTCCGCCAGATTGGCGGACTTTTTTATTCATTTTATCATTACATCCTTAGTACTTATCGGTGGCAGTCCAACGCTGATGCAGCAGGTGAGCTGCCATCTTAGGCTGACGGTCGCGAGTAAACACACCTTTCTGATTGATACTGTTGGCACGGATCAAACCCTGACCGGTCTGGAAATCGGCAAAGTTCCATACCTGCATGCCTGCTACAAAGTTTCGTGTATTGGCCTGATTCAGGTACATTTCCAGCATCTTGCACTGGAACTCCTCCGAGAAGGCCAAAGCATCAGCCGAATGGAAACCGGCATTGGTGTCGGCACCAAACTCGGTGATGATGATAGGCTTGTTGTACTTACCATGCAACTGATCCATCTCGCCCACGAATACTTGAGCCGATTTCTCAAAGTCACCCATAAAGGCGTACCAGCCGTAGTAACGGTTCAGACACATCACATCGCCTACCTGCATCCAGCTCTCTGGAGTACCACTCATTGCCACGAAGGTAGCAGGACGGGTAGGGTCTTGTGTCTTTGCCAGCTTTACCAGCTCACCCAGACACTCAATGGCAATTTCGTTCTCAGTCTTGCCACCCTGCACTGCAGAAGTGGCCATACCTGCCATACCGCTCTGGCCTACCCCCTTGAAGGTTGGCTCATTGGCTACACTCCACATAATGACAGAAGGATGGTTCTTGTCGCGGTTGATCATCTCCTCCAGACAGTAGCGGCACTGCTCTTGACGGGCCTTGACGTTCTCGTCGCCATCGTGGAACAGCAAGCCTACACTTGGAATCTCATCAATAACCAGGAAGCCCATACGGTCGGCAATGTCATACACGTTGTCATCGTATGGATAATGAGAGGTACGGAAACTGTTGGCCCCGATCCATTTCATCAGTTCATAATCGCGCACGGTAACTGGCAGGGCTGCTCCACGACCGAAGATAATGAAATCCTCATGCTTGCCAAAGCCCTTCATTTTAACAGGTTCACCATTGACCAATATTTCGTTGGCTGTGACACTGACGGTACGCACACCTGTCTGCAAGGCATAGCTGTCCAGCACCTTGCTGCCAGCAGTCAACTCCACCTGCACATTATATAGGTAAGGTTTACCCACATTCCACAGATGTACATCAGGAATTTCAACCTTAGCAGCAGCCTCATTACCGGCAAACTTGAAGGTAGCCGTGAAAGTATGGCCTTCCTGATCGGAAACGGTGAGCTTTCCACCCTGGGCATTCCCGCTCTTCTGCACCTTGGCTTGAATGAAACCGGTATTGCCCTCATAACCTGTGATGCATGTCACATCGGAAATGCTGGCAGCACGAGGTACCGTGTAAAGCACCACATTACGGTGGATACCGCTATAAGGGAAGAAATCGTAGTTCGATGCAGGAATGTTTGACATCATGCTGGCACCACCCAGATTACCGGTTGGGATACGGGTAGGCTTCAGTTCGTTCTCTACTTGCACAGAGATAACATTGGGCTGGCCATATTTTACCAACGAACTGATTTCAAAGGCAAAAGGCAGGTTTCCACCCTCGTGCATGCCTGCGGGCTTTCCATTCACCCACACCTTGGCAGCATAGGAGGCCGAACCGATGCGGATATAGATTTTCTCGGTCTTCCAACTCTGAGGAATGAATGTTTTCGTTTCGTACCAAGCCGTTCCTAAATAGTTGTGCAAGCCTTCAATCTGGTCGTTCCAACTACCCGGCACTGCAATGTTCACCGCATCAGTCAGTCCGTTGAACCACTGCTGGTTCTCCCCCACGTTCTGTGGATCGGTCTTGAAACTCCAGATGCCGGAAATATCCATCTTGTTACGATTGGCGTTCTGCACAGGCGATAAAGCAATCAGCTGTGTATCTGCTTTCTTGAACTCATCGGCAGCTTGTACCTGAAGGCATCCGAAGAATCCCATCAGCAGTGCCACCCATTTCAATCTCACTTTCATGGTTATACGTGTTTTTAAGGTTTTACTTGAATTTTATGGGTCATAGCTTAACTACGGCTCTTAATATTTGAACATCTTGAGCTTAAATACAGAGGTTCCACCCTCAAAGACAGGACCGCCAAAAGCAGCCTCATCGCCATTCAAACGGTGAAGGATTTCTTGACCGTCTTTGAAGAACACCTGATCCAAAGAAAGAATTCCAATCTTGTCTGCTTTGCAGGAAGCACTCTTGGCAATGCGCAAAGTTGCAGAACCCAAACCACCGGCAACCAGGAACTCGTCATTATCCAGCTGAATGAGAAGCACACCTGTAGGAATGGTTTCCTTCTTCTTCTCTTCGGCTGTAACACCAGCCACAGCCTGGAAAATACCCAAGTTGAATTCGGTCAGGGAGAACGTATAATCACCCATGGTAGCCTCATCAGTTTTCTGAACATCATCAATCCACAAACCGGTTATCTTGCTGGAACCAATGTACTTCTGAATGGTAGGCATCAAGTGAGCCAGCATGCCGTAAGCCTTATCAAACGACTGGTCATTATCATCGGCAGATAGAACGGATCTACCACCATCTATTCCAAACGGAGCATAACACAAGGTTGGGTACTTACCAAAGGTATAGATAGCACGGGATGCGCCTGCTATATCGGCCTTGGTTTCAGGAATGAACAACGGATTTCCAGAGCGTGTGTAATCCTGACAAACCCAGTCGAAATAACCCACCTCATAGATATCAGGAGCAAAGAAATCCACTTCTGGAGCCGCAGCACGCCAGATGTCAAACAAGTGTGGAGAAGGAGCACCCGATGGATAAAGCCCCGGATGGTGCTGCTTAGCCTGTTTCAGCCACACGTTCACATACATAGGAATGTTATGCTGTGCCTTTCCCTGACGAACCACTTCACCTACATAAGAGGCATAGCTCCAGGCAGAGAACAATTCATCGGTCAGCAGAGAGAACTCTTCCTGCCAGTTGCCATTCTCCACCTTCACGCTTGGGCCGAACACTTCTTCCCAAGTTCCGTTCATCTTCTTGCCGTTGTTCTTCCAGGCATTCAGAATAGCTGGGTGCAGTGTCTTCTCATGCGACTTCAGATACTGGGTTAAAGCGGCAGGAACCTGACCCTTGAAAGCTTTATTTGCCAAGGATGAGAAATCACGTGCTGCACGGTTTTCCATACCCATATAGCTGGCAGCCTGATCTAAAGTGCCTATCTCATTTTCTACCTGCATGCAGATCACGGTATGTTTCTTATCCACCTCAGCAATGTGCTTCATAAGTGCGGCAAAGGCACGGGCATCGGCCTTCATGCTCTCTTGTCCCAGAGGTGAAAGCGTATAATCGTTCTTTTCCCCTGAGCTCAAATCACAGATAGGGAAACGTTTAGTATTTTTCTTTACCCATGCTGGAACATAAGTAGATTTTCCATTCTTCCAGCTTCCGAACCAGATGACTGTCAGTTTCAGCCCTTCACGCTCTGCTCCTTGAATCATGTTGTCTATCTGAGAGAAGTCAAATTTACCCTCCTCGGGTTCCAGTAATTCCCAGTTCACCGGAGCGATAACCGTATTCAGGTTCTTGTCGGCCATGCGCTTCCAGATAGGATCCATATAGTATGAACTTCCGGTAGAGGAATTATGCAGTTCACCTGCAAGCATAGTAAAAGGCTTGCCATCTACTATAAACTGCCAGGCACCATGTTCATTCTTCTGCAAGCCAGGCAATCCCTGTGCCATTGAAACCACAGACACACTCAGGGCAAAAAATAAAGTTTCAATTCTTTTCATGGTTATTGTTTTTATTCTGCAAGTATCACTTGATGACATCACTCATCATCTCTTCAAGGAAATCTCATTCAATGGCTCCTGCAACTTCAGCAGGTTACCGGTCTTCCAGCTCTGAGCCTTACCTAACTTATAATTCAAAACGGTGTGAATGTCTTCTACATTCTTGCCCAACTGGACGCTATAGTTACCCCTAGCCGATTGCCAAGCCACTGCTTTTTCGTTGTAGGAAGCCAAGTCATAGTTGCTTACAGTCAAGGTAAGCGTCTGTTCCTCTCCCGGCTTCAAGTTACGGGTCTTTGCAAATGCCTTCAACTCACGGGCAGGCTTCTCCAGACCACCGGCAGGAGCAGTAACATACAGCTGTACCACCTCACGACCGCTGCGCTTGCCTGTATTCTTTACTGTAACCGTAACCTGGAAGCCGTCGGCAGTTGGAACCAGATTAGCGTTTGAGTAATCGAATGTGGTATAGCTCAAGCCGAAACCAAATGGATAAGCCACCTCTTTCTTAGCCGTATTGAAGTAACGGTAACCCATGTAGATGCCCTCCTCATAAGGGATGATATCGACACCCACCTGAGGATTATCCACCATCTTGCCCTTACCCAAGAACTCCATGATGTTATCGGCGTGGTAATCACTTGGGAAATTGTTGTCAGCAGGCTGATCGCCGTAATGCAAAGCCCAGGTCTGAGGCAGACGGCCACTTGGAGTCTCCACACCGGTCAATACATCGGCTACACTCTCACCCGAACGCTCACCAGGTTCCCATACCAACAGTACAGCATCTACCATGTTGACCCAGCTTTGGGTCTCCATAGGTCCGCACACATTTAACAGAACCACCACCTTTTTGCCGGCCTTGTGATAAGCATTGGATACGGTCTCTATCAACTGCAGTTCCTCTGGAGTAGCCTCGAATTCCTTGTAGTTACGGTCGGAAGCTTCGCCTGTAGTACGGCCCAGGGTAATCACCGCAAAATCGTTTTTCTCCACCTGCTGTGCAAGGGTGGTTTCTGGAGTACCACCGCCACCCAGCATGGCTGACAGATCGATATTGAAGTTGGCTTGCATCTCTTCTATTCTAGGATCTACTTCCTTAGGCTTCAGCTCGTTCTGAGGAATCAGTTCTACTGGTCGTGCAGGACGGCGGAGTCTGACCATCGCAGGATTAGCCTTCATGGCCTCATCTGCAATGCGCTCCTTCTCAGCTGCAATATAAGTGGTGTACTGGCGTAACAGGTTCAAATCGACAGTAAACCCTGCCTTTCGCATACCCTCTACTAAGCTGATGGTGTGAGCACCACCATTGGTACCACCTACACCCATGTTACCAGAGATGAAGTCGTAGCTAGTGCATCCGTATAGCGCCACATTAGGTAACTGCTGTGCAGTGATAGGCAGCACGTTCTGATTGTTCTTCAGCAACACCATACTCTGTGCCGCAATGCTTCGGATCTGCAGCTGATGCTGTTCCCGTTTGATATCATTAGAGTACTTGTAGTTCTGGAAGGTTGGGGTCTTGACAGTAAATTCCAGGATACGCTTCACGCTCTCATCCACTAGTTTCATGTCTAAAGTACCATCTTCCAGCGCTTTCTTGATTTCCTTTCGCTGTGACTCGCTTCCCGGTTCCAGAATGTCACCGGTGGCACGCACCTCCTGCAATGGATAGTAACCACCGTCCCAGTCGGTAATGACAATGCCCTTGAAGCCCCACTCCTTGCGCAGCAGGTCGTTGATAAGTTCTGCGTTCTCGCTGGTGTGAATGCCGTTAATGTAGTTGTAACTGCTCATCACGGTCCAAGGCTGTGCCTCCTTGACCGCTATCTCGAAGTTCTTCAGGTACAACTCACGCAGCGCACGAGGACTAACTACCGAGTTACTGCCTTTTCTACGGGTTTCAGCACCATTGGCTGCAAAGTGCTTCAGGCTGGTACCTACACCCAGTTGCTGTACCCCCTTAATGTATGCAGCCGCCATCTTACCGGTCAGCAATGGATCCTCGCTCATATACTCCTGAATTCGGCCACCCAGCATATTACGCTGAAGGTTGATGGCTGGACCAAGGAGCACATCCAAACCACGTTCCTTCAGTTCATAACCGATGATGCCGCCTACTTCCTTCAAAACATCTACATCCCAGGTAGCAGCCATGGCGGTACTGATAGGCATGGTGGTGCAACTATAGTCAAAACTATCATAATCACGGGTCTGGTTCATGTTCACACCATGAGGGCCATCGGCCAAGTAAGCCGCGGTAATGCCCAGGCGTGGCACCTCGTAGGTCCAACCGGCTATACCCGGGAATTTCACATCGGGATTTCCCCAACCGTTTCCGCAACCCACAATCATGTGTACCTTCTCATCTAGGGTTAAAGCAGAGACAATTTCATCAATGTTATTCGGTGTCAGTTTCTGAGCCATGAGCGACTGCATAGATACAGTATTCATCATGGCCATCACTGCTGCTGAAATTAAGAATCGTTTCATTATATAACTGTTTTTATGGTTCCGTTTCATTATTTGTGGGTTCAAAATTACTCAAAAAAAGGGAAACGGAAAATACCATTCAATGAAAAATATTTACCGTTCGACCAGTTCATTCCAAACGGCCTACAGCTTTCAAGTATTCTGTCTGATAGATGCGGTATTGTGTTTTCGCCTCAATCAGGTTACTCTGAGCTTGCTGCCACTGGCTCTGTGCATCCAGCAAGTCGGTAAGCGTGGCCATGGAAGCATCGTAGCGTTCATTCATCACACGCAAGTTCTCGTCGTTCTGACGAACACCTTTCTCTGCTGTCTCAATCTGCAGATAACCATTTTGGACATTGCTGATGGCATTGCGTGCCTGAATGCCCAACAAACGCATGTTACGCTGTTGTTCCAATTGTGCATTCTGCACATCCAGTTTGGCGCGCTTTATTTTCCTTGTGCCTTCGTTCCAACCAGAAATAGGAATACTCAACATTACACCCAGCATAGCACCAGAATTACTGATTTTCTGTTCAAAAGGAACCATCTGACCTTCGTAGGAAGTGAATCCCTGCATTTTCATATTCCCCATCTTGGAATACGATGCCAAACCCACTAATGCAGGCATATACTCTCCACGGGTAAGCTTTACCTGCTTTTCCTTGGCAGCAATGCCTTGGTTCATAAGGTTTACCTCTGGGAGGGCTGAGATATCCTCACTCAGGTTTTCTGGCGCTGTCACAGGAATTTCCGTATCGGCAGGTTCTACTTTCACGTCCATGTCTAAACCTATGGTGTTTGAAAGCATCAAGCCACAAAGTTCAGCTCCAGTCTGCGCTTTCTGGAGATTATATTCTATCTCGCTTTTCTTTGCATCAATGCGAAGCAAGTCGTTGCCTACAGCCATTTCTGCCTCTACGGCTACCTTCACTTTGTCATACAGCGCATCCATATAGGCTACATAGGACTTGAGCATCTGTACCTTTTGTTGTACGGATACCAGTGACCAATAGGCTTGGTCTACGCCCACCAGTACTTCCTGACGTGTTTTCCGCATGTTCTCCAGAGCAACCTGACGACCAATTTCTGCCAGATCATTACCCGCATGGATACGTCCTCCGGCATAGATTGTCTCCTGCAGAGTGATGCCCGCAGTGTACATGCCGTGCATAATCATCTTCATACCCATGGTTTCTGAAGATGGGGTCTGATAGAGGCTCATGACGGTCGCATCTACAGAAGGGAGATAATTGATAAAGGCTACTTGCTTGTCTATCTCTGCCTGTTGCTGTCTGTTGTCCATCATCTTGAGCTGTTCGTCATGTTGGATAGCCATATCTCGGCACTGCTGCAACGACAATTTGATGGTTTCCTGTGCATTAGCCAAGCTCCCGG
>JAKSLR010000048.1 GCA_024401095.1 Bacteroidaceae bacterium
CCGGTCAGGCGCACAAAAAAAGCTTAGATGATTTATAAACAATCATTTAAGCTTTTTCTTTTATCTCTCCTTACTCCCTTTACTTCACCACATACATTTTGAGCGAGATATAGCCATCACCATTTCCCGGTACACAAATGAAAAGATGATTGTTCAGCCACTCATAAGCACTTCCCTTAGGAGCCTCAAACTTGGGAGCAGTTTTGAAATAGAATCCTTCTGTGCCATTGTTCAGGATTCCCACGTTACGGACATGAATGGTCACACACCACAGAATGCATTCTAATATTCTCATAAAAATGGGGGCATGTCACTTTTGACACGTCCCCATTTTATAAGTAGTCGAATTTTGTGTGACTTTAGATGCTTTCCCCCAACTATACTATTTCTTCTTTACATCCTTAACGGACACATTGCTAGGTATGTCAAAAATGCCATCTGGTATCTCAGCATTTTCTTGCAGTTCTGTAACCTCCATTCTAATCATTACTCCAGCGTTATGCTCTGATTTCAGAGGAATACCCTTCCATACCCATACAGTGTTTTCAATCTGTAAGCCATTCTCTTCCATCACCACGGAATATTTAGTGCACTCGCGGCCCAAAACGGTTTCTGTACCTAATTCCTTCACCTTATAGTGTTCCTTTACCTCATCTGTCAAGTCACTATAATTCAATACTGGGCCGGAAACAGGTGTACGCTCAGCCTTGTTCTGTTTCACATTCCATGAAATTCTAGCATCATCTAGTGTGTACTCACGCATGGTACGTTTAGCTATGCCCAAATTTACGGATGCTTCACTCATTTGCAGGGCGCCGTAATTGTCAAAATATAAAGTGGAATGGTTCTTTATACCCATGGTAGAGGTGGTAATCTTTGCGATGCCTGATTTTATACCATAACGCTTAATGTTTTGTGCTGACACACCAACAGCCATGAACAGTAGAAAAAGTGTAAATAAAAACTTTGATTTCATATTATTATTAATTATTGAATTTATCTAATTTTGGAATTTCATTCTCAATACCCTATCGTTATATTGGGGTTGCCTAAATCTAGGTAATAAAAGATGTATAGGCAACTATATTAAAATACAGCAGAAGCTAAACTATTCATTTGCACATCACCAATAAAATGATAATATACAACAAGTCATTTCTCTGTTTGTCGAAAATGAGATTATGAATTCCTCGTAATCGCTTTACTTCTGCTATGTCTAAGATACTCCAATCATTCAAAAAATGCAGAATTTGGAGTATACTTTATGAGTACAAATATAGCTATTTTTTGATGGAATTGCACATATTTTTGCATTTTTTGCATTTTCTGACTGTTTCACCTTCGCATCAGGTCTCTTTCAACTCCGCTTGAGCCCTATTTTTCCCCTTTTCAAAAGATGGTGTTCTTTCTCTGTCTAATTTTATCAAAGTCCAAAAGTTAAAAGAGAGTAAATGACTAAGAACATTAGTGAACCTTAAAATTGGAGACACTAATGTCATCAACCATATCTATGAGAAAGAAAACCATTACGTGGTTTACTCTTTAGCCATAGACGATTTCTGAAAACGCAAAGGTTCAAAGAATAATGGAATTTTAATTAATGATACCGATTTTTGGCCAAAATGGTACTATGAAGATTATGGCATATGCCAAGTTGAAAGTGAAAATAACACAACATTACTATTCGCAAAGATGAAATAAAGTGCTTTATTTTCTTTACTTCACCACATACATTTTGAGCGAGATATAGCCATCACCGCTTCCCGGAACACAAATGAAAAGATGATTGTTCAGCCACTCATAAGCACTTCCCTTAGGAGCCTCAAATTTAGGAGCAGTCTTGAAATAGAATCCTTCTGGGCCATTGTTCAGGATTCCCACGTTACGGACATGAATGGTCACACCATCATGGGTGCGGACACTGTAAATTGCTTCCAACTGAGTGCGACCTGTCTCTTTTTCAATGAGTTGATAATCAGCACCACCAGGCAGTACATCACCATGAACCATTGGGCCCGCCACCTTTCCTCCAATAATAGGAATAATGTTACGTACGCCCATAGGAGTTTCTCCTACCTGATATCCTTCCTCACAAACGGCACGAATCTCGAAAGCAAACTCCAATTGTGGAGTAAAGTCAGCAGCGGTAGCAACATCTTTCAGAAACGGAAAAAGTTCCTTGTAGAAAGCATCCTTTCGGACAATACGGTAATGTGGATCGTAAGCTTTCTGGAAAGCATCACTATGATGTGAAGCATACTCGCCACTGTTTAGAAGCGCTTGAATCTCTCTTTTCTGTTTTTCCATTTCCGGGAGGTTAAGCTTCATGCCAGTGATGGTCTTCTCTATCTGCCGCCACATATTCTTCCAGCGGCTTATCTGAGGAATCTCCACCTTATGCACGCCTGCCAGAAAAGCATGGAACAACTGATCACGAGTAATCAGCCCCTGCTGAACAGCCTTCAGATGCACACGAAAGAAAGTACTGTCGGCACCTATCGGTTCATAGTAAACTTTTCCATTATCTGGCGTAGTCAGTTCATTGTCCAGATACTTCCCTGCTGCCAAGGTATCAGCAACTATATGCTCTGCTCCAAACTCAGCCTGGAAAAAGGCTTTGTATAAATCCTTCAATTGCACCTCTGGATAAGTTCCAATATGCTGCTCAATGGCAGAACGTACGTTTTGGGTATTTAGTTGCTGTGCATATCCTACAGTAGTACATGCCAACAACAAAAGAAAAATGCTTTTTCTCATAATCAAGTTCTGTTTTTTTTGCACACAATTATAGCAAACAAGGGTTCGTATTTTTCACTCATAATCCTTTTTCCTTTTAGGATTCATAGGGAACCATCCTTTCCTTACACGTTCCCTCTGCTCAAAAATCTCTAAGATACTCCAGAGTGCAGAACAACCGGTAACACCTACAATAGCAGCAACAAGAATATCAGAGATAAACAGTGAACCTATAAGCAAAACGATACCAGCAATGGCAAATACCGGCCAGCAGCGAACACCCCAATAGTATTCCGACTTAATAACAATAGGATGAAACAAACCTATCATTAGAAAAGTAGCTACAGCAATGATTATTCCTTGGAAATACATAGATTCTGTCATTTAAAGTGTTTAGAAATGTATTCTCACATCTACACCTAGCTGGAGAGGTTTTCCGTGTTGCTCAAAAATGCGGGACATGCTCTCAAATGCGAAAGTATTATAATGAGTATCAGTCAGGTTACGACCCCAGAAGGTCAATTGTATGAATTTACTTTCCAAAGTAACATTGGCATTGAGTAAGCCATAGAAATCTTGTTTACCATAACTGCCCATTCCCTCTGAATGCTGTGCATAATCCTTATTGTATTCTGTCCAGTAGATTGGCCCTGCACCTATTGCATTAACCCCAAAGTTCAAGCTTTGGAAATAACCACGAGGCAAATAAACCTTGTAATTTGCACCTAGATTCAAGGTATGCATAGGAACAAATGGCACATAGTTGCCTTTTAAATCGTCTGTACCTAAGTCATATGCCTTGAATGTAGCATGAGTGTAACCGTAGTTGAAATTAAAGTCCCAATGCTGATTGGCCACAGCTCTTCCGCTTAATTCTATTCCATAACTCTGGCTTTGGCCTGCATTGACCATAATTCTTCCCAAACCGTTTTCAGAGAACTTGGCCAATTGCTGGTCACGTGTGTCCATAAGGAAGGCAGCCAAATCCATCTGTAATCGCTTGTTTGCTGTACTCAAATGCGCACCTATTTCGTAGTTCCAGGTATATTCTGGCTTGAAGATGACAGTTTCCTCCACACTAGGATCTGTAGTAACAGGCATCTTATCCATATATCCCTTAATCATATTGATGACCTGAGCAGGCATACCCATACCGGCCAATCTGTCCAGATAACTGTTTGTACCGTTCTTTATACCAGTCATCATGTTGTTACGTAGTGAACCTTGCAGCAAATCTGAAAACATCTGCACATTATAACCTCCTGATCGGTATCCTTTTGATACTGTAGCATAAAAGTTGTTCTGTGCATCGATATCATATTTCAATGCAACTTTAGGCAAAAGCTGCACATAGTTTCTTTTTATCTTGCCGTTAAACAAGGCATCAGCACACAGGTCCTTCAAATTTATTGGCATACGGGCACTGGTCATGCTGAAATCAAAGTTCATGGAGCTCCCTGCATCATAATCCATCTGGGTATGTTCATAATCTAATCGCAAACCAATAGTAGCAGACCATTTATCGGACAAATGAATGGTGGACTGATGAAATGCAGCCAAATTAGTCACAGGAGTATGGAATAATCCACCAGTCACAATCTGTGGGTCATTAATGGTTACACCCATGCTCATACCCATATTGCTAAGGTCCGGCATATAACCGTTAATGGTATTTTGCATCCACTTCACCCCTTCACTTTGAAAGGTTACTGGACCATAGGTACGCAATCCCTGCAGAAAACCACTAACACCAAATAGCCAGTCCCACTTTTTGTTTTCCTTGCTACGAATAGTGATCTCCTCTGTCACTGTATTTAAATTCTGATCCTGCTCCAACGTGTAGATATCTGCTGCAATGAAATCCTGATCCAGGAACATTCTATCGTTCAGGTGCTGATAACCCGTAGTAGCATTCAGTACAAAACCTGGTGCCTGATAAGATAAATTCATACCTGCATTCAGCATGTTTCGCTTGTAGCTACTTGGGCGGTTGTTGACAATCTGTTCCTCTTGCACGTAGAAATAAGGGTATCCCCCTTCATTGCTGTGATCATAGCTAAGGGTAAAATCAATTTTCAGAGCATCGCTTGCATTCCAGATTCCACGAAAGCGTGCACTCAAGCTCTCCATGTCATCGTTCTTCTTCCCTGTGGTTACATTCTGGAAAAAGCCATCGGAACCTTCGTAATAGCCTCCCCCCGAAAATGCAAACTTATCGCTTACCCGATGGTAGTGTGTCAAAGCTATATTCCGGTGATTATCTTTGGTGGCATAACCTAACTTTAAATCTGTTCCTTGGTAGTGGAAAGGATTTCGTGTATGCACCTTGACCAATCCTGCCATGGTGTTTCGTCCATAAAGGGTTCCTTGTGGACCTCTTAAAATATCTATTCGCTCTACGTCAAAGAAATTGAAATCAAATGCGCTCTTGTCAATATAAGGAATATTGTCTACATACATACCAACAGCAGGGGTATTGATTCTAGAACCAACGCCTCGGATATAAACAGCCGAAGTAAGGTGTGAGCCATAATCTGGCATAAAGAAGTTTGGCGACAGGCTGCTGACACCTTTCAAAGAGAGCACACGATTAGCCTGCATATCCTGTGCAGAAATCAAGGATACTGCTGTAGGTGTCTGGCGCAGTTTTGTGTTTTCCTTTGGCGAGGAAACCACAATTACCTCTTCCAGATCTATGACCTTTGTTGTATCCATAGGCACTTGGGCGCATACCGTTCCTACGGCAGCCCACAGCACTAGCAAGAGTGATTCTTTCTTCATGTGTTATTACTTTTTTCGGGATGCAAAGTAACAACATACCCATGAATCACACAATCCTAATAAATGAGGATTTTTTAAAGATTTTTCCTGTTATTGGAGATCACTAATCTGTAAATAGCCATTAAGAAGTGCATATACTGTCAAACCAGATACTGTTCTTATACCCAGTTTGTCCATTAAGTTCTTACGGTGTGAAATAACCGTGGTTAAACTTATGCATAATTCTTCTGCTATCTCCTTATTAATCAGTCCTTTAACAATTAACACAAGAACTTCTATTTCACGAGTAGACAGAACTGAGCCTTCGGCTTCTTTAGCCTGTCTATTCTGGTGTTTCTGCTTACGCAAGGAAAGAATATCGCGAATAATCTTAGTTTCTGTCTGACAGACATTTAGGGTTGGTATTTGAGTTAGTTGCGGCATACTGTCGCCATTTGTCAAGACTATTGATTTTGTCTTTTGCGCTCTGAAGAAATTTGCATTTTCTATATACACCTGAGCAGAGACAAAGAAATGAACAAACTGTTCCGGTCCCACTTTCTTTAGTTCATCAACGTTCAGAAAAGTACGGACAGACACACTTGGCATGATCATCTCTAAAAGATCTGCCAATCCTATACCAGCCAGCATATTGTGGTCTATGATGGCAAATTTTGGTGGATTTTCTGTCTGATGGTTCATTTCTTCTGTATTATGTTGCAAAAGTACACAAAAATATGGTATCGTAGAACGTTATTTCTTAAAAAAAACAGAAAAACACCCAACACCCCACATGGTATACCTTATTTCTCAAATTTACAAGCAGTTACGTATGTGGGGTATTTTGTAAACACCCCACACAACACCCCACATAAACGCAAAATCTGGATGTCTATAAATGGATAACAATAGTGGATACACTTTGAGAATTCAAACTTACAGATAAAAGCTTTCCCCGAAAAGCCTTTTCTTCTTTTTTCATATTTAAGTTTATATCTGTGGTATACTGTGTTATATGCATAGGATGTTCAAATAGCTTATAATTATATTCTACCGGGGCATTTAGATTGTTTATCATTACCAATATCACCTCCTTCCCATCAGGAGCTATAGCTGCCAAAGTCTGGTCATGATCTACTTGAAGAATTGTATAGCCTTGCTTTATGAAACGAGTAACTTGCTGACGAACATAATAGTTCTTATTCCTGGCAAAGTTCTGAGTTTCAAAGTTGCCTGTTACTGTACACCACTGGTCACCCACTTCTTCCACATATTGCCAGTCACACCAAACACTTGGCTGCAAATACCGAATATCATCAAACAAGCGTTGAAGCAGTTTTAAATTTCCTTCAATACCTTTTCCCCCGCTTCCTGTCTCGCTCTGCCAGAGGCGCAATCCTCTTGCCATGACCTTATCGTGTAATAACTGACGTTCTTCATTTGTTGCAGAATAAGTGTGTGTATTCCATTGAGCTATTAAAGGAATAGCATCCGAATAACCACTAAGAACAGAGAGCGAATGGGCTGTAGATGTTTCATCACTGGCAGAAATAGTAGTTTTCAAGCCACTGGCTTTCAACAATGGAGATAACACTTTAAGTACTTCAACTTGTGACTCAACATTGAAATGGCAACCCTCCTGTGATCCATTCTGATACCAATAATCAGAATATGATTCATTAAAAGGTTCAAGAGTATAGAACTCCACACCATATGCCTCCTTAAAATGCACACACACATCTACCAAATACTTGGCAAAGTCGGCATAGCTCTCTGGTTTCAAATTGTCCTCAGTCTTGCCTTTTGCTCCGGCCACACAACCACTTTTAGTCATATACCATGGTGCAGAATTACTGAATGCCTCGAAAACTGCATCTGGCCTTTTTTTCTTTATTTTTAACAATATACGTATTTGAGCAGAATCAGCCTGCCAATCATATTCACTGTCTGGATAAAGCTTAAATCCGGGCATTTCTGCTCGAATGCCTTTCCCCTTTCCCATATGATGCTGTTCACAGTTCCTGTTCTCAGGATCATCTCCACCACCTATGTTATAGCGAAACACATTCATATTCAAACCTTCGGGAGAAACAAGCCAATCTACAAGTTTGTCTACGTTTTCTTCACTCCAAGTTCCACACATGTGTGCCCACCAACAGAGCGAAACGCCCCATCCTTCTATCTTTTGGGCTTTATTGGACAAATCTATAATGACAGGCTGTGCCAATGCGTTAAAGTTTGCAAGGAGCAAACAAAGCAGCAAAAATAGTTTAGGTTTCATTGTTTTGTGTCTTTGTGGCAAAAATACATTGTTTTTTGTTTTTTGCCACTATTTACCAGCTATAAAAACATATTCTTGAGCAAATACTTGTCTGAATAAGTAGAATGGCGTACCTTAGCAACACAATTATATGATGAAAAACAACGTTACTTTCCTAAATCTCATTCTTGCTTTTCTGGTCATAATTGCACTGCATAATTTTTGTGCTTTTGACTTCATGTATAAAGAGCAAAACAGCATTTTCCGCTTCTCGTCGGAATATGCAGTATCTTATTTTAACCATCCGGGAGGTGCTATAGAATATCTGGCTAATTTCATCCGTCAGTTTTATTATTACCCTTGGGTCGGATCCATTGTAACAGGTATCCTGTTCTGGCTCACCACAACAGGGGTTAGCATTCTGACCAAAAGCAGATTACCCCTATTCAGCATCACTGTAGGATTGCTGATAGCTGTCTTGGAAGTGAATGAAGATTATATGATGGAATGCAGTCTGGCATTAATCCTGTGCATCTGGTGTACAAATGCTGTTCTCTGGCTGTATAATCACTCAAATCCTATTATTACAAGCATATTGGCATTCTGCCTCCTGGTACTATTGTTCTATCTTTTAGGGTTCGGATATGGAGATAATGCAAACTTCAGTCACATTTGGACCTTAAGTAGATATAGTAACACGTTCCAAGAGGCTACAAAAGAAGCCTATTATCCTTGGGGGATTGCTGTACTGGCAGTGCTTTTTTCCCGCCTTCCATTTATGAGAAAGTGCGAAAACTGGTTGTCAAAGGCTAAAAAGAATGTTTTCATCTTTTACATCCCACAAATTATATTGTCCATCGTATGCTGTGGATTGCTTTACTACAAACAATATGATGCCAACACTGCTGCATTAAAGCGACTGGAAGTAAGACGATGGCACAACCAATGGAACAGTATCATAGCCGAGCCACTTCCTACATGGGATTTTCCCGTTCTTGTTTGTTATAAGACCCTGGCATTGGCAAAAAGAGGAGAATTATCCAAATACTTAATGGAATTCCCTCATGCTGGTTCAAATCATCTCTGGATTCCCTATAATGGTGCACGATATGAGGCAGACCTTCTCAGTGACATCTATATGGCACAAGGGAATATAGCCATGGCTCAGGAAATGGCCTTCAATGCCATGGGATACTATAAGAACAACATCAATGCACGTTTGCTCCTTAGATTGATTGAAACAAACTTAATCTATGGAGCGGATGAAGTAGCACAGAAATACATCCACCTTCTGGAAGACACATGGGTATATGCAGAGAAAGCAACTTATTACCAGTCTTTCATAGGTCACCCAGAACGACTGCAAGAAGATGCATATCTGAATGAATTACGCAACTGCCTTACCTTATCTGAAAGACTGACAAAAGATGACTTGGAAGACATGAAAGGCATTATGGCATCAAATACGTCTTTCATCGGTGCCCGAGACTATTATGGTTGTTTTCTCTTATTATGCAACATGAAGGAAGACTTCTTGAAATTTGTAGATGAATATTGCTATGAAATACACGAAGACACTTCTGCTACATTAGTTCCTGCCTATAAAGATGGCTTGCCAAAAGTATTTCAAGAAGCACTTCTCTTGTTTGTTGCACAAACAGATTGGGAAAAGTATGGGATTTCAGCTGAAATTCAACAACAATATGCATCTTTCCAGAAAAACCTTGATGCCGTGGGGGGAAACTTGAGAATGCTTCCCCGTGATTGCATGAAGACCTACTGGTTCTATTCACTTAGATATGCCCAGAAATCATGAAACAACTCCTTTATATCCTATCATTTCTATTGGTTTCCTGCAGCGTAAAAGAACCAGGTGCCGATATTCTGTCTGATTCGCTACCAGAAATCTATCCAGACTATACTTTCTGCACCATTCCTGCTAACATTGCGCCTTTACGTTTCATGCTTGCTGAAACTGCAGAAAACAAAAAGATAGATGATGCCGTTGCAGTTATAGAATGCGATGGACAGAAAATCATAGAATCATCAAAAAGTTACAAGTTTCTTTTCAATGAAGATGATTGGCACATGCTTCTTCAATCTGCAAAAGGTAAAGAAATCCAGGTAAAGGTCTACACACATAAAGACAGTCAATGGACACTCCACAAGCCATTTCAGATAAAAGTGGCAGATGAAGAGATAGACTCTCACCTGGCTTACAGACTTATTCCTCCTGGATACGATCTTTGGTATCAACTGGGTATCTACCAGCGTGACCTGACCTCTTATAAAGAAACTGCTATTGCGGTGAATCGACTGACCGACCATAACTGCATGAACTGTCATTCATTTAACATGCAGAATCCGAATACCATGATGCTTCATATGCGCAAGGATCATGGGGGTACCTACATCAGAAAAGATGGAAAAATCGAAAAGATTAACGGTAAAGTTGACGAAGAAATACCAAACATGGTATATCCTTATTGGCATCCAAGCGGAAAATATATTGCATTTTCCACAAATGATACCCATCAGAAATTTCACATGAAAGACAAGAACAGGATAGAAGTCTTCGATAATAAAAGTAATGTCTTCGTGTACGATGTAGTAAACCATCAGGCCATAACCACACCTCTTCTCACGGATTCAATCCATTTTGAGACTTTCCCGACTTTCTCTCCTGATGGGAAAACACTCTATTATTGTTCAGCTCCTTCCAAAAAAATGCCAGACGAATACCAAGATGTTCACTATAGCTTATGCAAGATTTCTTTTGATGCAGAAAAGGGAACTTTTGGAACACGCATAGATACATTGTACAATGCCACGACTCAAGAAAAGAGTGTCAGCTTTCCAAGAGTATCTCCAGATGGGAAATGGCTTGTATTTACACTAAGCAACTACGGCAATTTCAGTATTTGGCATAAGGACGCAGATCTTTACATCTATAACCTTGCTACAGGAGAAATCAAACCGCTCAGTGCTGCAAATTCTGAAAATGTGGATAGCTATCACAGTTGGAGTAGTAAAGGGCACTGGATGGTCTTTAGCAGTAGAAGAGATGATGGATTGTACACCCGTCCATATTTTACATATATAGATGCAAAAGGTCAGTCTCACAAACCTTTCATGCTGCCACAGGAAGATCCTTCCTTCTACGCAGACTTTATGATGTCTTATAACATTCCAGAGTTAATCAATGGACCAGTAACAGCTACACCCGAAGAATTCGCAGAAGCAGCTTTGCACTTAGAAGGTCAGAATGTAAAGCGTAAATAATATCCGTTACTATAAAAAAGAAAAGTCCGTCAAGACGGACTTTTCTTTTTTATAGTAATCAATACTTCTCCTTAAAGTTTCTTGGAGCAGGAATTGCAGGAACAGGCTTGCGAGTCTTTATTTCTTCAAGCAATACTTCAATTGCCTTATCCAACTGCTGGTCAATTCCCTGTTGCTCCTTGATAGGATCATTATCAACAATGATATCAGGATCTACACCATGGTTCTCCACGATCCACTCACCGGTCTGATAGTCAAAGTTGGTGAAGAAAGGAACACGAATGTCTGTACCGTCCAGATATGGTAGAGAACCACTGATACCTACGATACCACCCCAGGTACGGGTACCGATAACCTTACCTGCCTTGGTTGCCTTGAAGCTCCAAGGGAACAAGTCACCATCAGAAGCAGAATACTTATTAACCAGACATACCTTTGGACCAACGATAGTTGCATCTGGCACAGTTTCAACTCTATCACTACCACGACGCATGGTTACACGGTATGGCTCACGAAGCAGACGCTCCAAAATCATAGGACTGACATTACCACCACCATTGGCACGGTCGTCCACAATCAAAGCCTCCTTATCGAGCTGAGCATAGAAATAACGGGCAAACTCGTTCAATCCTTCCTGTGACATATCCGGAATGTAAACATAGCCAATCTTGCCATTACTCTTCTTCTCAACATAAGAAATGTTCTTTTGAACCCATTCATAGTGAGTAAGTGGATATTCATCATCAATAGGCTTAACTACAACCTTGCGGCCACCTTCTGCTGGCTTACTGTTGATGGTCAGTTCTGTCAGGACATCAGCCTTTCCTACCAGCATTGAATAGATATTATTTGTAGTCTTGACAGAGATTCCATCGATAGCAGTGATGTAGTCACCTTCCTTTATATTCATACCCTGCTCAGTAAGTGGAGAACGAAGAGTCTTGGAATATGGAGCACCCTGCAAAATATGACCAATTCTATAATAGCCGTTGCTTTCACGAGTAATCTCTGCACCCAGCAATCCCATCTTGATGCGCTCTGGCTTAGCATACTCACCTGGAGATACATAGCAGTGACCACAGGTCAGCTCACCAATCATTTCACCAATGATGTAGTTCAGATCCAGACGAGTCTTTGCGTATGGAACCAATACGGCATATCTATCCTTAATTGCCTTCCAATCATAGCCGTGCATGTTCTCCAGATAGAAACCATCGCGGAATGCTCGCCATGCCTCGTCAAAGATCTGTGCCCATTCCTGTTTATAGTCAATCTCAGCTACCATGTCGCTCAGGCTGGTGGCATCGTCCAGATTTACCTTACCCGATGGGATATTGTCAAATACCTTAATCTTAGAAGTTCTGCGATCCATGATAACCGCACGCTTGCCACCAAATACACTCATTGAGCTGGTAGTTATCTGAGTGTCATCCAAGGTACGCATATCCAGCACGTTGGTACCACGACCGGAATACCACACCTTCTTACCATCGCTGTAGATAGGACGGGCCATACCTGACTTCAGCTTGATGACACGACCGAAGATGCCCTCTTCATCAATCACTACAGAAACTTCATCGCCACCCTTAGCTTCGGCACCCTTAGCAGCAGGAGCAGGTTTCTTCTTGTCGGCCTTCTCGCCATCGTTAGGCAACTGAGGAGAAGGAGTATCCTTGGCCAGCATGGTGACATACAGTGCACTCAGGTTATTATAGGTATGATTCCACTCCAACGATCCATAAGTAGGATTGAAATCACGGTCTGCTGTGTAAATAAGATATTTTCCATCAGCGCTGAATATTGGAGAACTAGAATTGTACCATTTCTCTGTAATCTGAATTTCCTTACCACTCTGCAAGTTATACGCCATGATTACGCTCATGTTATTCTTGGCAGGCTTTGTATAGGTAATCCACTTGCTGTCTGGAGAGAACTGAACACCACGGAATTCAGACACAGTACTGGTCAGGAGCACCTTCTTGGTACCTGTAGGAATAGCCAAAGAAACCAAACGATTCTTGCGGTCTGTATAGAGTAAAGTCTTACTATCTGGGCTCCAGAACAAACTGCGGATGTAAGTATCGTTCTTTTTCGTCAACTGAGTAACCTCATTCATCTCTACATTATGCAGATAAACCTCTGTTTCACCAGTCTTATCGGAAATATAAGCAATGTACTTGCCATCAGGACTGAAAGAAGCACCACGCTCATTGGCACCCGGAGTGCGAGTAATGTTCTTGGTAACCCCCTGATAGATTGGCACATTGAAAACCTCACCTCTTGCAGTTACGGCAATGCGGTTTCCTTCATTTGAAACGCTATAAGAGGTTACACTCTTTTCCAAATTACGACGTTCTACACGGGCATAGTTGCCTTCTGCATTCATTTGAATGTTAATCTTGACAGCCTGACGTGTAGATGGATCAAAACGGAAAATATAACCACCCTGCTCGAAAACAATCAGTTTTCCATTTGTGCTAGGGAACTTTACATCATAATCAGTAAAGTTGGTCACCTTCTCTGTTTTCTGAGTCTTAGTGTTATAGACAAAGAGGTTCATGGTGTGATCACGGTCGGAGATAAAGTAAATCTCATCGCCAATCCACATAGGCATGATATCCTGAGCCTCGTTATTAGTGACGTTCTTTACGGTCTTAGCCTTTTCATCATAAATCCAGATGTCATCTGCCTGACCACCACGATAATGCTTCCAGGTTCTAAACTCACGCATGGTACGGTTATAAGCCAAGAGCTTTCCATCTGGAGAATAGCAGCAGAAACCACCTTCTGGCAGAGCTACCTTTTCACTCATTCCACCATCCTTAGAAACTGTCCATAACAATCCATCAAAGCTTTCACCTGTACGGTTACGATAAATAATTGTTTTACCGTCTGGATTCCAGCCCATAACCATGTTGTTAGGACCCATACGGTCACCCAGATCATCACGACTATTTGTAGAAGTGTAGGTCAGACGAACAGGTTCACCACCATTGACAGACATAGAATAGACTTCTCTATTTCCATCATATTCACCTGTAAAAGCAATAGTTTTTCCATCTGGAGAAAAACGGGCAAACATTTCATAACCTACATGTGAAGTAAGGCGAATCGCCTCACCACCATTAATTGGAGCCTTATACAGGTCACCAGCATAAGAAAAGACAACGTCAGTACCATTTGTAGTAGGGAATCTAAGCAAACGTCCTTCTTCTGCATGCGCAATACTTATAGAACCAAGCAAAAGCGCAGAAAGTAAAAATCTCGCGTTCATAAGTGTTAAATATAAAATGCGGTACAAAGGTAGTACATTTTTTGAAACGATACAAAAAAAGACTTCAGAGATGTTGCTCTCCAGAGTCTACCGCTAAAACAGCAGCAACCTACTTTCACACATTGTATTACAGTACCATCGGCATTAGTGAGCTTAACTTCTCTGTTCGGAATGGGAAGAGGTGAAACCTCACTGCTAAAACCACCTTAATAACTTATATTGTCATATCTCACAAGCAAACAAGTATCATACGTCAGTACTCAGCGTACAACTCAAAGTATAATGTTCCAATGTTAGACATTTTATTTCAAACAACAAAAAAGTAAACGTGAAAGGAGCGTTGTCAATAGGTTGACAATCCTCTGTCAACCTATTGGCTGAAGTCTGTCAAAGGATTGACAGAGCAGGAAGGACAAGTGATGCCAGAAGTACAAGAAAAAATGAAATGAATTTGGTCAAAACTCTTCACCCGCATAACACGTTGAATTTCTATACTTTATATCCAAAAGGTGAAGGGTGAAGAGTAAAACAAAAAAAGACTCCAGAGATGTTACTCTCCGGAGTCTCCTGCTAAAACGGCGCCTACCTACTCTCCCACATTGTATAGCAAAAACATCGGTGTTAGTGAGAAACGAATCTATGGATTGAGTTCCAAGCACTGGAATACCAACCGGTTTTCATCATGAATGGGATTCTTGACATTATTCATAGATAGGTATAAGCCTTTTCTGCCAACAAACCACATGCGGTATGCATATTGTCCTGCAGGAAACACCGTCTCCCCTATGACATTGAAGTTCTTGTCCAATATGATAATAGAAAACGGCTGCCCTGTCTTTGTAAATTCTTGCGGGCTTTCCGTCTTAGGCATGTCATATTCATGAAGAGCAAACCTATACCAAACCTGTCTGTACTTGTCATAAATCAGATGCCAGTATCTGGGCTTGCTTTCACTATCCCTCAATCTGGACATCAAGTCCTGTTGCACATCGTAGGGTTTATACTGAAGATGTTCCAGGTAACGACTCTTCGCACAGATTGCTTTCACATGGGCAAAATCAGATGAGACATAGATGCTGTCAGCGTATTCAAACGATACCGCGGTACGGCTGCCATCTGAGTCATAGCTGAATTCTGAAAAATAGGCCCTCACCCCTTCTGCCTCATCTTCCAAGAAGATATCAGGATAGCAGAAGCCCGTCTTCCCAAGCCTATCTCCAGACAGGTTGAGGAATGCAAAAATTGGAGTTTGCGACCACTGTTCCTTTTTCTTTGGAAAGCCCACATGTGCCTGCATAAAGTACCAGGTGGAATCCTTCATAAGTAGAGGAGCATTCAAACCGCTGATTACTTGAGTTCTGCAGAAATCCTTAAAAAAGGACTCTTTATCCCAGAGGCTCCATTTATCAGTTATCTCCCCTTCTGAATTAATCTGGTAGATGTAAGAAGAGGAGGAAGGGATCAAGTATCTGTCTTTCCCCATTCTTGCTATTCCCAATGGTGTAGATATGCTGTTCGGACCATCCTGGAAAATCGGAACCTTATAAGCTATCGTTCCTTTTTCCAAGTCAAATACTATTCCTTGAAGCTTGCCCTTTCTGTCGTTTAAGTGAAACAGATACTCTTTCCCATTTTCTTCAAATTGAAAAGTGGACATTGTCTCATAGAAAGTTTCTTCGTCAATGTTCAAGGATAATGTATCAGAAAGAACTAAAGAACTTTCTGACACGCCAGCATCTTGGGTGCAGGAAATGAAGAATAAGCCCAATAATACAGAATATGCAAAAGTTTTTATCATAGGCTTTTAGTTAATTTGTTGCCATTCCGTATGCTTCCTATCCATACGGATATCTTTTTCTTTGTAAAATTAGGAATAATCAATATATAAAAAGTGAACGGACGTTCTTTTCTCTGATTTCTGATTGATTATTAACATCCAATTTTAGTAATTAACTTTTATTGACAGTAATCTCTATACTGATATTGAGCAAAAAAAAGACTCCAGAGATGTTACTCTCCGGAGTCTCCTGCTAAAACGGCGGCTACCTACTCTCCCACATTGTATCGCAGTACCATCGGCGT
>JAKSLR010000049.1 GCA_024401095.1 Bacteroidaceae bacterium
GCCATATTTCCAATCCAAATGTCAAAGCGTTTACTCAAGACAAAGAAGGTTTTCTCTGGATTGGAACCGTCCATGGTTTAAATAGATTTGATGGCTATAACTACGTTACCTTTTACACCACTGCTGGAGAAAACGGTCTCCCAAATGATAACATCCAAGGTTTGCTTACTGACAGCCAAGGCAATGTATGGATTAGTAGTGAATGTGGTTTAACAAAATGGGAGAAAGAAGCCAAACGCTTTCGTCACCTGGAATTTCCTATTTTTACTCTGTATAGCCAACTTCAAGATATTGATAACGAATATATCGCAGCATGCAATAGAGGAAAAATCGTTTTAGTGAATAAGATTAATTTCCATGAGGATTATCAATTTTCTTTACCACATAGTTTCGAACCTATAATTGTAGGTCTTCCGCAACAAAAACAAATATGGGCTACAGGTGATTCTCCTGATAACAACCATACCATAACCATTCTCAGTCAAAAACTGGAGCCATTAGGTAGTTTTCAAGCGCCCGGAGAAGTGAGAAGCATGCAAGCTGATCAGGCTGGGAATATCTGGATCAAGTCATCACAGGGCATTTTTTTAATAAATGGTAAGGACCATTCATTGATTGAAAATGAGCTAACGCGTTTCTGCAAAGGGAAAAACGTGCTATTCTTACATACAAATCAACCAGAAGTCCTTGCTGTCGGCATCCAGAACGAGGGAATGTTCTGGTATGATATAAAAAAACAAAAAATAACTCCAGTAACAGTAAGGCAGACACTCAGCGGAAACCATTGGAGTAGTTTTTTAGATAAAAAAGGAACTTTATGGTTAAATGACCAAATCCATGAAATGGTTTGCTATCCCAAAGACGATTCCTATGAAACCATACATTTAGGAAAAAGAGGTTTGAATGACTACTACATACTTACTATAGAATCAGACAAACAGGGAAATCTATGGGCGCGTAGTACCCATGATTTTATTGGCATGAATCCCCATAATCAAGAAATCTTTTATCATGATACTGGAAATTTTGGAGAATTTATCCTCACTTCTGACCAGCAAATATGGCTTATTACAGGAAATAGAAATCAAATAGTACGTGCAAAGATCCAAGAAAAAACACTACTACAACAACAAAGTTGGAAAACAGAAGAAATAATCCTGTCCATCTGCCAAAACAACAAAGGGGAAGTATGGATAGCAACAAGTGAAAAATTAGGTCTATTAAAAGAAAACGGAACCATTAGTTGGATTAACGGTCCGAAAGGAACTACCATACGCGGACTTTATGAAGCAAGACCTGCAAAAGATCTACTAGTAACAACTTCTTCTGGAGTATATCAGTTTGAAAACAATAAGCTCAAAAAGTTTGATATACCATTCAAAAGTCCATGCTTTTTTTACCATGAAAAAGGACAGGCTTTTGTCATTGGGTCAAATAATGAAGGAATCATCGCATTTGATTCAGAAACAGGAAATATCGTTGAAAATAGCTTGGCAAATAATCTATCAGAAAATCACGTAAAAACTGTTTTACGCGATTTACAAGGCAACTGGTGGTTTGGACATCCTCATAGTATTAGCCACATTTCTCAAAATTCTGAGGAAATCAGTTACATACGTGATTCAAATTTCAAAAGTAGTTATGGATATGCCGGTAGCTGTATAGCACCTGATGGTTGTCTATATTTTGCAGGAAATGGTGGAATTACCGTACTTAATCCACAAGAATTCTCTAAGCAAGAGAAAAAAGAAGATATTCCTGTTTTCCTTGACCTTATAGAAATAAATGGGGAACCTGTTTATCCTAGTCTTTTAGGAGGTAATCTGGAACTTGAGCATGATGAAAACACACTGACATTTTGGTTTACGGCTCTAAATCTAGAAGAAGGAGCTACTTTAACCTATGAATACTCTTTAGTAGGTCATACAAAAGATTGGATTAGAGTCGGTAATACCCACCGTGAAACTTTTTCAAACCTGAAAGCAGGGCATTATGTATTTAAAGTACGTGCGCGAATGCCTAACGGGAAATGGAGTAAACAAGAATACTCTCTTCCTATTTATATAAAACCTGCTTGGTGGTATACTTGGTGGGCTCAAATGTTTTATCTATTATTAGCTGTCGCATCTTTGTTTTTCGTTCTTCGTTTATATACACATTGGCAAATTCAAAAAGAGCGACTGCATTTAGCTCAGGAACGCATTCAATACATGATGCGACATACTACATCCACCAATCTGGAAGAGAAAATGGAAACCTTGCCAGTACAAGAAGAGCCTGGTAATCCTGAGCCAGTACTCATGGAAAAAGATAGACAATTCTTGGAAAATTTATACAAAGTGCTTGACGAGCATTTACGTGAAAATGAGCTTAATGTCCAGCAACTTGCGAAAGAGATGTTGGTAAGTTATAGTTTCCTATACAATAAAGTAAAAGTTATAACAGGAGAGACTCCACAACATTTCTTGACTATTTACAGAATGAACCGTGCCATGGAACTTTTAAAGACTAAGAAATACACTGTTTCAGACGTCAGCTTTATGGTAGGAGCAAGTTCTTTGGCTAATTTCTCTAAGGGATTCAAGAAACAGTTTGGCATCTCACCTACAGAAGCAATGAAATAAATAAGATAATGTACTTATCAAAAGTCCGTCTTGCCGGACAAGCATGTCCGTAAGGACGGACTCCTTTGTCCGGCAAGACGGATTTTCTTATACTTACTTTCTCCTTGCCCAACCCTCTTCGCTGAAATCTGGCAGTTCACCTTTCAGCTTACGTTCTTTATACTCTGGAGTAAAAAACTTCATCCAATCTTCACGAGTAGCTTTTTTCCCACGAGGAGCTGTATATCCCCTCTCCTCACGACTTGGCTTTTGGCGTTTGGGCTTCTCTTCTTTTGTACGTTTTGCTTCTTTACGTTTTTCTGCCTCCTGCATTCGAGCAGCCTTTCGGCCTTTTGGAAGTTCTTGTCTATCCTTCGCTTTATTTAATGCCTTTCCAGATGATTTCTTTTCTTTTACTGCAGTAGCAGACTCCGACTCACCTGTTTCGGCAATCTCTGCCGAAACCAACCTGCCATTCACCTTAACATTGTTAACAGCATCTAAAACAAGCTGAGCATGCTCATTCTTTATTTCAAAGAAAGAGAATTTAGGCATTAAATCTATACGGCCGATTTCTACACGACCTTTAACACGATGATTGATGATATCAATTATCTTAGCTGGTACTATTCCATCAACACGACCAGCACCAATAAACATTCGTGTATAGCCCTGTTCTGCCTTACGCGGTCCCTTTTCACGTGAACGACGTGTTCCGCTATTCTTTTCACTCAAACGATCTTTCTTGTCGGCAACAGGTACTTCTATCTCTGGAGCATTTGCATAATACTCTGCGAACCGACCCCATTCTCTAGTCAAAAAACGTGCAACAATATCTTCTTTTGTGAGCCATTCCATCCGTTTATTAACAACTTCCATAAAATGTCCCATCAATTCTTCATTAACCTCAACACGTTCCAAGTCATCAATAACTTTGTAAAGCTGTTTCTCACAAATCTGATCACCTGAAGGTATCGTTCCACGTTCAAAAGTCTTTCCAATAATTTTCTCTATGTACTTCAAACGATATTGCTCTTTTAAATGAACAATCGCAATACTAAGACCTTTCTTTCCTGCACGACCCGTTCGACCGCTTCTATGAGTATATACTTCAATGTCATCAGGAAGACCATAATTAATTACATGGCTTAAATCATCAACATCGATTCCACGTGCTGCAACATCTGTTGCAACAAGAAGTTGGGTATTATGTTGACGGAATTTCTGCATGGTTAAATCGCGCTGTTGTTGAGATAGTTCTCCATGAAGACAATCTGCATTGTATCCGTCTTGAATCAACTTATCTGCCACCTCTTGAGTCTCCATACGAGTTCGGCAAAACACAATACCATAAATACGAGGATAATAGTCAACCAAGCGTTTCAATGCCAGATATTTATCTTTTGCGTGTACCACATAAGCTACATGTTCTACATTCTGTGCACCCTCATTTTTCTTACCTATAACGATTTCCTTATGATCAGCAAGATAGTTCTGCGCTATTTTACTTATTTCCGGACTCATGGTTGCACTGAACATCAATTTCCGGGCATCGCCTGGAGTATGACTTAAGATCTCGTTCAAATCTTCACTAAAGCCCATACTCATCATCTCATCAGCTTCATCCAGGACAACACGTACAACATTAGACAAACTAATTGCTCCACGCTTTAATAAATCCAGCAATCGACCTGGGGTTGCTACAACAATCTGAATATTATTTCTGCTCAAAGCACGAATTTGGGTATCAATAGATGAGCCTCCATATACAGCCAAAACACGAAGTCCAGAAATTTCAGATGCATAGTCTGTCAAATCACTAGCTATCTGCAAACAAAGTTCTCTTGTTGGGCTCAAAATAAGGGCTTGAACAACAGGAAGTTCTATATCTGTCAATTGTAATAAAGGCAAACCATAAGCAGCTGTTTTTCCACTGCCAGTTTCAGCCAAAGCCACTACATCCGTTTCGCCTAAGAGTAACTCAGGAATAACAGCCTCTTGTACTGGCATTGGGTTAACATATCCCAAATCGCTAATCGCCTTCATTAATGGCGCCGACAATCCAAGTTCTTCAAAAGTCATTTTTAATCTTTTATAATGTCAATGAGTTCTTCTACAGAATCTGCTACCTCAAAATACTCTTCTAAAGGATGTCTCAACATTCCCTTATCTCTCAAACTATATAAGAACTCTATTATTGGATTCCAAAATCCATTCAAATTTAAGAATACCACTTTTTTCTGTTTTTCTTCCACTGTGCGCATACCCATAGTAGTGAAAACTTCATCCAAAGTGCCAATTCCACCAGGCAGTGCCACTAGAACTTCGCTCTCTAAGAGCATCAAGTCTTTACGATCTGTTAGACCTGCGCAACTAAAAGTTACATTTAGTTCTGGTTCTACACCACCAATTTCATCAAGAAACATTGGAACCATTCCAAAAAGCTGACCTCCATTTTCATGGACACTTTTCCCTACTACACCCATCAATCCCAGATGACTACCACCATAAACTAAAGTTTTATGGTTCTTGCCTATCCACTCTCCTAACTGTCTTGCAGCCTCAACGTATAATGCAGGCAGATTAGCTGATGCAGAACAGAACACACCAATTTTATCCATAGATTTAAAATTTTGTGCAAAGATACAGTAAAAAATTGTATTTTTGCATCCGTTTCAAATTTAAAAACATGGCGTACAGTACCTTTACACTTCCATGTGGTTTGCGCGTAATCTATCAGCCAAGCCCTACACAAGTGGCCTATTGCGGTTATGCAATAGACTGTGGAACACGTGATGAAGCAGAAAACGAAAGCGGCATGGCACATTACGTGGAGCATCTGCTATTTAAAGGAACCCAACATAGAAAAGCATGGCATATTCTTAACCGCATGGAGACCGTGGGTGGAGATTTGAATGCATTTACAAATAAAGAAGAAACCATTGTCTACACCACCTTCTTATGTGAACATTTCAAGCGTGCAGCAGAATTACTCACTGATATAGTTTTTCATTCCATTTTTCCACAGAAAGAAATGGACAAAGAAGTAGAGGTTATCATTGATGAGATAGAAAGCTATCTGGATAGCCCAAGCGAACTGATCTTTGATGACTTTGAGGATCTTGTTTTTCACGGACACCCACTTGGCCGGAATATTTTAGGTAACCCAGAAGAACTGCGCAACTATAAAAGTGACCAAGTTATGCATTTCTTTCAGCGTTATTACCAACCACAGAATATGGTTTTCTTTGTTAGAGGAAATCTTCCCTTTCAACAAGTGCTAGATGTTCTGAATCATCTCCTTGAACGTGAATCATTTATACCGTGGAAACGAGAAATACGCATAACCCCACCACCCTATTCTCCACAACATCAAAACCTTCATCGTGATACCCATCAAGCTCACGTCATGTTAGGCTCACGCAGTTACCCAGCAAGTAATCCTCGTCGTACAGCCCTATACCTTTTAAATAATATATTAGGAGGCCCCGGTATGAACAGTAGATTAAATGTAAGCCTAAGAGAACGCAGAGGATTAGTATATAATGTAGAAAGTAATTTAAGCAGCTATACAGATACAGGAACATTTAGCATTTATTACGGATGTGATATAGAAGATGTACATAAATGTTTAAACTTGTGTTTTCAAGAATTACTCCATTTACGTGAACATCCACTCATTATGTCTCAATTACATGCTGCACAGAAACAAATAAAAGGGCAAATTGGTGTAAGTTACGATAATTTTGAGAATACAATTCTTGATGTATCTAAAGCATATCTACATTATGGGGTAGTAGAAACCACCCAGGAGATATTCCAACGTATTGATGCCCTTACACCAGAAATTCTTCATGAAACAGCTAAAGAAATCTTTGATGAAAAAAACTTATCTATATTAATCTATGATTAAATGGTAATCCATTGATTAGTTCATATATCAAATAATTAATTAATAATACTCTTATGATCAGGTCTTTAATATTTGCATTAACTTTTTTTTCCTACAAGTAAGTGTTGTGGCACAAACCTCAATGTGGGGTGGAAAAGTGTTAAACTCACCAGAAATTAATCCCGATGGTTCCGTTACTTTCAGATATTATGCACCAAAGGCCATCAAAGTACAGCTCAGAGGGGATTTCCTTCCAACAGAGCTTTTAAAGACAGATTTTGCAAATTTCCAGGTATCTATTTATCAGGATTTAACAGAAGATCTTTAAATAACAATACAATCTTCATAAAAAAGTCGGATTAATTATCCGACTTTTTTAAACCTATTATCCAAGCAATTTATAAGTGCCTCCTACTAAAGTTTTTATCAGCCCCTTTATTTCTAATTTTAAAAGTAACGATGTTACTTTTGATACGGATAAATTGGCACGCACAGCTATTATATTGATTGGTAATCCGTCTGTTTCTTTCAAAACATTCACAATTAATTGTTCCTCTTCATTTAGCTCAACGAATAATTCTCTCTCTATAACTTTTGGTCTAGAAACTGTCCATCGCATTTGTTTCATAAAATCTTCAGCGCCAGAAATAAGAACTGCCACATGATTTGCTATAAGATTATTACAACCTTGTGAAGCTCTATCAATTGTTCTACCGGGAAAAGCAAAAACATCTCTATGGTATCCTTGCGCTAAATCTGCCGTAATAAGAGAGCCTCCTTTTTCTTGACTTTCAACAACAATACAACAATCAGATATTCCTGCAACAATTCGATTTCGCTGCACAAAATTAAATGCATCAGGATCTGTACCACTAAAATACTCTGTAAGTAAAGCTCCACATTCAACCATTCGACTTGCCAAGCCACGATTAGACTGCGGATAAATTCTATCAAGTCCATGAGCCAATACCCCCACAGTATCCATATGGTTCTGGAGAGCCTGTTCATGAGCTTGTGCATCTATTCCGTATGCCAAACCGCTAACTACAAGAATGTCGGAATCCAATGTTGATAAATCTCGCAGAAAAGTCCTGCAAAGATCCCTACCATATTCTGTACAACGACGTGTTCCCACTACACTGATAATTCTTTGCCTATTTAAATTAGCATTTCCTTTTTGAAAAAGTACTAAAGGTGCATCAGGGCATTCTCTAAGGCGTATAGGATAATCTTCGTCCCCCCAAACAAGTCCTTTTATACTATAATGGTGCATAAACTCCAACTCTGGCTTTACCTGCTCAACATATATAGGAAATTCTGCCAGAAGCTCACAGATTTTTTCTGTTGCATCTGGTATTATGCTTTTTATTTCCTTCCGGTTTTCATAGAGAGCTGTCGCCGTTTCTGCAGCCTCATAAAGCATCGTAGCCCACTTACATCCTATTGTTGGAATACGGGTTAAGGCCATTGCATACATTAATTCATTTTCATTCATTTGTATCGAAGGTATTCCATGCCAAAACGACATCTTAGACAATCCTTTCTATCACAATATCTCTTTTGGAGCTGAAGCAATGCCTGAGAATCGGCTGCACTTTTCACCTCTATTCCACTTTCTATCCATGTACGGATAATCTGATTATTCTCTGGTAACAGACAATTTATCTTGTCTACAGCCATTTGCATATGATTTTCTTCTCCCTTGTATTTTCCCATAGCATAGATCAATGGAATGATACAATTAAGCTCCAGTAATTGAAGACTTCTTTCTGTCAACTTAAACAACATGCTTTCTTCTGGCGAATTAAAGCAATAATGCTTACTCCAATAACTTGTAAACTTCAGATTTTTCAATTCACCCTTAAAATCTATCTTTCCTTCTAAAATATCTGTTGTTTTATAACAGAATAGTTGATATAGCGCAGCCATTTGAGCAATTCGGACATGTGGAAAATTATAAGGACGCGTACGTAGATACTTCCACATGGTATAATTCATCTCTCTAAGTTCGTACTTATGGCTCAAATACGTATATTCTTGCAACAATGCATCAAAATACTGCATTCCCTCTACCGTTTTTCCCCAAAAATGTTCTGGCATAGATTGCTTTTTTAAAAGACCAGCAGTACCAAAGAATAGTGCCTCAAGCTCAAATATATTTGAACTGTGTTTTCTCAAATAAGAATATGGTAAATTCTTTGCCCATCTTTCAAAAGCATCGCTATTTTTGCCAAAGCCAAATGCACGTGATAGAGTAATAAAAAATACCGTATTCCAGTTATAATGGGAATCTATAAAATAGCGATAAATACGCTGATACCTCTCTTCCAAGCGTTCTATTAGCAAACGCTCCATCCAGTTATTCCTAGAAATAGGGGGAATTATAGAGAATACTGATCTACACGGTATGAGTTCTTTACTTACTTTTAGATACTCAAAACGCTCCTTTAAATAAGGGGGAATACTAATCAAGAACTGAGGAATTAATTCTCCTCTCGAATTTTTAACATCACAATGACTTTGTAATGAAACATGCAATATAACGGTATCATAAACTGGGTTCTTATCATGTCCATGCGCATACCAATCCTCTGCTTGAATATGCATTTCTACATTTCCAACCCAAATAGTGCTACCAATTCTAATTTTTGCATTAAGGAAGTCTGGACCTGCATCGGTATTATGTAAACCAGGATCTAAAACTTCAAGTGGTAAATTTGTTAACGTCTTCTGCTCTGTAAGCGGAAGAAAACGGTGCTTCCAAATAAAATGAAGCAAGTCTTCATTCAACATCCAGAAGCAAAAATACAATAAAAAGAGAAAAATGCAAAGTATTTATGGAAAAACGATAAGAAACTCTCCGTTTTACTTATTAATCATTTCCGTAATTTTCGCAAGATCATTTTCTCTCGCGACAATTTTATTATCTGTGTCAATAAGAACAAAAGTTGGAAGTTCTGAAATGCCATATGCTTTAACAGCAGAGTTTTCCCAAGCATGCAAATCACATATATGGTGACCAGGAATTGAATCTACACGTAAAGCTGTACGCCATGATACTTTTGCCAAATCCAAAGAAACACTTACAATAGAAACCTTACGAGACCACTCTTCACGTTTTACACGACGAAGGCTACGCATAGCCTCTTTGCTATCATTCTGCCAATTAGCCCAAAAACAAAGCAACAAGGTACTATCCTTATAATGCGACAAATCCTGAAGAGAACCTTGTATATCTCGTAACATAAAATCGGGAGCTTTCATGCCCACTTTAACTTTTTCCTGAGCATCAAGCGTTCTCTTTATGGACATAAGTTGAGAAGCTTCTGGCTGAGCTTGAAGAAGAACATCTAAAATCTGAGATATTTCCTGCAAATTAGTACTCCCTTGCTGAACAAAATATTTTTGTAGTAAATAAATACTGACAATACTTTCCGGATACTTTAAAATAAAAGCTTTAGCCTTTTCAGAAATAAGCGAAATCTGGGATTCACCTGCAATTTCCTCACGAAACATTGACATCAACTTATTTGCTTCTCCACCCACAATCTTCATATCTCGAAGACGAGTGGCATCTGCTTCTACATTTACAGTAAGGCCAGGTTCCGCAAATATTACCTGCTCACTCAGATTCTGGAACATCATCGTGTACCAACTAGGAGTGGCTTGCGGCATTTCAAAGGCAAATTTTCCTTGTCGGACAGTTACTGTATCCAACTTTCCATGTCCTCCCTCCGGAGTCCAAAAGTATAGTTCTGCATCCTGCAAACCCGTAAACTGGCCTTTTATAGAAAAACGATCCTGCTGACCGATACAAGAAACCAATCCCATACCAGCCAGCAGAATTAAAAGTATTATTTTTGTGCCTCTTTTCACAATGAGTTAACTACACTTGCAAACTTTGCAAATTCCAAATCAGTCTTTGCACGACTCTTCAAAGCAGCACTTGCAGCTGCTGCCTTCTTCAAATAAGTAGATACTCCCTGGCTGTCACCAGTACGAGCACTCAAAATAGCCTTCAAATAATCTGTCAATGCATCTGCATTCTTAATACTTGCCAAAGTAGCAGCTGCTGCAGAATAATCTTTGTTCAGAATCTGAGCCAAAACTGCAGTGTTTGTATTCAAACCCTTCAGATTTGAAGCTGCCTGAGAATACTGACCCTGTGCAATGTAAAGAGCGCCCAATGCTTCATTCAAGCCTTCTGCACCAGAAGCCTTGCTCAAGAACTGTGCTGCATCCTGTTTCTTGCCTTGTGCCAAAGCAAGAAGACCTAAGTTTGCATTAGCTTCTGCATTCTTTCCTGCAACTTTCAAAGCCTGATTGAAATAGTTTGTTGCAGTTTCCATATCACCTGACTGATAAGCCAAAGCACCCATGTTGTTGAATGCACGTGCATCATTTGCATACTGCTTCATAGCAGCCTTGTAATATGCCTCCTTATCTTTTGCGTTGTTCAGAATAGATGCGCCATAAATAAGTTCCTCAATGCTAAGCTGACTTGCATCTTCTTTAAGCTGAGCAGCAATTTCAGCATCGCTACGACCAATAATCTCGTAATTTGCTGTTAAACGAGCACGACGCAACTGTGGAAGAATACCATCTGCTAACTCCTTATAAACTGTTGCAATATTACGAATCTCACGCTCGCGCTCTTCTGGATCCTGATACATGCTCAACACACGCACAATAAGATCCTTATCCTGAATGTTTGACTGAGCTACCAATTCCTGGAAGCCTTCCCAGTCTTCAGCAGTGTACTTACTATCGACATTAGTCTCCAGATTTGCCTTCTTCAACTGCTTATTCACGTATGAAGTAGAAACACTCTCACGCTTGCCAGCCAATTTCTCATTCATTTCATACTTACCATCAGGAGAAGCATATGCAGAAACCTCAATGTTGTTCAATACATTCTTTTCCAAATTGCCCTGAATTTCATTCAGCTTAGCAACAAACTCCTTAATATTGTCTTTGTTAAGCTCTGATGCACGAAGGTTTGCCTGACCCAACAAGAATTGAATAGTAGCAGTTTGCTTCTGCTCAATGACATGCTGGTATGCATCCTTACCAAAAGATGGCTTCATTGTAGTCAAAGCATTCTTATATAACTCTGCTGTAGCAACAACACCATCTGCAATCTTAACCTCTGGAATATTAACATGCTTCTTGCCAACCTTTGCATTGAACTGGAGCCATAATTCAGATTTTGCCATTGCTTCCTGGAAAGGATAAGCTGTACGCATTGTATATGAACCACCTACACGATAATTAATTGCCTGGTTATTACCTTGAACTTTCTCTCCTTGGAATGTTGCAGCGGTACCAGCCAGACTAGTTCCATTAAACTTCAGCACAGGAGTAACAGTTACAACAGCTTTTTTCTTCATGTACTTTTCTGGAAACTGACCAGTAATAGTAGCTGGTACCACACCTGCATTAGCCTCCAGAGGGTTTGGAGTTACATTAAAATTGTCGGCAGAAAGAGCACCCAGTTTGCTACTGCAAGAGGTAAGGCCCAAAACAAATGCCAACGAAACGATAGTTACTAATTCTTTTTTCATTTGTAATTGTATAGTTAATAGGTTTGAATTTATATTTGAGATACAAAGATAAGAAAAGAAAAGTTTTCCTAAAGGAAAGTGTTCGGAATTTAAGAATTATTTGCATCTAAGCCGTTCTCTCGAAAGAACTTGATGTTTCTTGGGTGATGCAAAAGGATTTCTTCCCTCAAGCGACTACGATCCAGATGGGTGTATATTTCAGTTGTTGCAATGCTTTCATGCCCCAACATTTCTTGAATGGCACGTAGATTTGCTCCTCCTTCTAGCAAATGAGTTGCAAACGAATGACGAAATGTATGTGGACTGATGCTCTTTCTCATTCCTGTAAGTTCACAAAGTTCCTTTATCAGATGAAACACCATGATTCTCCCAATATGAGTTCCCCGTCGGAAACTGAGAAAAACATAATCCTCGTGACCTGGTTTTACTCTAATTTGACAACGCTGAGAAAAATAGAGTTCTAATTCTTGAATCGCACGAGGAGAAATAGGGACAAGTCGCTGTTTACTTCCTTTTCCTTCAACTTTGATAAACCCTTCATTTAGATACAGGTCAGACATCTTCAGACCACACAATTCACTTACACGCAAGCCACAACTATAAAGTGTTTCCAGAATTGCCCGGTTTCGTTGTCCCTCTATTTTAGACCTGTCAATAGCAGCAATGAGAGAATCTATCTCCTGTACGGAAAGCACGTCTGGCAAATGAACTCCTATCTGAGGAGATTCCAACAATTCAGCAGGAGACTGAAGAATTATACTTTCAAGCTCCAAAAAACGATAAAAAGATCGGATTCCAGACAAAATACGCGCTTGCGAACGCTCATGAATTCCAATATCAAGAAGTCCTGAAGAAAAGTTCTGTAAATCTTGTAAAGTAGCTTTCACAGGATCTATTTCCTCTAGAGTGAAAAAAGCTAGTAACTTATCTAAGTCCGTAAGATAAGCATCTAATGTATTTCCGGAAAATCCTCTTTCTAGCTTTAAGTAAGCCCGGTATCGCTGAAGAATAAAGGATATATTTTCGTTACTTGCCATTTTTTATTACCTTTGCATGCAAAGATAAACAAAAATTCCGAATAGAGTTATGAAGATTTTGATAATGAACGGCCCAAACATTAATTTACTGGGTAAACGCGAACCTGGCATTTATGGAGCACGATGCTTTGAAGATTATTTCAAAGAACTTAAGGAAAATTACCCTCAGGTAGAATTGGAATACTATCAAAGCAATGTTGAAGGCTTTATGATTGACAAGATTCATGAAGTTGGCTTCTCCTATGACGGCATCATTTTGAATGCAGGTGCATATACACACACCTCCATCGCTTTGCAAGATGCCATTCGCGCAGTAAAAACTCCTGTTATTGAAGTTCATATATCAAATGTTCACCAACGTGAGGAGTTCCGCCACAAAAGTATGATTTCATGTGCTTGCAAAGGAGTAATCTGTGGATTCGGACTGAATTCATATCGCTTGGCACTAGAAGCATTCCTAAATTCATAGCTCATGACAGAAACAGACCGATTAGATCAGTACATTCTTGAACACATTGATCCGGAAGGAGAATATTTAAACTCGCTATATAGGCACACACACCTGCAGTTGTTGTACCCACGCATGGCCAGCGGACACCTGCAAGGGCGACTACTCAAAATGTTTGTACAAATGATTAATCCCACAAACATTTTGGAAATTGGTACATATAGTGGATATTCCGGTTTATGCTTGGCAGAAGGTATGAAACCAGAAGGGAAACTATACACGCTTGAAATTAACGATGAGCAAGAGGACTTTACTCGTCCCTGGTTTGAAAACTCTCCATATAAGGATCAAATTCATTTTCTTATAGGAAATGCTTTAGACATTATTCCAACTCTCAATGTCACTTTTGACATGGCTTTCATTGATGGTGACAAACGATTGTACAAAGAATACTATGAACTTGTGCTGGAACATCTTCGTCCGGGAGGCTATATTCTAGCAGACAACACTTTATGGGATGGACATGTGGTAGAAATTCCTACACCGAAAGATGCTCAAACCTTGGGAATCATGGCATTCAATGATTTTCTGGCAAAAGATTCACGTGTAGAAAAAGTCATATTACCTTTACGCGACGGACTTACTATCATTCGAAAAAAAGAATAATGAAAGTCATTGCTCATATAGAAACTGATTTCAACACAAAATTTGGCGTTCCACGCCAAAGTGGTGTGGTACCAGAATTAGTGTCACGCATCATATTTGAGCCAGAATATAGGGTTCATGATGCAGTACGAGGATTAGAGGGATTCTCATACATCTGGCTGTTATGGTGCTTTTCTCAATCCATACGCGAAGACTGGAGTCCAACCGTGCGACCTCCCCGCTTAGGCGGCAATACACGAATGGGCGTTTTTGCCACTCGCTCTCCTTTTCGCCCAAACCCAATAGGCCTTTCTTCTGTAAAACTGATAAAAATAGATTTCGACAGTCCCGATGGGCCTGTGCTTTATGTTGCAGGTGCAGATTTGATGAATGGTACACCTATATATGACATAAAGCCTTATCTTCCTTTTACCGATTCTCATCCAGAAGCAAAAGCAGGATTTACTCAAGGCATGGTAAACGAACTGCTAGAAGTGCACATCACAGAAGAACTGCAAGCTCTTGTGCCAGAAGAAAAGAGAGAAGCTTTACGTCAAGTCTTAGCAGCAGATCCGCGTCCACATTATCAACAAGACAGCACTCGCATTTATGGTATGGAGTTTAGCGGGTTGGAAATCAAATTCACCGTAGATCTCAATGATCTTTGGGTAAAATCCATCAGTAAAATATAACAGCTATTCTGCTTCAACACTCTTCTTCCAACGCTCATACCTACGTAAGACTTTTTGAGGTTCATTTGAATACCAACTTACGCTTGTCCTGCGTTCACGGGTTAGCTCATCGAAAGAATAGATCACATCGCCCCCTACAGATGTAAAGAAAGGCCGATTACTATCTAATGTATAATAACATGCCCACATATCGGCAGCATGAGGATCAGAAACCAAACGGAAATCACGTTTTCCTTCTTTATTGATATAGTTTTCTCTTTTCAATCCACGGATTACAGTTGAATTATACCACTCTACAGCACCTTCTATTGCAGATTTCACAAACGGATCAGGATCAACAATTCCCATTAGAAAAAGTACAATAGATGAAGAATGATTACTACTTAGCGAAGGCAATTCTGCTACATCGCCACAAGCTGGTGCCAATGTTTCTTGATGATGCCTTGCACACCAAACCGTTGGTTTTCCTTCCTGACGAATCTGCGCATTAAGAATGCATGCTACACCTTTATTAAAAGCGTCCTGGGCACGTTTACGAATATCATCTGACAGATATGAATAAGGTTCAGACTTTTGAATGATTCGATTCAATAGCTGAAGAATGTTGACCATGACATCATTCTCAAATGTAATACAAGCTTCACGATCTGTAGTTGCAGGAAAACTTAATGGCCATCCACCATTTTGATATTGTGCATTCAAAAGAAACTGGATACCTTCTTCTGCAGCTTTGCGGTAACGTCGTTGTGCCGTTGCTTGAAACATATTAGAAAGAAAATGAATTTCAGAAAGGGTCGCATTATTTTCAACTGTTCCAAAATTCCCATTCGAATACTTTTTCTTTAATACAGACACTTCTTCTGCAGAAATCTGAGGATAATATATGTTTTTAGGCCATGCACCTGTTTGCAATTGTAACGCCAACACCTTATCTGCTAATGCGGTGGCCTCATCTGTCAAGAGATACTTACCCCCAAATTGCCGTTCTTCGCGAGGCCAATCCTTATAGCCGTTATACTGAGCATAAAGCCAAATAGGATTGAATAGAGAGATTGCCAATAAAAGAAATAATCTACCATTCATTTTCAGAGACGCATTTTATTTGACACAAAGATAAAGTAGTATTTGCATGAAATAAAATATCGCATTATAATTTAGTTTTTTTTAGTAAACTCTTCACCCTTCACCTTTTTACCTTAATCGCTTATTTCTAAGGGAGTTACAACGGTGAAGAGTGACTACAACCCTTCACCACTCTTCACCACGGTGAAAAGTGGTGAAGAGTCGGAAGAACTCTTCACCTATCAAAGATGATGAAAATCAAGC